>NZ_CCEJ010000003.1:335639-671279 GCF_000750955.1 Criblamydia sequanensis CRIB-18 | reverse complement strand
CCCGAAGTTCTTTTGGCATCTTTTCAATAACTCTTTCTCTTTTCTTAGTCACAACCTCTATCATTTGCAAATCAGAATTCCAAGGTGTTTCAGTAAGGTTTAAGGAGGGGTATTGTTCTTTTAATTTTTCAAATTCCTCTTTTATTTCCTCGATGCATTTAGAATATCTAGACATTAAACTATCTAGTTCACTTATAGCTCTAGCACCCATATTAGTCCCTGTCCCATGAAAATGGCGGACAACTAATTGATTTTTTTTAACTTTATATCTCAAGTGTGGCTTTTGATTTTTTGTAGGTCGGAAATGTTTGTGAACTACCGTTACTAAAATAGCTGTTTTGGAAGCTTCTTGAGTTGCCGATGGTTCTCCTGAAACTATTCTTAAATTATCGTTTTGTTGAGCTTCCAAATAAACCAGCGACTCAGCTCTTTTCTTATCCATCTCATATATAGAACGCAAATCTCTTACAACTGCAGACGAGTAACGATTGCTCTCTATTTGTTGAAGATTAAAAAGCATGCATTTTTGTATTTTATCTATTTTGCAGGAGTCTTGAGAGTGAGAGTGATTATAGTGAAAACCCGTGCTGTCTATCTCAAGATTACATACAAAAGGATTGGTGCGTGATCTAAAATTTTCTTGAACAAGTGTGTTGGCAACATAGTTTGTCTGCATATTACATAGTCCTGCTTATTAGTAAATAATGTATTTTATTGCATTTCGAGAAATAATAACAGTTAATATTAAAATTAATTATTTTTTACTTTATTGAAACTATAACTATTTAAAAATAGTTTATTATTTTTTTATTGAGTAAAGTTAAAGAGGTTGATCGGGAAGAATGGATAAAGTTTTTAAATTTAAACTTTAAATTTACGAAAGCAATTTATTTAGAGAGTCGGCAAATTGTTTAATATTTTTGGGTCCGAACGCTGCAGGCCCCCCCGTAATCGTTCCGGCGTCACGAAACTCTTTCATAATATCGCGCAGCGATAGAATCGTGCCTATATTATTTTCATTGTAGATTTCGCCACGAGGGTTTAGGGCAATTGCTTTTTTTTTCAAAACTTCTGAGGCTAGGGGAATATCTTGTGTGATGACGATGTCATGAATCTCGACCTGATCAATAATATGTTGATCTGCGGCATCAAAACCTTTGTGTACCACAATCAATTCGATAAGATCGCTTTCGGGAATGTATTGATACTCATTTGCAACAAGTATTATTTTTATTTTCAAACGCTGGCTTGATTTAAAAACGATTTCTTTAATGGCCTTTGGGCAGGAATCTGCGTCAATCCATATTTTATTGGGCTTATACTTTGGCATTTTTCAAAAATTAAACTTGTTAAATGTCTTTAAGTATACTTATCTTTTGTTTTTTTAGCTCACATTAAAAATTTAACCGAGCTCAAATGTCGAAACTCCAAATACTTTTTTTAATTCTTGCTTTGGGGGGATTCCTTTATACATTCGAGCTGTCTCGAAAACAGCTCTCATCCCAGATTCTTCTGCAAGACCGATTGCTTCTTCATTTGGCTGAGGAACATCTAAAAAAATTTCTGAATTATGAGATCGATCTGCTAGAGCTAGAAAAATCTCTCTTGCGGTTTCCTGATCGTGTGCGTAAAGGGGACCAATCTTAAAGCCGCTATGGCATTTCCGAATCCACCCATACCCTGTCAGGCTGCCCGAAATTTTTTTGGCATAGCCCCAAGAATTGGGCATTTGAAACCAAGCCTTTAGAAAATGAGATCTATTAGCTCCAAAAATGGGTTCATCAAAATCTATAATAGCTTGAAAAAAGGTTTCATTTATGGGTATTAGCTCCTTGCTTTCCAATCCTTTAACTTTTCCACCATAACGAATATTATTATAAAAGAACCTAAATCCCGATTTTTTATAATTATCTTGCTGGGCTACGACTCCATCTAAACCAATCGATCTTGTTTCTTGATGAGAAATCGCATGATTCCAAAGCTTCAAGCCGTAGCCTTTTCCCCGGTATTTCGGAATAACGATATAGAATCCAAGAAACCCATAGTTGGCGTCATAAGCAACGGAGGAAATACAGCCGATTTTTTCCCCATCAAGCTTTCCAATAAAAAAGCCATTTGGGTCTGTGCTATAGAAAGCTGAAGCATCAGATAACCCCGGGTTCCATCCTTCATTTCTAGCTTGGGCTAGTAGGAAATCCATTTCTTTTAAACTAGCTTTTTCAATTGTAAAATTACTCATCATCTTCACTAATTAGTTACAGAATAATAACTTGTAACTTAGCCTTGTTTCAAGGTAGCTTTACGCCAGTGTTAAAAAATTAAACTAAAAATAAAAGAAAAACTTTTAATTCAATTAAGCAAAATTAATTTCTTTGCGATTCATCCCGAGAATTTAAAATTTCTGCAAGCTCTTTTGGTTTGGAAAGAAAGGGAAAATGACCGGATTTAAAAGGGATGACGAGGCATGGATAATTTTTAAGAATATTAAGTTGTGTGGAAGGGTGCACATCTCTGTCATCTTCGCAAACAATATAGGTTCTTTTTTCTTTAGTTTTGCCGGAATCAACCCAATTTACAGGCGTTATAAAAGGAGCTATGGGATTTGCTTGCAATCTTTGAATAGCCCAATCAGCAAGCTCTTCAGGACAATCATGAAAAAGTGCTTCTCTTGCTTTGATAAGATCCAAGCTTTGTGTTTGATTTTCTTCATCGGTGATTAGGAGGTTAGGAATTTCTGAAGGGCCTCCGGCTATGGCTACATCTAAAAGCGATTGGCCTTTTTGAGCGACAAAGGCAGAAATGAGAAATAGGTGGGAAATACGATCAGAATGTTTATCTAAAAGAGGGGCGGCTAAAATTCCTGACATGGAGTGGGCAACAAGTATGACCTCATCAAATTTTTTTATCTCTTCTTCGAGGCTGTGATAGTAAATCTCATAAGTGGCTTGTGATAGGGGAAAAGGGCTTTTTCCATGACCCGGAAGGTCAAGACAAGAAACTTTATTGCCAAGCTTTATAAGTTCCTCGGCAAGAAATTCAAAGCACCAGCCACCTTGCCAGGCTCCATGAACTAATATGTACTGCATTTCTAATCACATTAAGACTAATTGTTAAGAGATAAGGATAAACTCAAAAGATTATAAGCTCAATGTAAAGCTTTTGAAGGTTAGTTTTTGGCACGCTTTTCCTTTTTAAGCTATTTCTAGTAAAACCCATTATCCTTTCGATACACGCCTTTTATAGTCAGGATTAGCGATAAGTAAGAGCTACATTGAGTTACCTTTTTATATAACCGCCCAGGAAGAGTTTTTGGATTTCTTATCAAAAATTTTAATTTGACAATTCAAAAAGGAAGTAATACGATGGCCTGATGATTATGTCTAAGACCTTATTTTTATTAAGTTTTCTTGTCTTTCAATCGCTTTCTGCAAATCCACTTGCAGAGCAATTCAAGCAATTAGGTTATTCTGAGATTTGCAATAAGGAACAAGGCTCGGAAACCTTTGATTCGCTTTATGCTCATTTTGATGAATTTATCGCATTTCTTCAAAAAAATCCTAGTTGGGCAAAAAAATTATACATCGCAAAAGAACGGTTTATTAGATCAAAAGAGAGAAATTATTACTCCACTGATTTTTTTGGCTTTTACGACGAGTCAGAAAAAGAAGGAAGAAAGCAGATCGCTTTTTATTATTCGACCCATTTCCATGAATTTGTTTGCTCTCGATATAAAGAATTCAATGAAGTTCCCGAAATCACTCTTTTTTTGGATACTTGCCGAAATATTCAAAATCCATTTGGAACTCTCTTCCAACAAGCTGCAAGTGAGATAGGTTTAGAAACGATTTTTTCTTCGGAATATGGCGAGCCTCCCGTTCTTTTTAAGGTAATCAAATACCTTCCCTCTTATAATGTCTTAAGGCCTCATTACGATGGCACAGTGTTCTCCTTTTTTCTTGATAGCACAGACAACCAATCGCTTCTTCTTTCACCTTACAAATCATTATTTACAGTAGATGATTTTTTTTCGCCAATAAGGGTATTTCCTCGTGAGACTAAAAAAAGTTCGATTTTAATAATTCCAGGAACATTTTTAGCAGAATTTTCTATCTTTCCGACCCCTCACATTGTTACAAAAAGCGGCCAAACTCGATATGCGGCTATTGCCTTTGCGATGAGGCCAAACTACACAGCTCAAAAAAACGAATTTTCCCTTCTTCCGGCCTTTAGCCATTGAATATTTTTTTTACACTTACTAAGATGCTAAAAAAGTAATTTACGTTAGGTTCTCTCATGATCAAGCTCAGGCATTGGATTTTTCTTTTCACCTCCCATTCGTTGTATGCAGTTACAACGCTTAATGTCACATTAAGTACAGACAATAATCCCGGCGGCTTTGGAGAACCGGGTGATTTGCGCTATTGCTTGAATTCAATGAACCAAGACTTGAATTTGATCCCTGATGATTATGAGATTACTTTCGACTTTCCGATGACGATTCAACTTAATGGGATTCTGCCGATTATTAATAATTCCACAAATCCGGTAAACATCACTATCGGAAACCCGGGAGCTATCCCGACTGTCACAATCGATGGGAATAGCGGCGCTTACAGCGGATTTTTTATACCCATGGGAAATGTGACAATCCAAAACATAATCTTTCAAAACCTAACTGCAAGAGGGGGTAATGGAGGGGATGGTATTTCCGGCGGCGGAGGAGGTATGGGGGCAGGCGGGGCTATTTATGCGCCTCAATCATTTTTGAATGGTTCGTTTCCTGCAATCACCTTAATCAACTCCTCTATCAATAATTGCTCGGCTGTCGGTGGAAATGGAGGAAATTATATTGGCGTCTCTTCAACAGGCAATGAAGGGGGCGCAGGAGGAGGCGGCTTCAGCGGAAATGGAGGTTCCATTATCGCTACAGGAAGCACCGGTGGAGCTGGAGGAGGGGGTTTTGGAGGAGATGGCGGTAATGTCAATCTTTCGACCGATGACCCAAGCGGCGGAGGCGGCGGAGGCGGCGGCGGGTTTGGCTCAAGAGCTACCCTAGGCCTGCTTGAAAACCTTGGAACCGGGGGTGCCGATGATGGAGTTGGAGCCGAGGGAAATGGATATGGCCTTTCTATTACGGCAGGATCCGGTGCAGGCGGTAATTTGGGAGGTGTCCGTGCAGGCGGTGGAGGCGGCGGCGGGGGCTCTCCTGTTGCTGGAGGCGGCGGGGGCGGGAGCTTAGGATCGGATGGAATGCAAGCTCAAGGCTCACTACCCCCTGGCGGAAGTGCTGTGCCTTCTGGAGGCAATGGTGGCGATGGTGCAGGCGCCGGCGGCGGGGGTATTGTCGTAACGAATACTACAAATGCAGTCGACGGTGAAGCAGGAAGCGGCGGTTATGGGGGCGGTGGCGGTGGCGGAGCCGGCACGGGAGCTTCTGATACCGGTTACAAGGTACAAGGAGGCTCCGGAGGTGTTGGCGGCGGAGGCGGAGGCGGCGGCGTTAATCAATCAGGCGTTACACCTTCTGAAGGAGGAAATTCCCTTGGCGGAGGTGGTGGTGGAGGAGGGGGTCCATCTTCTGGTTCGACCTCGCTAGGAGGTGTAGACATAGGGAATCTCGGCGGGGGGATGGGAGGAAACGGCTCAAATAACTATGGATCTGGCTTTGGAGGAGGAGGAGGCGGCGGCGGCAGCGGTCTTGGCGCGGCTGTCTTTTTGGATAGCAATTTGAATTTCACCATACAAGCCATTCCTGGAATACCGACTATTTTCAATACATCCAACAATACGACACAAGCAGGTTCTCCCGGGGACCCGGCGGTATCGGAGGGGGAGAAGACGGTTTGAGCGGATCAGCTCTTGGAAATAGCATCTTCTTAAGAACCGGTTCTTCTCTAACCTTTCTTTCGGCCGATGTTTTAGATCTTTTAACGCTTGGTGAGGGAGTCTCTTTTGTGGATGACACCTCTTTTGGCGGAGGGGGAACAAGCGTCAATGTTCGAGGAAATGGAACAGTAATTTACAATGGCAGCACTGACTATCAAGGGTCCATCATGATCAATAATGCTAACTTTAAAGTGAATGGGCTCATCGACCAAGCGTCGATTTTCGTTTGCAGAAACACTAGCTTTAGCGAGCAGAGAGGAACACTTAGCGGAGTCGGGACTATAACCGGTAATGTTTTTGCCAATTCAGGGGCAATTTCTCCGGACGCCGGAAGCACGCTCACGCTTGGCAGTTTGGCGTTAAATTCCGCCTCGCCCGGATCTCTTGGAAGTCTTGTCCATATTGAAATCGATTCCTTGAGCCATTCAGACGTTAATGTCACAGGCCCCGCATCCTTAGCCGGCACCCTTGAGATTGATCTAGATCCTAACGCTCCTCCCGGAACCTATACAATTCTAACCTCTTCCGGTATTACAGGCGCTTTTGATCTCGTCACGTTTACAGGGCCTACTCCGAATTATACGCTCTCTTATCTACCCATCGGAAACCCAACTTTTGTGCAGCTAGATTTTATGGGCTTCCCAATTGATGTGGAACCCCCCTCAGATCTTCAAGGCAAGCAAAAGAAAAATGAATTTGCAACCCAATACGAACTCTATAACCAATTGACTTGGGGTGCAAGTCCTTCACTCGATGTCATCGGCTATTTTATTTATCGCGATGGTCAGAGAATCGCAAGCGTTCCAGCTTCCACACTTTCTTATCAGGACCACAATAGAAAGAAGGGAGTTTCCTACAGCTATTCGGTTACTGCGTTTAATTCTTCTGACGAAGAAAGTGCTCCGATCACTATTATTATCAGACCTTAGGCAAACCATAAATCCTATGCAAGTTGATTCAATTGAGCTTGCGTAGGGTCTTTAGTTGAATGGTTGTTGAAAGATAGGGCTGCTTCAACTAATTAGCCCTGAGAACTTTTTAACTTGATTCAAAACTAACTTCAAATTAAATTTTCTGTTTGATCCCTCCAATGAAAAAGCAAACTTTGACATCTCAAAAGGATAAATTTATGAAATATCTACTTTCTTTGTTTTTATTTTCTCTCTGCCTATTCACTAATTACAGCCATGCAGGCATAATTGAAGACTCAATTACCGAAGAACTAAAGCAGTTGGACTTAAATTCAATTCTACTTGTGGATTATGAATGTGGGGTTGGTTATTGGGTTTGTCCAAGATGTGAAAATAAAAATAAATTATGGAGTCTTCCTTATTGCGAAAATTGTGACTATGTCCTACCTCTTGAAAAAAATTAACCACATATGGCCCAAATATAGTCGGCATGCCATGAAATTGATGTTCATGGCTATTTTCTTGCCATGGATGGCTCTTGGTTTCAACGAAGATAGACCACACATAACAAATATTCAAAACATCCTTAAACATATGCCTATTGAAGATAGACAAGACTTGGAATCTTTATTCAGGCAACTTATGGCTGATGGCGACTTTGGTTACACACTTTTTGGAGACAAGCCGCTTGCTTGCTCTGATTTTTATGTGGATCTAGAACTTGGATTTTTGTTTACCCAAGAGACACTTAACACTTTTGCAAACCTTCATAAAGGGTGGCTTGTGTGGCAAAAATATAAATCCCTTTTTTCATCAAAAACCTTTGTTTTACTGGATTATGTGACAGCAGATTATAACATAATTGGCTTTGTCTTGTATCATAAACCAAAGGTCGAAACTCTTTATGATACACATCAGCCTTTGATGAATGAGGTTTTTGGAGGACCGGATCGGATAAATTCATTTCTTGTTTTTCCGACTTCTGTATTGGAATTGGAGGTTGATAGGCCTCTTTATTACCAAGCTTTAGGGCTGCTTCTTGGCTATGACGAAGTAAGTGTTAAAAGATTTAAAGACAAATACGATTTAATTAACGCTTTTATAAGTGCTCCTTTTGCAATCGATGAACTCAATCCTAAAAATAAAGAAGCTATTCTATCAGGGCTAGAAGATAAAAAATTCAACTCCTTTAGATCACACAATTTTAGGGAATTTAAAGTTCCCGATAAAATTAAACAGCTTAATGACCTCTCGAATAATTTGAAATCGATACGTCTTACACAAAGGGAAGAGGTTCTATCTCCAATAAAAATACCAAAATATATGGGATCAGCCCAAGATCAAGAAGTTAAGTCAAAGCAAAAGTCCTATGATAAGATTCGGGAGAAGCTAGTGGAGATTTATTTTTCGGAACAATTTTTAGAAATCATTTTATCAAGGCTAGTATCATGAAAAAAATGATCTTTTCTGTTTTGCTATTGTTGCCTATTTGCATTTATTACGTACTTTCTAGTCCTAAACCAAATAATGCTAATCCTCAAATAGCCTCGGTTTTGAACGAGCAAGAGGTTCATCAAATTTCTCTTGGCTTAGCTAATATATTTTGGAAACAATTAGCTCAATATAGTCCTTTCTATGATTTTGAAGAAGTCTTAGAAAATTTGAAGGACCTTGAATCAGGTAAAAAAAAGCCTTTTCCCAAAAAAGAAAGCCAAGAGCAAATGCTTTCTCTGATAGATAAGATTTCCACTTATCAAAACCGTCTTAATTTGAAAGCTTCCGAGGACTATTTAGAGAAGGTTGCGAAACAGGGAAATATTGTGGAAGTAATCCCTCATAAGCTCTATTATGAACTTCTTTCAAAGGGCCAACCTCTTTTATCAGACTCTAACCACTTCCAGATTCACCTTATTGAAAGTAAGCTTTGCGATGGCGAGGAAGTCATTATGCAAAATACTCGTTTATCTAATTCGCCTATAACTCTTGATCTTTCAGATACAATCCTTGGTTTTGCGAAAGCAGCATCCGGAATGGCTACGGGAGAGCGTCGTAAGATTTATATCCATCCCGAATTATCTTATGGAAAGCATGGACGTCATGGGTTCCAGCAACTTATCATATGTGATGTTGAGAGGCTATAAAACACTTATTTTTAATCAGAATGACTCTAAGGATTTATATGTAGTTTTAGTCCCATATAAATAAAAGAAGTGAATAGGGAAAAAGAAGTAAGAAAAATTCCCAAATCCAGTATGTAATCGGTTAGCCTTTTTTTATTTCCTATCCTTGAGATAACACAGCTTGATAATAGACTTACAAGAGGTATTATTATAAAAAAGTGAATTAAAAAATAAAAAGACCTTGTATTTGTAACCAGTAAAAAATAAGAAAGAGAAGCTGCAAATAAAGAAATGATGCATAAGGAGGCATAGAAATAAAAAAAACAGCTTATCGAACTTTTCTCCAAACCTGATATTCTTTTTTGCAACCTACAGAAAGATGGCAAAAGGATTAAAGTGTAAAAGGGAATAAACACAAGAAAATAAAAAATGGTTGCATATACATAATTGCTTAAAATTGTATTTATCATACTTTGCATCCCGTTTTCTTATTTTTTTCTTTTTGATTAAACATTACATCCTCACCTAGTACACATAATCCTCAGGCAATAAGTTAAGCACCCGAACCTTATAATTTTGATTTCCTTTGAAAATTTATTATTTGTGAGAGAAACTTATGTCAGAAAAGTGCAACCAAAGCAACATTTTTTTGTTCAAGCATAGATCTTAAACAACGGATAGCCCAAAAATGGCTGATTTTGGAGAGAGGGTTAGGTAAAATTTATAAAAATAACATCCGGAGCTGTATTAAGAAAGCTGCTAATGTCTGATTAGCTCATACCTTTGACTTTCGAGGCATTAAGTAAGCTAACACAATCGCGATAAGGTAAAGAACCGGAATATCACCATAAAGATGACCATGCTCGGAAGGGTCAAAAATAGCTTGAAGCAGCATAATTGTGGCATGCACAATGCTTGAAAAGACGGTGAACCAAATTAAACTCGCATTTTCTAATGGATTTTTTGCGGCGCGAATTAAAAAGACGCCAAGTGTCGCATAAACGCCGACAATCATCTGCTCATACTTATATTGATGAGGAATCCATCTCCAGCCGGATGGCCATAGCTCCATCAGAGGGTAAACCAAAAATAGCATGAGTCCGATAATATTCAAGGCGTCGCGAAGAAAATAACTTTTCTTTTCATTATCCATTTAAGGCTCCTAATTTCTGAATTGAATCCTTTCATGAAATGGCAAATGTTGTAAAATATTTTTTATCATGATTGGAAAGCTTTCGATTAAAAAAATAAAGGTTGATGCTATGCAGAAGATTATTCCACATCTTTGGTTTGACAAAGAAGCCGTTGAAGCAGCTCACTTCTACACGTCGGTATTTCCAAATTCCAAAGTCACTTTCAAAACAGTGATAAAGAATACCCCTTCAGGGGATTGCGATATCGTTCGTTTTAATTTATCCGGGTATGAATTCCAGTCTATTTCGGCAGGTCCCTTATTTAAGTTTAATCCGACCCTTTCCTTTATGTTAAACTTCGACCCATCCGGTGACAAAAATGCGAGAAAGGTCTTGGATGGTTTATGGGAAAGGCTGTCTGAGGGGGGTAAGATTCTTATGCCTTTGGATACATACCCTTTCAGCGAAAGGTATGGGTGGTTAGAGGATAGATATGGCGTTTCATGGCAGTTAATCCTAACCAATCCGGAAGGGGAGAAAAGACCTTTTATCATCCCATCATTTTTGTTTGTCAGGGATGTCGCAGGCAAAGCAGAAGAAGCTATCAAGTTCTATAGTTCAGTGTTTAACCATTCCCATAAGGGGATGATAGTCCGCTATCCAAAAGGCATGGAGCCAAATAAGGAAGGAACAATAATGTTCGCTGACTTTACTTTAGAAAATCAGTGGTTTGCTGCCATGGATTCGGCAGACGAACATAACTTTGGGTTTAATGAAGCTATCTCATTTATGGTTAATTGCAAGAATCAAAAGGAAATAGATGTCTATTTCGAAAAGCTCTCCGCAGTTCCGAAATCAGAACAATGCGGCTGGATAAAAGATAAATTTGGCGTTTCCTGGCAGATCGTCCCTGAAAATATGGAGGCTCTTATGGCAAAAAATCCTGATAAGACAACGCCTGCTATGCTCAAAATGAAGAAAATCATTATCAAAGACCTTGAAAATGCCGGAGAGGCATAAAAGGGAAGTTTTAGACTTTTCTTCCAAAAACCTATTTATTTCACTTTAGTGGGATCAGCCGGAAGAAAAGCAAAGGGTTTCGCTTCTTCAAAGTTGACCGCCGCATTTCCTGAATAGATTTTTCCTCCGGTAAGGGATAGTTTCTTCACCGGAGCTCCTTTTTTCAAGTTTAGATCAGATAGAGGAACCCAAAAAACATTTGGGCTTGTAGAAGAATCATAGAAATATATTTTGTCCTTTTGATTGGATACGGTTCTCCATATAGTAGAAGCAATATTTGGTTGTCCCGGAGTTGTGATGCCTAAAGGAACACTGACGCTGCGGATGACGCCTAGCACGCTGGCAACGGCTTGATTTGTAAAAGTTTCATTGGGAACAGCCTGGATATAGGCTGGCGCTGATTCTTTAGGAATGGCATCTATTAGAAAAGAAGCTCTAGCAAATCGATCGGCAGAACGATTAGTTCCCGGAAGGAAGACTAAGCCTCCAATGCTTTGCCAATAGGTGTTTAAGGCGAGCTGCTGATCATAGGTTGGAGAATTTGTCTGTACATTAAATTGTTTGCCGTGATGGATGACTAAGTTGCCGTTGATGTATTCAAAGATCGCTGAATCGCCATCGGAATCCGAAATGGAGAGATGCATCTGAGCCGGGTATCCATTTGGCAATATAGGCGAAATAATTTGGAAAGGTTCTTCTTTTAAAGTGTTGACGGCTTCCGCGACAGTTGCAAAATTGTCCAATACATACTGTGCCCAAATCGATATGGACATAAAAGGCTTATTTCCGTTGGGTTTGCCATAATCCGATTCAGCAAGATATAACATATTGGCAACAAGGCCCTTTTCGTTCATCCCGTCAGCTGATCCGGCATTATAGCCTGAGACGATGAGACTGCCATATTTTGAGGTCCAGTTAATAGACTGCGGCCCTGCGGCGCCGTTTCGTGTCATGCCTCGAGGGAAAGCCCAAAGATCGGAATGCAAATCTTCCATCCAGTCCATAGAGCGACCTGTGATCACCACACTGTCAGCGCCGGTAAAAAGGGCGCGGGTGCAGGCTTCTGTCTTTGTCATTGATGCTGCCGCAAGAAAAGTGAGCAAAGCCAACCGGATAGGTTTCATTCTTACCCCAATCATTAAAGAATATTTAAAATTCAAATAACAGTTCTAACTGAAAACTGCAATTTAACTTTTTAAATAAACCCGTTTTTAATTCTTGAAGCAGGTTCAGACCTTTTAGAACATGCAATCGATTCCGGCGGTTAACCCATTTCCACCCACTTGCAATCTGTTCATATCAAAAAAGACGTGTTGTTCCCAACCTAAATGAAAGCTCATATCTTACAGAAAGGCCTGTCATAGTTGGAAATGGGGAGTCGTTATCATTTTGATAACTGTTGCTTAAAGCCATAAACAAGATCAAGAAAAAAATTGACGTAAGATTACCGAAATAGCATAAATGAGCCGTACAGTTGTGCGTTTACACAAAACTATATAGACATGATATGCAGAATATGATTCGCTTTTTCTATTTCGTTATTTTGATCTTTTCTTGCTCGTCTCTTCAAGAATTGCATGCTTTTACAAACAATACTATCGTTTCTCCCCAGGAAGGACCCCCAGGGCCTACAGAATCTGTTTGGCAAATTCCGGCAATCCCGATACCGTTTCAGGCAGTGCCGGCTCAGATAGTTCTAATAGCACATTTTTCCGATTTACATAGTTAACAATGAGGTATTCAATGAGGACGTGGAAGATTCTGTTTTTAAGTAGCCTAGTCTTTTCAAATGCTGTCGTTGAAACCACCCCAAGTGTCAGCCCTTTTTACCAAGAAGTGGCTAAAATCAAACCACAGGGTCGGCTAGGTCAAGTCGTCAAAAAAGAGGAAATTTTTACGCCGATTCCCGGAGCTAAGGCTTGGAAGATTGCCTACATTTCATCTGATTTGAATGATAAGCCGACTCTTGCAACAGCTCTTGTAGTGGCTCCATTAAGTGCAGGCTCAGATCGAAAGATTGTCGCTTGGGCGCATGGAACAACCGGTACTGCACAAAATAATGGTCCTTCCCAGCAAGAAAATCCGGCAGTCCCTTTGAATCTATATTTTTTAATTGGAGGTAATTCCTCTACGGACTATGGGCTTCCTGCCCTTCAGGCATTTATTCAGGCAGGTTATGTGGTCGTTGGAACCGATTATCAAGGCTTAGGGGGCGGGGGAAGGCATCAGTATAATGTGGCAACGACAAATGGTCGTGATGTGATCAACTCAATCCGGGCTGTCAGCTCAGAAAAGCTAGGGGGCGCCGGTAAAACTGCTGTTGCGATCGGTTGGTCTCAAGGGGGAGGGGCTATGCTTAGTATGGCTAGCGATAAGGATTACATCGAACGAAAAGGCGCAGCCTCAGATGAGATCGCTTTAAAAGGGTTTGTAGCTCTAGCTCCCGATGATTTGGCTGTCGAATTTGGAGTGAACCCGACTGACGAGGCAGCTTCGGATCAAATTATGAAAGCCCTTCATGATCAGTTTACAAAAAATTTAGCTGATTTTACACACTATGTCATGGCCCTTTGGGGAACCCAGTCAGCTTTTCCGGATCAACTAAAGTTGACAGACGTCTTTAAAGAGAAAGGCGCTCTCGTTTTGGACGAAATCTTGAGTAATAAGGGAGTGCATGCAGCAGCTGATACGATTCATTTTAACTTCGGCGAAAACTATAGATCGCTTTTACGAGATAAGCCTGTAAACACAGTAGCCTGGGTTAATGCATTAAAGAAAGGATCTGTAGCTCCTTTGAAGCCGATAGCCCCGGTGGTAATTTATTATGGCACCAAGGATACAGTGGTGCCACCTACGATGGGAAAGCTATATCAGGAAGAGATGTGCCATAAAGGAGCGCTAATTGAACGGGTACAGCTGCCCGGAGAACAGTCGCACTTTACAACTCCCGGTGTTGCTGAACCGTTTTTTGTTCAATGGATTGCGGATCGATTTGCCGATAAGCCAGTTAAAAATCCTTGTGTCACTATTATTGAATAAGAGCTAACATCTCCCGGGAAAAACCCTCGAGTTTAGAATATCGGGTTTTTCATGTCGTGCTTTTTTCTGGAACCACCTCTATATCCTCATGAAATTACCATTAGTGCAGCGGTCAGACTTCTACTAAGCTTTAGAAATTTGACTGGCGAACCTAAGGTACAATAAGTTATAATCTTTTTAAGAATTTCCGGCTTTCAAATTTTCTTTAGCATTTACCTTGTTTGATCTGTTTGAAATTAGCCGTTTTTTTTGGTGTAAGTAATTACTTTAAAAAAGATTAAAAAAGTGGAAAATAAAGAGACTTATTGGACTATTTGTCCCAAATGTTCCGGACTCGGCAAAAAAAACTTGAGGCTCCGCAAGGAATCGAGACGCCGCTACCAAATAGCATTAAATGAATTTGAAAAAGCTCAGGCCGAGGGAAAGGCTTCGGTTCGGCCTAAGATTACTCAATATTTATGTGATAATTGCGGTGGATCCGGCTTGATTTCAGCTTCTAGTCATCCCATAGTTGATTCAGAAAACTATCCGCATGTAGCCATTATTGGCGCAGGCATAGGGGGTATGGCGCTCGCTGTTGCTTGTTTGCATCGCGGCATTCCCTTCACTCTTTATGAGCGCGACACAAGCTTCGATTCAAGAGCTCAAGGTTACGGGCTCACCTTGCAACAAGCAAGTAAGGCGATTAAAGGATTTGGTCTTTTCTCTTTAAAGAATTCAGTTAATTCTACAAGACACGTCGTGCACACAACAGAAGGAAAAGAAATTAATGAATGGGGGATGAGGACGCATGCGAATATTAATAATTCTCCAAAGCGTATCAATGTGCATGTCCCAAGACAAGCCTTGCGCTTAGCATTGCTTGAGCAATTGGGAGATTCTAATGCTTTGCATTGGGGGCACCGCTTAATTTCTTTTAAAGAATGTGAAGATAAAAGTGTTGAGCTCATCTTTCAAGTAAACGGTGAGATGAAGAATACCAAGGCAGATTTAGTGGTCGGTGCCGATGGTGTTCGAAGTGTTGTGCGCAACCTGTTGATTGGTGAAGATATCACCCCCTTACGTTACCTGGGCTATGTGGTAGTTTTGGGTATTTGTTCTTTAGAGGCTCTAAAAGGTGTCGAGAGTTCTTTGCTTGACTCAGCCACCGTTTTTCAAACTGTCAATGGCCATGAGAGAATCTATGTGATGCCTTACACGCAAGACTCGGTGATGTGGCAATTTAGTTTTCCTATTCCTGAAGAAGAAGCTAAGGCCTTGTGTGCAAAAGGAGCTCAAGCTCTTAAAGAAGAAGCGTGTCGTAGGGCAGATTGGCATAAGCCCGTTCCTCAAATTTTAGAGGCAACGCTGCCTGAACAAATTACAGGTTATCCTTTGTATGATCGAGAGTTACTCAACTCGGAAATATTAGAAAAAGCTTCGGCATTTACTTTGATTGGAGATGCAGCTCACCCTATGAGTCCATTTAAAGGACAAGGGGCAAATCAGGCTCTTTTGGATGCGCTAGCGCTGGCTCGTAAAATTTCAATAGCCTGTAATCCTTATTCCAAATGGAGAGAAAGGGGATTAAGAGAATTGGTATTAAATGAATTTGAACAAGAAATGCTAGAGCGTAGCGGGCCAAAAGTAAAGGACTCAGCTGAAGCTGTGAAACTTCTACATTCTAAGAGTATGCTAATTGAAGGTTGTAGACCTAAAGAAAGGTTTTTACAAGCTATCAATCTATAGCTAGGCGTCCTTTAGGATAGGAAATAAAATCTATTATAAGAAGAAAACTCAATAGGAAATTGGATTATAGATATGACAGAACCTGAACTTCTATCCATTGTTAAATCATTTATTTTTGCATCTATTTTAACGCTATTTATTTTTATGATAAATTCACGAAGAGAGGTTGAAAACGGATTCTACAAAAATCTATCCATTTTCTTTCTTTTTTTTACAATTTCTTATGTAGGAGCAAGAGTTAACCAGAATATTTTCTAATAACTCAATCTAATCCCTATATACCCCAAGATAAATACCACTAAAAAGAAAAATAAATTCACAAAAAATTCATTTTTCTTTTTTCTATTGGTTAGCATTACGCAAAAAGTCAATAGAGAAGCTTGTCCTAAAGCATAAATAGCGGGAATTACTTCATTCATTTTCTTATTCTTATTGAATTATGATCTTCACCAATATACACCTTACGAAAATTTTGCTACAAATTCTATCTGGAATGAGGTTTGAAGTTGGCTACTACTACTTGGGATAAATTCAACGCAGATTTCTGTCATTATCCGAGCTAATGATAGTCATTACAAACATATTCCTTCTCACTCTTACTATGATGGTAGGAGAAGTATTTTTGATCACCCTGATCCAGAGGGACTTTTGAAACGTTTTGCCGGCACGGGAAAGCCTAAAAGTGGAGTGATGGGAGAACCAGGATATAGGGAAGTTGTAGATTTTGGAGAGTATGTAGGGATTTGGAAAGAAGATAAAATAGGGGGACTTTCTTTACCTACAACTCGTGCGACAATTCATTATAGCAAAAAAGGAGCTCATATCGTTCCTGTACATCCAAATCCGTTAATCGAGGCAAAGTAAAATGTCGTTTGATCTTAATGCCGCCCTTTCATCAATGCATAGGGCTATACTAGGAATGGTCTCTTCTAATTTAAGAGGAATTCGTATTGAAGAGAAAAATGGATGCTTATGGATTTATTTTTATTATGAAAATAGTCCAAGTGAAGAAGAAGAAGAGATGGTCAATTTTATTTACACAGAGTTTGTGTCTGATTTTCCAGATCAAAAAACTGATTTCAAAGTGATTAGCTTGCCTCGAAATGAAATGATACCAAAGATTGGCGAGGCGGTTTATTTGCGCTATGGGGAGCTTGGACCAGTATAAAAGTAAAATGACTACTAAAAATCTTTGCAGAATCAAAAGGCGGGAATGGATGCTTTAGCTAAAAGATGCAGCTCACCCTATCAGTCCATTTAAAGGACAAAGGGCCAATCAGGCTCTTTTGGATGCGCTAGCGCTGGCTCGTAAAATTTCAACCCTTGTGTTGGCGAGAAAAGACCCTCAAGATGAGGAAAAACGTATTTTGTACGATTAGGTTTGTTTCTAATAATCATGGCAATAAAAATCAGACAATCCTTATAAGAATTTTAGAACATTTACACCTGAGATTTGAAAGCAGGCGGTGAATGGTGGTCCGAGGACGCCAAAAGTTTTATCAAAAGGATTCCAATTATGAGTTGGTCAAAAAGTTTGATCGCATCTCTATTTTTTTGCGCATTTTTTTCATTTGCCCAAGCTGAATTCAAACCTGAAGTTAAAATGATTGAAGTCGATGGTGTTAAAATTGCCTATTATATTCGAGGGCAAGGAAAACCGCTTTTTATGATTAACGGTTTTATTTCCACAATGAGTCTCTGGGATCCGGCATTATTGGAAGAACTTGCAAAAAATTATCAACTTATTTTGTTTGACAATCGGGGTGTTGGATTATCAACAGATACAATTGAAAATAAGACAACCATACCTCAAATGGCCGATGATGTTGCCGGACTAATAAAAGGTCTTGGTTACTCTAAAGCAAACATACTGGGATGGTCAATGGGGGCACGTATTGGCCAGCAGTTATTGATTCGACATCCAGAACTCGTGGACAAGGCGGTACTTTGTGCTGCAAATCCAGGTGGTAAGTACCAGGATCGAACCGCGCCTGATGTTGAAAATAAGTTGAATAATCCAAACGTATCGGAAACAGAAAAAATTGGTTTGGTATTTCCTGATAATGAGCAAGGGACGCAAGCTGCAAAAGAATCTTTAGCTAGAATTAAAGCTGCTGTAAAATCTGGGTCTATCCCTAATAATTTTTCTGTAAGCAAAGAAACATTGATACGACAAAATCGGGCTCGGACAGTTCTATGGAACAACGACAACGAAAATTTCAACGCACTTAAAGATATTAAAGTTCCTGTTTTGCTAAGTGATGGACGTTTTGACATCATTGATTTGCCAAAAAACTCTTTAATTATTGCAAACCAGATTCCTTACTCGTGGACAGCTTTCCTAAATGGCGGTCATGCTTTTCTATTTCAGGAACACAAGCAGTTTGCCGATTTAGTCCATGTATTTTTGCAATGAAATGATTTCGTAACTTTGATCTAATATCGTCCTTTAATGCATAGGATCATGATTGTTTAAAAACGGTTGCGACTAAAAAGAGCAGCACACAAGAGCTCAAGGTTCTGATACGTTTAGATCTCCTTATGCTGGTCTTTTTACCAAGAATATTCGATCCCAAGAAGAACATTAAAGGTAGTGGCATTTTTCCACCATTCACCGTCTACTTCAAAATATCCTTCTAAGCCATCACAAAAACATTTTTTTAAGTTGAGAGCCCAGTCAAAGCTGTAATTGTCCTTTTGATTGCCGTAAATGTTAAAATCATTGCCAAATTCTTTAAATCGACCCTCAGTCGAATTTTTACTGCTTGAAAATCGCTGATTCCAGGCAATATCAAAGGAGGCATCAATGGCTTCATATGATTCATAAGTGGAAAGATGTAGTCCAAGACGAGAACTAGTGGTTGACCAGTTGAGCTTATTGAGGGTCAAACCCCATCCGTCCGCATAATTTTCGTTTATGCGTCCGCGCCAATTTTTTCCAATTTGGAGGCCTAGGAAGGGTTGAATAAGGACACAATTACTTTCCAAATCAAATCCTGCTTCGCCATAAAAAGTAAAAATATTGAAATTGGGTTTACTGTTTGCCTTATATTGCAAATTTCCTACTTCGATTGTGCGATTAAAGCGATTAGAGGCATGTCCGTAAACGATGTCAAACAGTCCATAAAATACTTTTGGTCTATAAAGGCCATAAAAGCTTGCAAATGCTGAATTGCGATTCGCTCTACCATCACGATACGTTATATTGTCATACTCATATGAACCTGCTAGTCCCAATGTGAAATCGAAACAGAATGTTTTTTGGATACCGCCAGTCATTAGAAAGCTATCAAAATTTAATTTATGGGCAGTTTTGCCGTTTAGATTGGTGAATCCATAACCTATTTCTAACCATCGGGTCCACTCATCGCAAGGAAGTTCACATGGGGTACAACGATCTTGCCTTGCCACTAATGATCTTAATGGATCATATAAACGTCTAAGAAATCTGCTTGTTGAGATCTCTGTCACAAAAACATCGTTGGTATATTGGAAACCTGACAGACTATCCAGAGCTTCCTGCGCTTCTTCTAATGGCAAATTGGCGAGTGTGCTGATTAGAAGAGATTGTGATGCATTCGGGTTGATAATGCCATCAAGATTTATTGCGACACCCATCTGATTGTTTGTTTCGGCTGCATTAATAAGCGCTGCATAAATTGTTAGGTAAACATTGTTAGGATCATATGACAGCGTAGGATTGATGAAGGCTAATGAAGATGCATTAGTAAAGGTTCCTACGACACTCTCTTCTGCTGTCAAAATGGTATAAGGTTGTTGGAATCTAAATGTGCCATCTGAAGAACTGACGACGACAGAACCTCCATTAAGCGTTGCGGTTCCTAAAACATCAATGAGGTCGCTTTGCCCAAGTCCGTTAACTTCAACACTATAAGTTCCATTGTTATTGATAAAAGAACCTAGCGTCAACGTGCCGATGCTCTCTCCCGGAGATACAAATCCAGAGTTCGTCATTGTACCAGCGATAGTTCCGTTACCTTTTAATGTTCCAAGAGAGCTTGTCTGCAGATCTCCCGCAAGCGATCCATTCACAACCAAAATACCTTCTTCAATTCTTGTCAGTCCAGTATAGGTATTGACACCCGAAAGTTTTTGTATTCCAGCCCCGGTTTTCATCAATGTCGAGCTGGTCGCAGGGTAGTTTTGGATGACTCCAGAAAATTCAGTTTGCGTCGAAGAATCGGTATTAATAATCAACTCTGGTTGAGACTGGACTTGGGAAGTACTATTGCCGGTGAGTCCGGCAATGGTAAAGGTAGAAAGTATTGTTCCAATATTAAGTGAACTATTGTCCAAAACAATCTTGGCGTTACCTCCTGCATTACTTCCTTGAACATCAATTCCAAATGCACCTAGAGTGCCTTGATTGACGGCTTGGATGGTCGCTTGGCCGCTAACCAAATTGAATCCTTGGCCGAATTCAATCTGCGAAGTCCCCACTGTTCCGGAATTGAATGCGCTGATAATTGATCCATCATTGAGTGTGCAGTTTTGAGCAAAGGTTAGTTGAGAACCAGTAAGATATCCCACAAAATTGTTGGAGCTTCCTTCGTTTACACTTGTATTACTTGCACTAATGTTAAGGTTTATTCCCGCAGTAAAATTCCCGTCTGCTAACATTTGGGTGCCGTTGACAACCGCGATATTGTTAAAGTTCCCCGTTGTATCATGGTTTGTCCCGCTATTTGAAAGAACAATTGATGCGTTATTGCCAAGGACGCAAGCCCCGTCAAATTCCAATTGGGAGCCACCGATTGTTCCTACGCTGTTGTTGTCTTGGCCAGATGTATTATCAATACCTGAATTAGACACGCTTAACACAAAGTCATTCCCAGCGTGAAAGTCACTCACTGAATACAATTGTTGACCTGAAAGAACACCTACAAGGTTACCTGATGCCGCATTGCTTCCTTGGTAAGTTCCTGTATTCGATAAAGTGATCGATGCGCGGTCTCCAAAGGTACCGCCATTAGTAAGATGAAATTGAGAAGCGGAATTATCTACGGTATTATTATTCATAAAACCTACAAAATTTCCACCTGCTCCGTTGCTATCATCAAATCCTGAGTTTGTAATTTCTAAAAGAAAATCGTCACCGATTTGAAACTGACCCTGAGCTAACAATTGTTTGCCATAACCCATTAAGCTCCCTACTTGATTGTTGGCAACTGTATTGGAGGAGTTGGATCCGCTATTTGAAATTGTAATAGATGCATTGTTTCCAATCGTAAGGTTATCTTGAAATTTTACTTGTTGGCCTCCGATGAGGTCTCCAATAAAATAGTTACCTATGCCAGTGCCTGTATTTGTCCCTGAATTACTGACATTAATCGTAAAATTATCTTGAGCTGAGAAGCTGCTTACGCAATTTAGTTGGCTACCGCCTACGGAACCGGTATTCACATACGTGTTAGTCGCATTGCCACTGAAGTTCCCACCATTAGCGATATTGATAATTGCTTGGTTACTCAAAGCGACGGGAGTAAAGAAAGTAATCTGATCAGAAGAAACGGTTCCTATAGCATTTCCTCCAGCACCGTTGCTGCTATCAATCCCACTGTTAGAAGCGCTTATGCTGAAATTATCACCAGAAACAAACGCATACGAACCAGGCGCTGTACTATCACCTATGACAATCTGTTGAAGGTTCATACCTGCGACATTAGAACCACCGTTTGTATTGGTACCACTATAGACCCCATTGTTAATAGCGCTAATGGTAGCATGCTCTCCCAGTGCACATCCTTCTTGAAAAAGGATCTGATTACCTGTCGTTCCTGAGTTGGAGTTGATCACTGCAACCTGGTGAGCGCCATATCCATTGCTAGTATCGGTACCGGTGTTGCTTGTTGTTAAGCTGAAATTGTCCCCTGCTTGGAAAGTACTTCCTACAAAAAATTGTTGGTCGTTGAGATATCCAACAAAATCTGGGAAACTGGTTGTTTGTGAAGAATTAATACCCGTATTAGAAACACTTATTGTGCAATTGTCACCCACAGTTCCAGTCGTTTGTAAGTTCATTTGGGCAGCGTTGATTTGTGCTATGTTACTAAGACCTACGCCAAGGGAGCTATCATTCCCTGTATTTTGTACTTCACAGTTAAAATTGTCTCCAACTTGGAATTCCTCTGAAGATATAAATTGACTGCCATTGACAATCGAAATGGCATCACCTTGGACAGAGTTGGTTCCGCTAAATGTTCCACTATTTGAGATTGAAACAGTGACATCATCTCCGGCTATAAATGATTGATCAAACTTTAATTGGCTGGCACCGGTATTGGCTATTCCATTATTGCCGGTACCAATCGTGCTATCATTGCCCGTATTGCTTGCTGTGATATTTCCGCCGTTATCAATGATAAATGCTCCGTTAGAATGGAGATTGGAATTGATTGCCCCAATTGATACACCAGATTGGTTTCCTGCTAATGTGCCGCTATTTGAACTTGTGATAATGGAACTACCGGAAGTCCCCGTTGCTCCTTGAAAAGAAATGAGATCTCCAAGAAAGGAACTGTTGTTAGTGTTAGTCACAGTAATGGTGGGATTCGTATTGAGCCCTGTAATGCCAATCCCATTAAAAGTCAGTGTTTGGTTGTTAAAATTAAAATGAAAGATCGAAGCGTTGAAGGGAAAGTTGAAAGTAGAGACAGAAAAAGGTGCCGAGCTTTCGGTGGGGTTAGTATCGATACCGGGAAGGGTGCTATTGAAGATTGCATTATCGTCACTATCAGGAATCGTATCAGGATTCCAGTTTCCGGAATCATTCATGTCATTATTTGGGTTTTCGGCCACCCAAGTAATCGGTTCGGAATGTGCCGTGCTTGAATATGCGATTAGGCAAGGAAGAATGCAATGGAGAAAAAACGAACGTTTGATCATAGCCTAACCCTATTTAATGTATCGATTTGAGACTGCTTTAAATTTTTTGATTTTGAGAATACAAAAGGTTTTTGTCAACAAGTAGCCTATCAAGATAAATCTTGAAAAATCTACCAGATGCTTGGTCTATTTGGATGGATGGACAGTATGGACGGGATGACATACTTATTTTTTTAGGTGGAGCTCATCCGTTCGTTTCCATGTTCTTTTTGCTTAGAAATAGAAATCAGTTCTAGAGGAGCTTGACTATAGAGCTATAGTCTTGACTAACTGGTCCAGGCTCTGTAATTTTGCAAAGATTGATTGTAATCCGGCTCTTGTTTCGAATGGTTGACTGTGTATCCAAAAATATCATTGCATAGAATATTTAGGTGGGTCTGAACCTGTTTTTTGACCTGTTCTCGAATGTCTTTATACACAACAGTATTTTTTTTATTGGAATGAGCTTGGCACTTTACTAGAACTCTAGTGACTTCATGGCGAACTTTGCGATGTCCCTTTTGGAGCTTTAAGACTTTTCCAATTTCTCGATCCATGAAATCGCGATTCTAGATCTTCGATTTTTATTTTTATTGCAGGGTCTTGCAATTCTCTAACTAAACTGATTTACGCCATGTGATTAAGTTGCTTCGTTATAGCTTCTCTTTAAAGTATCTGCTGTGATCATTTTGTACCCTTATTAAATAAAAATGGCAGCTACGGCTTTCGCCATAACTGCCTTCATCTTATAACTCCAGTTACTAGGCGCACTTCGAACTTTTGACTGGTTCAGCCTCTCAAGAATTTCCAACCTTCTCAAAATTAATAGCTTAAAATAATTGGGTTCATAATTAGGATATGGCTTACAATTTGGAGATTTGGTTTTCAAATTACCTGCTTTTACTGCAAAACTGAATGCGATCAGAGAGCTTCTGCAAAAAGGCTTCGGTCAAACTAATGACTTCGGCGGCTTGCTCGTCTAAGGCGAAATGTCCAGCATCGAGAATGTGTATTTCAGCTTCTTTCACGTCCTTGCGATATGCTTCGGCGCCGGCAACAATAAATGAGGGATCATAACGTCCCCATAAGACCAACAGGGGAGGATGATGGTCTCGAAGCCATTTTTGCCAGATAGGATAAGCTTTTAAATTATTCTGGTAATCAAAAAACAGATCCGTTTGAATGTCCGCTTGCTCTGGCTGATTCAAAAAGTAAAACTCATCCGTCCAAGTGTCAGGATCAATGTGCTCAGGGTGTGGAGAGTTGCCCAAGTGCCGGCTGCGGGTTGTGTCCAATGAGAGAAAACTTTTGCGGAACGCAGCTTCATTTGCCGCGCGATCTTGCCAGAATGCTCGACGCGCTACCCATAACGGAGACAAACCTTCTTCGTGGGAAACCGCATTTTGGATTATAATGGCTTTGACTTTCTCGGGGTGGCTAATTGCCATGCGCATTCCAACCGGTCCGCCGTAGTCGTGTAGGAAAAGGATGTAACAGCGTAGATTCATCGCTGCAGCAAATTTCTCGGTGATCTCCGCAAGATGGTCAAAGGTGTAGTTAAATTCTTTTGGACTTGGCCAGGAGGAGTGCCCGAAGCCCGGAAAATCTGGAGCGATGAGGCGATACTTTGTATTCAGAGACGACTCCAACATCGCCTGATACATGCGAGATGATGTCGGTACACCATGAAGTAGAAGAATGACGGGAGCGTCTTTAGGCCCCGCTTCCCGGTAGAAGATATTTAAGTTCTCTATTCGGACTGTGTTGTATGACACAGGTTCGTGTTCGAGCGCATTCATAGTGTTCATAAGGATCATTAAATAGGTGGTTATTAGGACAGTTAGTTTCATAAGACAGTTTACCTTTTTGTGAGCGATTGAGATGTCGGCTCAATTTCAAAGATGACGTCAACAACCACCGGTGCGCCAATAGGCAAACTTTGCACTCCATAGACCAAACGAACGTGGCCAGCCTTTGATCCAAAAATTTGGACAAACAGATCTGAAGCTCCGTCTGCAACTGCAGCATGGTCGGTAAACTGCTCTGTTGTAACAACAAGTACGGTCAGCTTCACGAGCTTTTTAAGCCGGTCCAGATTGACGAGATGCTGCTTTGCTATCGCCAAGGCATTGAGCGAAGCGATCCGCGCGGCTTGCTGACCATCCCTGACCGAAAGATTTTTTCCAAGACGGCCAGAAACTGCGAGCTTTTGATTCACTATAGGAAGCGTTCCGCTGAGGAAAAGCAAATTTCCTGTGTCTGAAGACTCGACGTAAGCACCTAATGGTGTAGGAGGAGAGGGAAGCTCGATCTTAAGCTCTTTAAGACGTGTGCTTAGACTGCTTGCGACAGTTTTATTACCATTTTGCTCCAGCATGCGCCCCTCCATCAATTCGAATATTTTCACCATTCACCATGCGGGCCGATTGCAAATAGTGTAAAGCATCAACTATTTCTGAAATTTGAACCAGTCGTTTTATAGGGTGGAGTTTCTTTAGTAACTCGTGGTCGTCTTTGGCGTGCATCGGAGTGTCAACGACACCGGGAGAGATCGTATTGAATCGAATGCCGTCAGTCACGTATTCCATTGCCAAGGCTCGGCTGAAGGCCGGAATGGTGGATTTGGTGAGGACGGGCAGCGCGATGTGCGCGCCTGCCAATGGTTGGTCGACCAAAACCGTCGATATGCTCACGACGTGGCCGGACTGCTGTTTACGCATTTGCGCTATAACCTGCTGAGTCACGAAAAAATATCCTGCGATATTTGTGCCGATCATCGTTTCAAAATCCTCAGACGTATATTCCGTGAATGGCTTAGAAATATAGATTCCCGCGCAGTTGACGAGAAGGTCAATGCGGCCATAGTGTTTCATAGCCGCATCCACCACTTTTATGGCAGCCCCTTTTTTGCTAATATCGCCGTCCATCAGGACGAGATCCTCGGATGGTTTTAAATCCTTTGATTTGCTGATCGTTCGTGAATTAGCGACAACACAATAGCCATTTTCGAGAAGAGATTGAGTTATCTTCAATCCAATGCCACTTGAGGCACCCGTGACGATAGCTACTGGTTTTTCATTGGTGTTTGCGTTCATAAAAACCCATTTTTTCATATGTCTTTTTTCATTACTTTGATTTATTTGTCAACATGATGCGAGCAAATAATCAGTACTTCATTACGAAAGCCCTCTCACCATGATTGGAGAGACCTGCAGATATCTAAGAAGAACATGTACATGACGTATTTCCTTAATACTGTTATAATATTGTTTTTAATTTCTGTTTCAAAAATTCTTCTTTCTCATATTTTTATTAATGGTGATCGTTATGATGGACCTACGGATTTCGATGAGTTTGTTATAGCTATAGATTCAGTCTTGCATAAATGATAACTTTGTAAAAAGGAACGGGCTTACCGATTATGCGATTTGCTCGTTCCATAGGGGAAAAAAAGCTACTATTTTTTTTCTGCTCCAGAGAGTGATTTGAGCAATGTTTGCGCAACAGCCTCGGAAGATGCAGGATTTTGGCCGGTGATTAGGTGACCGTCAACAACTACAAAACTTTCCCAATCGGGTGCTTTTTCAAAATGTCCCCCTAAACGTTTTAGCTCATCCTCGACGAGGAATGGTACCACCTTAGTAAGATGTACTTGCTCTTCTTCACTATTTGTAAAACCAGTTACACGTTTACCTTTTACAAGAGGCTTCCCTTCGAATGTTACCCGATGTAGGACACCTGGTGCATGGCATACTAACGCAATAAATTTACCAGAATTATAGAAAGACTCAAGAAGTGCGATCGATGTAGAACTTTCTGCAAGATCCCACATGGGCCCATGACCGCCGGGATAGTATACCGTATCGAAATCTTGCGCCCGCATGTCAGCCAGTTTAGCTGTGTGAGAAAAGGCTTTTTGGGCAACATTGTCTTTTTTATATCGAGTCATTGCAGGTGTCTGATTTTCAGGTAGATCACTCTTTGGATCGATCGGAGGCTGTCCACCTTTAGGGGACGCTAAGGTTAAGTTAACTCCGGCATCTCGAAATACAAAATATGGAGCCGCGAATTCTTCTAACCAAATGCCGGTCTTTTGCCCTGTATTACCCAGTTGATCGTGGGAAGTCATAACCATCAATATATTCATATATTTTCTCCGTTATTTTTTAACACTAGCTTAATTTATTCCATTCAATCATTCTTTCGTCGTATCTACGGCACCGCATTTTATTGATTACACGCCATGCTTCACGTGGGTCTGCTTTCGCGGCATCTCTGGTCGCTTCTCTGGTCTTCGGCTGCGTCGGGAATGAGGGTTCCGCAACCGATTGCGGGGATAAGGCCGCTTCCGTTGTTGAGCGGTATTCTAATTAGCCGAAGATCAGAAGATCCTGTCATGAGAAAACCTTTGCTTTATTTTGCATCCTGTCAGTCTCGTATCACTGCCCGAATTCTATAATTGACAGGTTCGTATAAACCTTGGCCAAGGTTGGTATGTTGCAGGATTCACCATTACCTATGCACCTATGCGCAGCAGTTTCCTTGAATGTTTTTGATAATATTACGAAAAACCTGCACGTTTACAAGAATTATTTTAATTCATCAATGAAGGGCCGGGCCTGCGATCCTTTTTATTTTTATTCAGTGCATAAACAAAAAAGGCGATTGTCGCTTACGCAACAATCGCCACTTTCTCCAGTTAATGGGTACACTTCGAACTTTTGACTGGCTCGGTCTCTCTCAAGAATTCTCAACACTTTCAAAATTAATAGCTTAAAATTCACTTGAAAATAATGTATCCCAAAGGATACAATAAGACTATTATATCGAAGAAATTGAAATAGAACTCTACGAAACCCCTGCCGGTAAGCGACTCTTTGAAATCTGGATTAAGGAGATCAAAGAGATTCCATACCCCGGCCAAAATCCTGACAAGGCTTGATCGCTTAAAACTGGGGAACTTTGTCGATAAAGGCTTTTAAGCAGGGACATTTCAAAAACAAAGGAGTATTTGAAAGATTATCAATCAAGGGAGATAGGTCATGGGAAGAAGTAGAATATATCAAGATTTCCTCATAGAGCAGCTCAAGGATCACGATGAGGCAGTTGCCTATCTAAATGCCGCTCTGGAAGAAAGCCTTAAAGGCGATAAGGAGTCTCAACAAGTTTTCTTACTCGCCCTCCGCAATGTTGCAGAAGCACAAGGCGGCATCGGCGCTCTAGCAAAAAAAGCCCACTTCGGCCGAGAAAGCCTTTATAAGACCCTTTCAAGCTCAGGAAATCCTAAATGGCATACATTGGTGTCTCTTTGTGTCGCTATGGGGTTGAACTTGAGATTAAGTTAATGGAATAAATAAAAATGAGAAAAAATGAACAAGGATTGGCTAGAAACATTCCTTCAAAAATTAAGAGGGAAGTTCGCCTTAGATGTGGTTGTGGTTGTGTTATATGTGGATGTATGTTTTATGAATACGAACATTTCGATCCTCCCTTTGTAGATTGCAAATCGCATAATTCAGAAGGAATAACTCTTTTATGCGGTAGGCATCATTCCAATAAAACCAGAGGGTTTATCCCTCAATCCGAAATTGTGAAAGCAAACTCTAGTCCATATGCAAAACGTGAAAAATTTTGGGAAGAAATGTACTTTGATAATAAACCCCCTGTTATTGCTTTGGGGAATAATCGCTCATACTGCTTTAGAGATATCCTAATTATAAATAATAAAAAAATTTTAAGTGTCGACCCACCAGAATTTAAAGATTCTCCGTACCGTATAAGTGCTTTCTTTTTTGATCAAGAAAATAATCCAATTTTAAGTATCGATAAAAATTGCTTTTAGGGAAAGCAAATAATATTGACGTTATTTCAGAGGGTGGAATTGTTCTTGTTATATCATTAAAAGCAGGATGTTTAACATTGCTAAAAATGTCTCTTAAGAAACAACCTTATCAGTTTGAAATCTCCGAATTAAACATGATGTACGAAGGAAATCAGATTACGATTGATAATCAGGGAGCCTTAAGGGTAAAAAATTCATTAGGTGGTAGTATGAACTTTTATGATTCCTATTTCACTGCAAAACCATTTTCCAATACATTTTGTCTAAAAATTCATTCAGAGGGTAAAATCGAGGGATTTGGTGTTAATTGAAAGTAAATTTACAATTCAGAGAGCGCGTTTTTCATTTTGTTTACCCTTCTCATTATATGTCGCTCCAAAAATGGTGTCTGATAGCCACTTTTTAAAGTAGGGGTTGTCGCTGAATTGCTTGAATAGTTCGGTGTGATCATACAAGAGATCGCCCATGGCATGTTGCAAAGCTTGGTCATGTTCGATTCGGGCGTTTTGCATATCGCTGTTCTTTATTGCATTTTGGTACTTAAGGTTGGCACTGACTTTGGCAGGAAGTTCTTCAGCGATAATTTTGCGAATCTTATCACCATCTTTCCATTCGATGCTTCCAAAGAGGTCATTAAATGTTTTGAGGATATTGCTCAAGTGATCGATTTCAGGCTCTGCTTTTCTACCTCCTGCGCGGGTTGGCACAGGTTCAATCTCGGCATTTTCATCGGGTAAGGTAATTTTGAGAGCGGACTTAACTTCGACTCGATAGCTATCCATGTCGATTGCATCCAAGATTCCCCTTGAGAGATCTTCTTCTTTTGGCGCGGGAAGCTTGGGTAGCAAAAAATTTAAAAAGATGGCAAGCTTTTCCCATGAGGTATTGGAATAAGGCAAAATCGAAGAGAGGAAGCCATATGTGCGAACGAATGCTTTAGCCTTGCTCTTGAAATCAACTTGATTGTCCTCATCAAGATCCGATTGGTAGATGGCAACGCACTGATCAAGAATGGGATCGAGCTTGTCGCGGTCAGCACCAGAAATATATTTTGTCACCAAATCCTCGATTTGCTCGATTGAGTATACTTGTGCTCTGTCTAAGTCCCCTTGAAGATCGTGCAGTTTATTAGGGTCGGTCTCTTCGCTTAGTAAAGTTGTTCTGTAGAAGTCAGCAAAAGATTCTTTAATGGTGTCTGAATCGTTACTGAAGTCGAGAACGAAGGTGTCATATTTAGATGGATGCGCTCGATTGAGACGCGAAAGTGTTTGAACGGCTTTAATCCCGGACAATTTTTTATCCACATACATTGTATGCAGAAGCGGCTCGTCATAGCCAGTCTGAAACTTTTCAGCTACAATAAGGAAACGGTAGGGATCTTCTTGGATTTTATCGGTGATATCTTTGCTGGGAAACTGATTAAGAGTCGCCTCGGAAACTTTGCTACCACTTTGTGGTGGATACTCTGGCTCACCTGAAAAGGCAACGATAGGTTGATAGGGACTCTTGATTTCCTTTAAATAGTCCTTGAAGGCAAAGTAATACTGAATAGCTCTTTCGATTGTTCCAGTAGCTACCATCGCCCGCGCTTGTCCATTCATTTTTCGTTGACCAATAACCTGTTCATGAAAGTGGTCGATCATGATCTCGGCTTTTTCGCGAATGGCGTGACTGTGCGATTCTACATATTTACGGAGCTTCTTTTGGACTCTTTTGGAGTCGTAGAGAGGGTCTCCCTCTAGTTTTTTAGCTAGAAGGTAGTAACTTTCAACGGGCGTATAGTTCTTAAGCACATCGAGAATAAACCCTTCTTCGATTGCTTGTTTCATTGTGTAGGAATGGAAGGGGCGAAACTTTGTTATATCTCCCTCTTTAAATGGCTCTCCGAATATCTCAAGAGTTTTATTCTTTGGGGTAGCGGTAAAGGCAAAATAACTCGCGTTGGAGAGCATCTTCTTGCTCTCCATGATTTTGTTGATTTGATCTTCAACGGTCTCTTCTTCATCGGATTCGGAGTCAGTTTTAGAAAGAGCCATATTCATTTTAGCAGCCGTTCTTCCGCCCTGGCTCGAGTGTGCTTCATCGATAATGATTGCAAAATGGGATTTTCGGTGATCATCACCGATTTCTTTTAAGATAAAGGGGAACTTTTGGACTGTTGTAATAATGATCTTCTTGCCGCCCTTCAGGAATTGTCGAAGGTCGCCAGATCGTTCCGCATGTCCGACTGTTGCAGATACCTGAGCGAAATGCTTGATCGTGTCGCGAATTTGCTTATCGAGCACTCTTCTATCGGTAACTACGACAACGCTATCAAAGAGGGCTTGTCCTCCCTGAGTTAATTCGATTAGTTGATGCGCCAACCAAGCAATGGAGTTACTCTTTCCGCTTCCGGCAGAATGTTGAATAAGATAGCGTTTTCCGACTCCAGATTGAGGACCATCGCTTAGCAACTTTCTTACCACATCAAGTTGATGGTATCGGGGGAAGAGTTGCTTTTGTTTCTTGCGTCCTCTATCGTCTTTTTCTTCGATAATCTGCGCATAATTTTCAAGAATATTAGAGAGCGATGTTTTGGCTAAAATTTCTTTCCAAAGGTAGTCCGTTGCAATGCCATCGGGGTTTGGAGGATTGCCAGCTCCTGCGTTATAGCCCTTATTGAATGGGAGGAACCACGAAGCTTTGCCCTTAAGATGAGTGCACATACGCACTTCATGATCATCAACTGCAAAATGTACGGCGCATCGCCCAAATTGAAAGAGAAGTTCCCGAGGGTCGCGGTCTTTACAGTATTGTTGTACTGCATCGCTTACCGTCTGTTTGGTGAGCTTGTTTTTAAGCTCAAAGGTCATCACCGGCAATCCATTGATAAAGAGGGCGAGATCAAGAGAAAGCATTGTTTCAGCTCGGCTATAACGAAGCTGGCGCGTGACGCTAAAAATATTTGCGCCATATAGCTCGTTTGCCTTCACATTGCTTTCAGTAGGAGTAACATAATAAAGATCAATAGAATGAGATTGATGTTTAATTCCATTTCTTAAAACATCGACAACCCCACGCTTGGCAATCTCTCCTTGCAAACGATTCAAAAACTGCGTTTTTCGCGGCCCTTCTTCAAGAAGACCCAGGTCTTCATATACCTTCGGTTGAGTATTACGGATAAAGGCCGATAGCTTCGCCAAATCAAAAGCGTGTTCGCGATCGAAATCTTGATTGTTGCCAGCCTCATATCCGGCCTGCTGGGTCAAGTAGTTGAAGATGAGATCTTCGAGACCTTTCTCGCTCGTATCAGTCGTCATCGCCGGCTCCTATTAGCTCTAAAGACTCCTCTTCTTGTTCTTCCCTGAGCGTCTCCTCAATGAGGTCTTCCTCGGCGATACCGTCAACTTCGATATTGCGAATATCAATTTGGCCTGTTACCATATCGGAGATAAGGCGAGTGCGATATTCTTGGATAAGGTGGATTTCTTTGACGTATCTTGCAATTAATACATCGTAATTTTTTGTATTCTCATATATGTGACTGTAAATTTTTTCTTGTTCAATGATGGTATTTGGAATTGCAAGTTTTATTGAGCCAAGGATTGTCTCATTAATTGCAGGGTATGCAATTCCCGTTGAAAGTCTCACAATCTGGTCTATAAAGTCGTTGCCTTGCACCCTGTATCCCAAAAATTCAGGGAGGGTTTCCTTGCCGGGAGATAAAACAGCGAAACCCGTTGAGGCTATTAAATTTTGTTGTGATTCATTATACCAAATAGCTCTAAGATAAGTTCTCACTGTAGACAATAGAATATCCCCAGATGACACGATTCTTCTAGCTCTAGAAGGTGCATCTTTAAATTGGTACGAAACCAGTTTTTGCTTTAAATATCCACTGCCTACAGCTGATATATCGACATATTGGAATTCATGGAAGGGATGGGTTTTTTCGCTTAGATTTGACTTATTAATTGCGACTATTCTTTTTAATGGCGCAACCTTCCAGTTTTCGGGAATATCACCAAGCCATTCGACACCGCTTGGTTTGAGCCGTACATTGGATTCGAGCCCTCGGGTAACCGCTTGATTGATAATAGCTTGCTTTTGCTCCTTAAGCAGCTCGATGAGTCGTTTTTTCTTTTGTATGAATTTGTTGATCTGCGCGCACTTGTAGTCCAAAAAGTGGACGATTGCTTGCTGTTCTTGCTTTGAGGGAATATTGATTAGAACCCTTTTAAGATTCGGCCAATACAGATTCCGTTGAATTGAGCCCACACCCTTGGAGCAAATAACATATTGGTCAATCATAGTGTTGTTTCTAAAGAGGTAATTTGCAAATTTGGCCTCTAATTCATCTGAAATCGAAAGTACTATGTAAGCAGGGCTTACTATTCCACTAAATTTTGAAACACCTACAGAACCCCTCCATGCTTGTTGATTATTTAAGACAAAATCGCCAGGATCCACTGCTTGATATTTTGAGAGATCCTCACTAGTTGCATTAGTTCTTTTTTCGCTTACGTCCTTAAAAGGTATAACACCTAGGTTTAAATAAACTGATAGTAATTGCCGATCTATCTGGTTTGTGATTTTTTTTAAGGCAGCAATAGCATATAAGGGGACTTTCTTCCAGTGAAGAGGCAATTGAGCTGAATAAATATTTTTTTCTGGGTATCGGGTGTGTTTAGATGCCATTATTAATCAACCTTCCCTATAATTTGTAATAGCAGCCCTTCAGTCTCAGCTTCAAGACTTAAGATATCTTTATTGATTTCCCCCAAACTCCTCATCTTGATCGGCTTGTAGAAGTGCTTCGTAAAGGATATCTCATAGCCGATTTGAGTTTTAGAGGCGTCCATCCATGCATCTGATGTGTAAGGCTGGACTTCGCGTTTGAAGAACGCTTCGATGCCGCCTTCCTCAATTAGGAGGACTTGCTCTGTATCCCGCAGATTGGAATCAGCCTCATGCTCGACAACACATTTCTTTCCGTCGATGATGAGTTCATATAATCCTTCAAGAGGATTAGGTGTCACTTTGCCAGGCTTATGCGCTTTTTTGATTACTGGCTCTGCGTTCTCATCGATAGTAGCCAGCTCGTTCCTAATCAGGTCTTTGCGCTTTTTAGTCAGCTTTAGTTGAACCTTGTCGGCATGTTCTTCAAACAGCTTAATGAATTCATTGTAGTTGTTAAAAGAGGTTGCTCCTTTTTCTTTAGCGAAAGCCGATATAAAATCCGCCAAATCCGATTCTCCCTCTTTGCCGCATGTTCTGCAAAACTTGGAGAGGTTTTCTGCCGATAGGTCAACTTGTAGCCTGAGCGGCCGTTCGACGGTAATTTTGGAATACCCGAAGGCTTGATTTGGGAAAATCTTGGACTGCTCGGTCTCGCGGAAATCGATCAGAAGGTCGCAAATCATCTTCATGTGCTCATCTGAAAATTCGCAGTTTTTCTTGCCGAGGTTCTTGCGTAGAGGCACATACCAGTTGCTGGCATCGATGAGTTGTACCTTTCCCTTCTTATGAGACGGTTTTCGATTCGTTAACACCCAAATGTAGGTGGCGATGCCGGTGTTGTAGAACGTGTTCTCTGGAAGGGCTATAATAGCCTCTAACCAGTCATTCTCGATAACCCATCGGCGAATATTACTCTCTCCTTGGCCTGCATCTCCCGTAAAAAGAGAAGATCCGTTATGTACTTGAGCTATTCGGCTTCCAAGCGGTGTGTTGTTCTTCATTTTCATCAGCTTGTTAACAAGAAACATCAACTGTCCATCGCTTGAACGAGTGAGCATGGTGAATTCAGGATCATCGCCATGTTGAATACTGAAGCGTGCATCTTTTAGTTTGTCTTTGCCTCCCATGCGTTCAAGATCGGTCTTCCAGCTTTTGCCATAAGGAGGATTAGAGAGCATAAAGTCAAACTCTTGCGAGGGATAGGCGTCTGCTGATAGGGTTGAGCCGAATTTGATATTCATCGCTTCTTCTCCTTCTCCTTTTAAGAGAAGGTCGGCTTTGCAAATAGCATAGGTTTCAGGCTGGCATTCTTGACCATAAAGATGAGTTGATACTTCTTTACGGTGTGCTTTCGCTAGTTCTTGCAGTCGTTCTTCTGCTACGGTCAACATACCACCGGTTCCACAGGCTCCATCATAAACAAGATAAGTTCCTGATTGAATTTGATCCGCGATAGGAAGAAAAATAAGATCCGCCATGAGTTTGACAACATCTCGTGGTGTAAAGTGCTCGCCGGCCTCTTCATTATTTTCCTCATTGAAACGACGAATAAGCTCTTCGAAAACCGTTCCCATAGCATGATTGTCTAATGCTGGTAACTTTTCATTTCCGTTCACGTCTAAGATCGGTTTTGAACTTAGGTTGATTGACGTATCCAGAAATTTTTCAATGACGTTTCCTAAAATATCATTTTCCACCATGTGGGGGATTTGATTTCGAAATTTGAATTTATCGAGAATCTCTTGAACGTTAGTTGAAAATCCATCCAAATAAGCTTCAAAATCTGCTTTTAGCTGTTGGGATTTCGCACGTGCTTTTAAATCTCTGAGAGTAAATGGGGATGTATTGTAGAATGCTTGTCCGGAAGCTTGATAGAGCGGGGCTGATTGGTTGGCGATATTTACGGCATCAAGTTGCTGCTTCATTTTGAGAACAGCTTCTTTTGTTGGTTCCAAGAGTGCATCCAAGCGTCTGATGACTGTCATCGGAAGGATAACATCGCGATATTTACCGCGAACATAAATATCCCTAAGAACATCATCGGCGATTCCCCAAATGAAATTGGCTATGGAATGTGTTGCAGGTTGGCTCATCTTTTACTCTGATAGGTTTGAGGGTTTTGCATATCGAGCAATCTCTTGTCGGTCGGCTCGAATTGTTTAATTTGTTTCCGTAATCTGGGAAGATTTATATCCGGCAGCTTAGATACCTCGACTCGTTTGGATCGCAGCGACATTTCATGTGTGTTTTTGCGGTTGAAGAAGATCTCGGCAAGAAGGGTGTTTTGGAGCTTAATGCGGAATATTAATTTTGCGACGGTCGCTCCGGAAGCGTATTTGCTTATGTCGATAAAGGTATTCGGCTTTGCTGCGATTAAATCACGAATAAACTCCTGATTTCCTGACTCATCGTTAAAGGTGTGGATGATATATTCTTCTGCCTTGATCCCTTCAAACCACTCCACCTTTAGGATAAGCCTTCCGAAGTCAAGCTTGAGCTCAAGGGCAAAGGGTGAAGAAGCTTCTAGCGGAGCGTCTGATGGCCCATAGATCTCTTGGTAAAGAATGACCTGCTGGACAATCGCTTTAAGATACTCGGTAAATCGATCTCGCTTGAAGAAGAGGATTTTATCAGGCGTCAGGGTACGCTTCTTGATGGCGTTCATTTCTACCAAAAACGCATGGAGATTAAGCAAAAAGCTGCTATCGGCGCATTCTTTTGCGTCGCTATGTTCAAGTTTTTTATCTTTGAAGTAGCTAAAGGGCGTTTGCCAGCACCAGTAAGCAAGATCAAGGTATTCCCAGATACTCCATGGATTGGAATAATTTTCCCATGAGAATACCTGCCTAAGATCCTTTAATTCCGTGAGTGAAGGTGCGAATGTGAAGAGAGAAATGTTTGGTTTGGAAATAGCCTTATATTCATTTGTCTTGGGATCGAGTTGCGATTTATTGATGGTTGCCAACTCAGCATATTTTTCGACGAGCTTGCCTTGGTCAAGGGTCAAAAGAAGATGCAAAAGATGGGCGATCCTGTCATAGGCAATTTCATAGTAGGCGGGCATGATGTACGGTTCACGGAATTCGAGGACATTTTCAATGGAAGAGATCGAGGAGTTTACCAAGCTATTTTCGATGAGATCTAGGTCGATTAATGCAGACTTGATGGCATCGAACGTGTCATGAATTTCGGCGATGGCTAATCTTTCAGTCTTGGCGTAATGGGACTTGTACTTCGCCTTTTCTTTGATCCAGTCTAGGTAAAAGGTCTCGAAAGCGGGGGCTCGTCGAATAAGGGGCACGATCGATTCTGCGATCAGCCTAAAAAATGTATAGGAATCCTTTGAGGATAGGGACTCGTCGATAAAATAACCGAGAGACTTGAAGTTACCTCGAAGTAATTCTGCATATGACTGTCTAGCTGCTTTTAATTCCATCTAAAGTATTACCTTACAAAACCTTACCAATCATAATCGATCCCTACTCAAATTACCAGCTTTAAACGCCTTTTTTTCAGTTTGTTCCCACTAATTTCCCATAACTATAGCAGCGTTCTATGGGAATTTTCCCCTCTGTTCCCGCTTAAGGGCTTATTCGCAAGAAAAGTTTTACAATTAAGTCATGAAGAAAGAAAGAGTGTCGAAACATTTTTTGACGGAAGAGACAGAGGATAGTTTAACTCCACTTAAGCAGTTTTTCGCGCTCCTTTATCAAATTGACAAAAGAAATTTTAAAGGAGAGGTGGCTGATGCAGCTCCTTCCAAAACATCCAACAAGGAAAGGGGCGATGTAAATGGACGTTCATGAGGTAGTGAATCGGATCGACTTAAAGACGGGGCATAAACCCAAGCGGAGCGGGCATGGATATACAGCGCGATGCCCAGCACATGATGATCAAAATCCCAGTCTTTCAATAGGAGAGGGATCGGACGGTAAAATACTTTTTACTTGTTTTGCGGGCTGTACGTTTGAAGCAATTTGCACTTCCCTTGATCTTCAAACTAAAGACTTGTTTCCGGACGGAGCTGAGCATCATTCAATGCCCCCGCCGCAAAAAACATACTACGATTACATGGATGAGCAGGGCAAAAAACTTTACACCAAAGTGCGGATAGAACCGGGATTCGATGGCAAAAAGAAGAGCTTTTATTGGGAGCGTATTGATGAAGCGGGCAGAATCCATAAAAATCTTTACGGATGCGAGAGAGTTTTCTATAGGCTACTGGAGCTGTTAGCCGGCATCAACGAAGGCAAGACTATATATTTGGTTGAAGGCGAAAAAGATGCGGATCAGTTAATCCAAAATGGCCTCATTGCAACAACAACTACAGACACGTTGAAGTGGTGCACTGAATATACGGTGATTTTGGAAAAAGCCGATGTCGTCATTCTCTTTGATTACGACAAAGCGGGCTTTGAGCGGCGCGATTTGCTGTGCCGTGAGCTTCACACCCGCGTTGCTCGCCTTCGGGTTGTTGAATTGCCGGGGTTTGAGCATCAAGAGAGCTATGGTCAAGATGTTAGCGACTGGCTTGCGGATGGTCATACTATTCGAGAACTTGAGGAGATCGTTGAAAAAGTGCCCGATTACAAGTTACCGGAGCCTAAAAAATGTTTGAGAGCTGTTTCATTAAGCGAATTCTTTTCGATGAAGCTACCCAAGCGCGAATTGCTGTTAACTCCTTTTCTACCAAGTCAGGGCCTCTGCTTACTGTACGCCAAGCGAGGGGTGGGGAAGACTCATGTTGCGCTAGGGATTGGGTATGCAGTAGCGACCGGAGGCACGTTTTTGAAGTGGTCGGCGCCATGTCCTAAGCGCGTGTTGTATCTTGATGGAGAGATGCCGGCTGTCTCTATGCAAGAAAGATTGCTGAAGCTTTCAAGAACCAGTTCTATGCCCCTGCCGGATCAAGAACATTTCCGATTGATTACACCTGACCTCCAAGAAGGGCCGATTCCTAACCTAATTGCACGCGAGGGGCAGCAGGCTTTAGAGGAGCATCTTGAGGATTTCGATCTTTTGATTTTAGACAATCTCTCGTCCCTTGTGCGCAATCTCGATGAGAATAAGGCGGATGATTGGCAGCCGATTCAGGATTGGGCACTAAGCTTAAGACGGGCCGGGAAGTCAATCCTGTTTGTTCACCATGCGGGTAAGGGCGGCATGCAAAGGGGTACTAGTAAGAGAGAGGATATCCTGGATACCGTAATTACACTTCATCAACCAAAAGGCTACAGACAGGATCAAGGCGCCTTTTTTGAGGTACATTATGAGAAAGCTCGAGATTTTTGTGGCGCAGACGCAGAGCCCTTTTCCGTTAGATTTGCAGAAGTTGATGGTGGTGGGTCTGAGTGGATTATTGAAGATGCAACCGCGGATGAAGAGACCGTCAACGTCGCAAAACTTGCGAATGAAGGGAAAACCATCGCAGAAATTATCGTCGCTACAGGATTGAGCAAGTCTCAAGTGGAGACACGAAAGAAGTGGGCTAAAGAGAAGGGATTAATAGGATAAACAATCGTTCCGATTTTCCCATCACTATAGTTAAATCGGAAATCGGAAAATTATGGAGGTCAATATGGTAAGTGAAAAACAGATAGAGGCTAACCGCAAAAACAGCCAACTATCAACAGGGCCAATCACTGTTCAAGGGAAAGAAGTCGTTGCGAGAAATGCGATAAAACATGGGGTGTTATCGGTTAAGGTTCCTATAGATGGCGCAGAGAGAAAAGAATTTGAACATTTCGCCTCTACGATTGAACACGCGTTACAACCGGTCAACGCCTTTGAGTCGCTTTTGGTCGATCGTATTATTTCTTGCGCGTGGAGGCTGCGAAGAGTGATTCATGTCGAATCGATGCTTCTTGCCAGCCAGATCAAAATCTCCTGGAGCAACGGCACTTATCAAGATATTTTTTCCGGTTCTTCCGGGCAAGCAATAGCAATTATGTCCAGATATGAGCGCACATTAGAAAACGGACTCTATCGAGCTTTGAAGGAGTTGAAAGAGGCTCAATCCGCTGAATAATAAATTGGCTTTGTTTCGTAAAAAAAGGAAGATTTATGTTGTATAGTTTGGTTAGCTTTGGTAACGTTGTGACGTTTTTGTGAGGATTTATGAAAAAGATAGATGAGTACATGTGCATAAAGGAAGCGGCTACATTCCTCGGTGTATCTCCCAATACTTTAAGGAATTGGGAAAAAGAAAAAAAGATCACGGTGTATCGAAACCCCCAGAACCGCTACCGGCTCTATAAACGAGAAGACCTTGAAACCCTGTTAAATCAAATACAAAAGTCATGATGCAAGCAATTCTTTTAGCACGTGTTTCAAGCAAGGAGCAAGAGGAGGGACAGTCAATCCCCTCGCAGGTTCGGCGGTTGACGGACTATGCGATCAGAAAAAACCTCAAGGTAACCCAAACCTTTCAAATCACAGAATCTTCGACCAAAGAGACCCGCAAGCAGTTTGATCAAATTATCGCCTACGTAAAGAGAGCAAAAGCTCCCATAGCTCTAATTACTGATACAGTAGATCGCTTGCAAAGAAGTTTTAGAGAAACACCTCTTCTCGATGAAATGCGCAAGCAGGGCAAATTAGAACTTCACTTTCTAAGAGAGGGTCTGATTGTCAACAAGGACTCCAACAGTGCGCAATTATTGCAATGGGATATTGGGGTCTTATTTGCCTCAAGCTACGTCCGCCAGCTTAGCGATAACGTCAAGCGCAGTAAAGAGCAGAGCGTGAGAAATGGCGAGTGGATCACCAAGGCGCCATTTGGCTATAAGAATATCACATTACCTAATGGGAAAAAGACAATAGAAGTTGACTTAGATAATGCTCCATTTGTCGTTCGCATGTTTGAACTTTATGCCGCCGGTAATCACTCATTTCAAACCATCGCGGAAGAGATGAACAAGCTTGGGTTGCGGAATGCCAATGGCAATCTCATCGGAGCAAGTCGGGTTGAGATTACATTAAAAAATCCCTTTTATTTTGGAGTGATGAGGGTTAAAGGGGAATTCTATCCTCATAAATACCCGCCTTTGATTTCAGAAAATTTGTTCGATAGGGTGCAGGAGATCATGGAAGGTCACAATAAAGCCCCGGTTCATTATGCGGGACACCCGATCCTCTTTCGCGGATTGATCACTTGTGAAAACTGCGGCTGTACCGTAACTGGAGACATCAAGAAACAAAAATATATCTATTATAGCTGCAATAACTCCAAGCGGGTCTGCCAAAAGGCCTGGGTTAGAGAAGAGAAGCTATTGGAGCCGTTACTGGAGTATTTTGATAAGATTCAACTTCCCGATGCTGTCATTGAAGAAATAGTGGCTTATTTGAAGAAGTCGTATGCCAATGAACAAGAATTTTTTAAGCATTCACAAGAGGTGTTGCGAAAAGAGCTGGATTCTATCCAAAATCGCCTGTCTAAACTGATCGATATGCATCTCGATGGGGCGATTGACTCTGAGACCTATCATCTTAAGCTTGAAGAATACAAAAAGCGACAGCGCGAGATTACATCGGAAATGAAGGCGCATGTCAATGCAGATGAGACGTGTTTGATCACGGCGAAGACAGTATTGGATTTGGCCAAGAGGGCGAAGGAAATTTTCCTAAGTTCGAAGATGCCTGAAAAACAGCAATTGTTGAATTTTGTCTTTTCGAACTTGAAATTGGATGGGAGAAATCTGTTGGTGACATTGCGAGAACCATTTCTGACTCTTAGTGCAATGTCACATCAACCAGCGAAACTCCGGAAGCAGGATTCGAACCTGCGACCAATAGATTAACAGTCTACTGCTCTACCGCTGAGCTATTCCGGAAAAGAAAAATAAATCTTAGACTCTCGTCGATTTTTTCGCAAGGGCTAAGATCATTTTTTCTGAAAAATAAAATCGCCCTCTAGTAAGGGTTATAATCAATTTTTTGATTCATTAACTCTATCAGATTCATCATCTCAACACGGTCATTCTCTCTGGCAAATGAGCAAAGATCAAGACCCTCTGAGGTTAAAAGATTTATGTCTTGAGTCAAACTCATATAAAGAATGAAAAGGTCGAGATTTTCTCGGAGGATCGCCAAATGAACAGGGAGAAGCCCTTGTTTGTTATAGTGAGTGTCGCTCGCCCCATTTTCTTTTAAAAAGACAAGATTTTCATAAATCATGGGGTAAGGGTGAGCCATTTTAAGTAGGTGTCCAAGAGCTGTGTTGCCCTGATGGTCTTCTAAGTCAATTGGAAAACCGGCATTCAAAAAAAGTTTTAGCGCAGGGTAGCGGAGTTTTGTGACCGCATAGGTAAAGGGATAGAAGCCTTCATTATTAGCTTTTGTTAAAAGGGTGCGTCCTCCTTTTTCCAAAAGAAACTTGATCGTTTCAATGTTTTTGCCAAAAACCGCATGGTGTAAAGGAGTATTGCCATTATTGTCTACAATTTCAGAGGGATTTTGGTTCTGAAGCAAGAAGGATAAAGTTTCAACGCTTCCATGAGCGCTTGCTTCATGAATAGGGGTGACCCCGAGATTATCTTTTACAAGAGATTTCGAGGGATCCGGAATAAGGACAGGCTCTTTAACTCTCGCAAAAATATGAGATAAAGTTTTTCCGCTTAGGGGATCAGTGTAATCTTCATTGAGATCAAGTTTAAGATGATTTAAAACGAGCATCAAGCTTTCTTTTCCGCCACTTGCTGCTGCTAGAAGATAGGAAAAGGGATTTTCTTCCTTATTTGTATGGGGTAGTAAAAGTTCGACGGACTCTAAATGATTATTCTCCAATGCAAGATGAAGGGGCTTTTTTCCGAAGTTCTCTAAATTGGCATCGGCTTTATTTTTAAGAAGAAGTTGAACCGCTTCTCTATTATTTATAAGCGCAGCAAGCTGCAGGGGGGTAAAAAGAAAACCGTCTTCATTGTCAACAAAAGTATCTGTTTCAAGCGCCTTTATTAATTGGTCGCTATTTCTTTTTAGAATAGAATCATGGACCGGGCTTCCGCCCCTTATGTCCAAAGGAAAGGCTGCCCCTTTAGATTGCAAGAAATCCTCTGCGTCATAGATAGCAAAAAGGGTGGCGGATAAATTATCTTCGTAATAATGAGTTCTAATTTCTACTTTGACCCCCTTAAGATCAATCTTGGCAGAAAGCTTTTCAAGCACCTCCAACATCGATTCTATGCCGGGTCTGTAGTGGCCGCTTTTATTAGTAATTTGTATCAATTTACCATTTTTAACAATGACCTCTCCGGCGCCTAAAACTTCTTTGCCGGCGTATAAAGTCGAGTGATGGATTCGCCCTGCCTTATGCTTTGCCACATACAAATTGCCATCGGCATCCATAACAAAAATAGCTTTGCCTTTTCCTGAATGGATCGAATAGAAATCATGGCTGTCAAAAGGCTTCCCTAGATGATAAAAAGCCCCTTCCTTAATCTCCAACAGGAAGTCCTTTCTTTCTTCCCTATTTAGATAGACGACTTTTTGTTCAAAGGGCAGTATTCGGGTAAGGGAAGGATCATTTTCTAGGGTTTCAAGAAAAATAAAATAATTAGGACAGGTAGAAACATGCCACCTTGCCAGAAGCATTTCTGTAAAAAAACCGACTCTATGATAAGGGTCTAAAAGCTCATGCCAATAGCTATCAGACATAAGAAGTTTTTTTTGCGAAACCCAATCTCTTTTGGTAGCCCGTAGATCCCAAACGGTTTTTTTAACGGCTTCAAGATAGTTTTTCTTTTGCTTTATAACTTCTAAAATTTCCTCTTTATTTAAGAGATTATTTTTATTGGAAAATGTCCTCTCAAGTTCATGAAGGGCTTTAATTCGATTTTCAAAAAACAACTCGGGGTTTTTTCTAAAACTCTCCTTGTCCTGATCAAAGTGCGCCGTCGATCTATACTGAGCCAATTTTTCTTGGACCTCGAGTTCATGAGGAAAGAACTTTTCAAGCTTATTTAGGAGAAAGCCCGGATCAAAAGGATCGGGGCCGTCCTTAGGTAATAAAGGGGTGGTTGATACGAAGAAAATTAGGAGAAGGAAGGTTTTAAAAATAAATTTCATAGTTGAAATGATTCTGTTATTTAATAAATGAGATCGATTTTCTCATATTATTAGATAATAATTCATTAAAATAAGTTGGCTTTCAGTTAAGTAGTATTAAGAAGTTGTTAATTTTTGGTTATTAATTATAAATAATAAAATAAAAGTATATAATGATTTTATATATTGGCAACTTTAGGTGTTTATGTTTGGACCTAAGAGACTTCAATCTAGCCCTCAGCCTCACCACCCTATGAGCTCTCTTGAGCTTCAGGAAATAGCTCAAAAACATAAGATTCAGTACGATATTCTAGAGGAAGCCTTTAAATCTTTAGGGGAAAAGCCGGAAATAGCTGAAAATTTAGCCCTTTTTATTAAAAATAAAAATATAAAAGTGGTGCCGGTTTTTGTAAGCGAGATTTTAAAAGAAGCAAATGATTTAAAGCTTACCGGCAATTTAAACTCTTTGTTAGAAGCCAAAAATCTTGATTTCAATAGCTCATTAAATTTTCAAAAATTTTTGGCTAATTTTGGAGGAGATCCCAAGGAGTTAATTTCTAAAATAAAAGTCATCAATTCTTTGCAAAATCAATATCCTTTGAATTTCTTTAGGCTAAATTTCATAGGAAAAGTTCCTGTCAGTGTTGAAAAAGCAAATTTATTTTTAGAAGTTTTAGCCACAGAAACTATTGAAAGAAGGCTAAATGATTTTCTCACAAGCCCTAATTTTTCAGAGGAAAATTTAAAAACTCTTCTTGAGTATCACTCGAAATTAAAAGATCGAAATAGCCATTTAACGATTAATGAGGCTTTTAGTTTGATGAGTCTTAACGTCCCGCTCGAAGAGGTGGATCATTTATCGGATGAAGCGGTTTTAAAAAGTAACGAGCTTGTCAAAAAAGTGCCCACCAATTTTTTTCTCAAAAACGGCTATAAAGAAAAAATTGAAAACTATGAAAAATGCATAAAAGAGGCAGTTAATTTACCTCATTTTTATTTTCTTGCAGCGACCGAGGGTGCCCCGAGTTTTAGTACAGACGCTTATAAGGAATTCCCTTCGAATATTTGGGAGCACTATATCGTACGCAATTCAGATAAGCAGACAGCTCGCGATTCCGAGACAAAAAAATACTACAATATGGATCAAATTGCCTATGGCAATAAAATGCATGAAGGCACTTGCATTGGAGCGTCAGGCATTAAAAGCGGTTGGGATTCGAACCAGCTTTTAAAATTTTGCGCCTACCAAAGAAAGATAATGGCTGAGACACTGAAACAAGCCAAAACAGACACATCCTTTGGTTATGGGCTTTTAAAGTGCGGGACAGTTTATCACACAGAATGTGTAAAAATTTATAAAAATTTAGGGGAAGAGCTTCGCAGCTTTCATGAGGATTGGTCTAAAAATGAAACAGAATTCTATAAAGTCGTCTCAATAAAACCGGGCGAGATTGAAGCTGTTTTTAAAATCTCTCTAGAGGGTAAAGAAGTTGAGCTTTCAAAACTTGTATTCCAACCAAATTTAGTGGATGTGGTCCACACCCCGGATGAAAATGTGCCGCTAATTTTAAAAGAAGTCGACAGACTCTATGACCAAATTTTAGTTGAGGATGACCCAAAAGTTTTAATGGAGCTACTAGGCAGAAGCTTTTGGTTAATATGCCAAGCTAAGCCCTATGTGGCAGGCGATCCAAGTATTGCCGAGATTTACATTAAGTCTCTTTATTTACATAAAACAGGCAACGAGTTGCCTCCTTGGAAAGAAGATTTATTTCCGTGGGAGAGCGTCATGCGAGAAGTCGACCCTTACAGATATGGGGAAAATTTCCATTCTCTTTTCGATTTTAAAAATTAAATTTACATCAAAAAGTCATTCTGTAGTTAATAACTAAGAAGCTAAATTGATTAAAAATTTAAAAACTGTTAAGATATTTAACTTCATAAAAAATTTTAACTAAAAATGCAATTAGGTAAAACAATGTTTGAAACGATTCCAACTTTATACGAGACAGAACGGTCATTGAGCAATGCGCAAGCTTTAATTGTGGTTGGCGCACTTGTCGTTTCACCTGTAAAAGCCGTTTTCAGCTTAGCATTAATAGTTGGGGGATTGGCTCTTTCAATTCTTTTTGCCCCTATAGCTCTTGTTTTTCAATCCAAATTGCTTGGAAGGATATCGATGAGCAGCCTTGTCACAGCAGCTTTAGGAACGGTGAGTTTTTTCTATAGTTTGATCAACCTTGCGACACTTGGCCTTGTCGGTTTCAAAATTGAATGGATGAAAGATAAACCTTGAGTTGAGTAAAAGCAAAAGCCTCTTTTAAAAGGCTTTTGCTTTCTATTGAATTAGTAGTCCATTGCAGGCATGGCGGCTTGCGCAGATTTTTCTTCCGGCATCTCGACAACAATTGCTTCTGTTGTAAGCAAGATTCCGGCGATTGAAATCGCGTTTTCAAGAGCTGTTCGAACCACTTTAGTTGGGTCCAAGATACCCGCTTCATACATATCTACAAAAGTATCAGTCAAAGCGTTATACCCTCTTGTTGCAGGTGTCATTTTTTTGACATCTTGAACAATGATAGAACCTTCTTTTCCGGCATTTTCTGCAATTTGACGAAGAGGCGCGCTCAAAGTATGAGCGATGATCATAGCGCCTGTTCTTTGATCTCCCTCAAGTTTCTGTAAGAGCGACTCAAGAAGGGGAATGCAGCGAATGAAAGCGACTCCGCCGCCTGGAACGGTACCTTCTTCAACAGCAGCTTTTGTCGCATGCTGAGCATCGTCCACGCGATCTTTCTTTTCTTTCATCTCAACTTCAGTGGCAGCCCCTACTCGAATAACGGCAACACCGCCAACAAGTTTTGCTAAACGCTCATGAAGTTTTTCACGATCATAATCAGAATCGGACTCTTCGATCTGTCTTCTAATTAAAGCGGCGCGCTCTTGAATCTTTTTCTTATCGCCTTTGCCATCCACTAAAACAGTCTCATCTTTAGAGATAACCGCTTTTTTGACTTGCCCGAGTTGTTTTAGAGTAGTCGATTCAAGCTTTAGGCCGATTTCTTCGCTGATAACTTCGCCGCCTGTAATGATAGCAATGTCTTCAAGCATGGCTTTTCTTCTATCGCCAAAGCCCGGAGCTTTAACAGCCGCCACTTTTAGACCACCTCGAAGACGGTTTACAACAAGAGTTGCTAAAGCTTCGCCTTCAACATCTTCTGCAATAATTAAAATGGGTCTTCCGGTTTCCGCTACCGCTTGAAGAATAGGGATCATGTCTTTAATGCTCGAAATTTTCTTTTCGGAGATCAAAACATAAGCATCTTCAAGAACAGCTTCTTGCGTTTCAGGATCGGTCATGAAGTAAGCGGAGAGATAGCCTCGGTCAAAGTGCATACCCTCAACGACATCAAGTGTCGTTTCAAAGCCCTTGGCTTCTTCAACTGTGATCGTTCCATCTTTGCCGACTTTTTCCATGGCCTTGGCGATGATGTCACCAATTTCTTTGTCGTTGTTAGCGGAGATAGTAGCCACTTGTGCGATTTCTTCTTGCTTTTGAACTTTTTTGCTCATTTTAGCAAGTTCGTCTTTTACAACTTTTAAAGCTTCTTCCATGCCGCGTTTTAAATCCATTGGATTGGCGCCCGCAGCAATGTTTCGAAGTCCTTCAGAATAAATGGCTTCAGCTAAAACTGTCGCAGTGGTGGTTCCATCGCCTGCTTTGTCTGCAGTTTTACTTGCGACTTCTTTCACCATTTGAGCGCCCATGTTCTCATTTTTGTCTTCCAGCTCGATTTCTTTAGCTACAGTCACTCCATCTTTTGTGATGTGAGGTGCGCCATAAGATTTATCGATGATGACATTGCGTCCCTTTGGACCGAGAGTTACTTTTACAGCGTCAGCAAGTGTTCGTACGCCCTTAAGAATTTTTTGGCGAGCTTCTTCTTTAAATTTAATTTCTTTAGCAGCCATGACAGGAAACTCCTTGAATTAATTCGTTTTGCTTATTTTTCGATTATGGCAATCACATCGTCTGAGCGAAGGATGATGTACTCTTCGTCTTCGAGTGTCACTTCTTGACCTGAGTATTTTTCCATCAAAATGATGTCGCCTACTTTGAACTCTAGGGGGATGAAGTTGCCCTGTTTGTCTTTTTTGCCGGTTCCGACAGCTATAACTTTAGCTTGTTCTTGTTTTTTCTTTGCTGAATCGGGGAGGATAATTCCGCCGGCTAATTTCTCATCAGCTTCAAGTCTTTGAACAAGAATACGATTGCCGAGAGGCTTTAGATTGGTTGTTTTCATTGTCTGTGTTTGAGTCATGATTCCATCTCCTGGTTTTAAGAGCGGTTTGGTTTATTCTAATTTGAAAGTCTCAAGATAGCGAAAAAGAGCCTTTTTTTTCAAGCGGAAATTAGCAATTGACGATTTCGATTGCTAATTTTTGCTTTGGATTAAGCTTTCCATCTGGTCCACTAAAGTTTCGAAAGTATCAAGCGCTGAAATTATAGGCGTTTTAGTCCGTAAATCAACGCCAACTTTTGCAAGAGCATCAATAGGATAAAGAGAGCCTCCGCTTTTTAAGAAGTTAAGAACTTCTTTCTGATTTCCTTTCTCAAAAATATTTTTTGCGATTGCAAGCGCGGCGCTAATTCCGGTGGCATACTGATACACATAAAAATTGTAGTAGAAGTGAGGGATTCGAGACCATTCAGGTAAGGCCTCCTCATCGATGATGACATCTTCGCCAAAATACTTCCTATTTAGATTGTGGAAGATCTCTTTGAAAATACCCGGCGTAAGCGGCTCATTTTTATCCGCCTTTTCATGAATCAGAAGTTCAAATTCAGCGAACATCGTCTGTCTAAAAAGGGTGGCTCGAATGTCTTCGATCTTCTCGTTAATTAGATAGATTTTTTCCTCTTTCTTGGTGAATTTTTTTAAGAGGTGCCGCATTAGAAGTTCTTCATTTAAAGTAGAGGCGACTTCAGCTAAAAAAATAGGGTAGGAGTGATATTGATAGGGCTGCGATTTACTTAAATGAGTATGCATGCTATGGCCGGCTTCATGGGCGAGTGTAAAAACGTCCCTTAAGGTGCCTTTGAAATTCATTAAGATGTAAGGGTGGCTATCATAACAGCCGCTTGAGTAAGCGCCCGATCTTTTGCCCTCATTTTCATAACGGTCGACCCATCCTTCTTCTTTAAAGCCTTTTTTTAAGATGGATTGGTACTCTTCGCCAAGAGGGGCTACGGCTTCAATAATCACATCTTCAGCTTCCTTATAGCTCATTTCAATATGAACATCGGAGGTAAGCGGGACATACATGTCATAAAGATGAAGCGGCCCGACATTTAAGATTTTTTTTCTAAGATCAAGATACTTATGGAGTACGGGAAGCTTCTCATTTACAGCTTCGATCAATGAATGATAAACGCTTGTCGGAATGTTATTGGGGTAAAGGGCGGCTTCAAGGGATGTTGGGTATTTTCTTGCTCGTGCAACAAATACATGGTGTTCAATAGCGCCTTTTAAAAGCTCGGCTAATCCATTTTCATGTTCTTTAAACACTTGATGGAAAGCTTTAAAAGCATTTTTTCTTAAGGTTCTATCATGGGATCTAATGATCTTATTGTAGCTTGCATGAGTTAATTCATGGTCTTCATTTTTTCCATCTTTCACTTTTCCGAACTTAAAGTCTGCGTTATTCAAAGCTTCAAAAGCTTTTGGAGCTGCTTGAAAAGCCTTTGAGGTCATGGCAAGAAGCATTTCCTTATCGGCCGATAAGGTATGAGCTTTCAATTTATGCAATTTTTCTAAGAAGAAATGATAAGGCGCTAGGATCTTTGAGTTTAAGTATTCATTAAAGACAGCCTCATCTAAAGCAAGAATTTCAGGCTCTATCCAAGAGATTTTTTCATGAAACTGCTGTAGAAGGGAAAAAATGAGGGAAAGGGCTTGCTTATTTTCTTCGTTTGAAAGGTCTTCATCTTGCTTTCTTGCAACATAAGTATAGAGCTTGGAAAGTTGGCGATCAATTGTGAAAAAAGTGTCTAAAAGCGTTTTTAAAGCTTCAGGGCCTTTTTTAATAATATCATGATCGGAAAGTATTTCCGGCCATTTTGGTTTTCCGGTCGGGCATAATTTTTCAAATTCCCCTTTCCAATCGTTGATGGAAAGGTAGAGAGAGTTTAAGTCCCATTGATCTTCAACCAAAACATCTTTCCTCTTTACCGTCATAGCAACTCCTCATAATTGGTTTTCGTATTGAAGATCTGAAAGCATAAGAAATAAAAAGAATTTTCAAAAGCACTAATGTCAACTCAAAAGAAATCTATTCGGAAATGGATCATTTCAAGATGGGAATTCAATAAGAAACGAAGCGATGAATAGCGTGAGCTTCTATCAATTCTTTGAATTTGAAACAGGTTAAAGGGTCAAAAGAGAAGAAAATTAAGCGTTTTAGATAATCCATTTTTAAAAGAAAGTTGGTAACAGATTATCATAAAATATTTATAAATAACTTTATATCTACCTTTAATGTATTATAAACAAAATAAATATAAGATTTATTATTGATTTTAATTTTTAGTAAAAAAGTAAATTTTTTTTTGATTTTATAAAAAATAATAAAACACGGAGTTATATAAATATGAACGGGACAAGCATTATTAGTACGGGCCAGACCCCTTATTCAGAAGAGTCGCAGACTCACACTCACATCAATGACTTGCCGGATGAGCTTCTTCTGGAAATTTTTTCAAAGCTTGAGCTTGAACCTCTCGAAAGGTCTAGTTTGACTAATTTGATTTGCAAACGATGGAATGCCTTAAGTTTTGATCCTTATGTAATAAAAAATTTATTTTTTACATCGCTGCCTCAAACCGCTCAACTTTTTCAGAAAGAGAACGCTCACACGAAAGCAGATTATGATTTTTTCTTGCGCAGCTTGAAAAGTGATGCGCGCATGCGCTCCTCGAAGGCCAAACCTTTGATTCGGGTATTGGAAGATACGAGTAGCGTAACAAGTTTGCAGGTGGTTAATAGAAAAATCTTCTGGGGATCCGATGATAAAACAATTCGGATATGGGATACCGATTCTAGACAAGAGCTCAAAGTGCTTAAAGGGCATACAGGTTTGGTATTTTCTTTGCAGGTGGTTAATGGAAAAATCTTCGGCGGGTTTTGTAATGGGAAGATTAGGGTATGGGATATCGATTCTGGAAAAGAAATCAAAGTACTTAATGGGCATACGAGGACGGTACATTGTCTGCAGGTGGTTGATGGAAAAATTTACAGCGGATCCTATGATCAAACAATTCGGATATGGGATATCGATTCGGAAAAAGAAATCAAAGTGTTTAGAGGGTATGAAGGAGCGGTACAATGTCTGCAAGTGCATGATGGAAAAATTTACAGCGGATCCTTTGATGGAACAATTCGGATATGGGATATCGAGCAAGGAAAAGAAATCAAAGTGCTTAGGGGGCATACGTATGAGGTAAATTGTTTAAAGGTGGTTGATGGAAAAGTTTTCAGCGGATCTGGTGATAAAACGATCCGGATATGGGATATCGATTCTGGAAAAGAAATCAAAGTACTTAGTGGGCATACGAAGCCGGTGTATTCTCTAGAGGTGGTTGATGGAAAAGTTTTCAGCGGATCTAGCGATGACACGATTCGGATATGGGATATTAATTCGGGAAAACAACTCAAGCGGCTAAATACACCTGATGGGTGGGCATATAGGTTAAATGTAGTGGATGGAAAAATTTTCTTTAAAACACGTAACGGAATTCAAATATTCGACTTTAATGTCCCGCAGTAAGTTGTTCCATCTAATATAGTTTTTCTTACACTAAAGGGCTCAATTTGAGCCCTTTTAATTTTAACCGTATATACTATTTTTTATTAATAATTTGCATCTTTAGTTAAAAGGTAATACATTTTTTTAACTTTATAAAAATTAAATTAGTAGAACATCGGATTTATATGAACATAACTAACAACCTTAGTAAAACAGACAAAACCCCTTATTCAGAAGAATCGGATATTAGTCAAAAAAACATCAATGAACTTCCAGATGAGCTTCTTCTAAAAATTTTTTCAAGCCTTGGGCTTGAAACTCTCGCCCAAACTAGCTTGACTTGCAAACATTGGAAATCTTTAAGCTTCGATCCTTCTTTGCTTCGAAATATATTTTTTAAATCGCTCCCTCAAACCGCTGAACTATATAAGAGGAACCCTGATGAGGTTACGGATAAAGATTTTTTCTTGCGTAGCTTGAAAAGAGATGCCCGCATGCGCTCTGCTAAGTTTCAACCTTCGAGCCGTGTATTAATAGAATATAAACGTGGCATAAATTGTTTTCAGCTGGCTGATGGAAAAGTGATCAGCGGATCGGATTATGAAACGATCCGGATATGGGATCCAGATTCAGGAAAAGAAATCAAAGCGCTTACCGGTCATACAAGTTCGGTAAATTGTTTGCAGGTAGCTGAGGGAAAGGTATTCAGCGGATCGGATGATAAAACCATTAGGATATGGGATATCGATTCGGGAAAAGAATTCAAAGTCCTTACCGGACATCGAAGTTGGGTAAAGTGTTTGCAGGTGGCTGAGAGAAAGGTATTCAGCGGATCAGGAGATGGAATGATTCGGATCTGGGATATCGATTCAGGAGGAGAACTCCAGGTGCTAATCGGACATAAAGGGCCAGTAACTTGTTTACAGGTAGCTGATGGAAAGATTTTCAGCGGATCATGGGATAAAACCATTAGGATATGGGATATCGATTCGGGAAAAGAATTCAAAGTCCTTACCGGACATAGAAGTTGGGTAAATTGTTTGCAGGTGGCTGATGGAAAGGTTTTCAGCGGATCTGATGATGAAATGATCCGTATATGGGATTTTAATTCGGGAAAAAAACTCAGACCGCTTAAAGGGCATACGAAGCCGGTATGTTGTCTGCAGGTGGCGGATGGAAAGGTTTTCAGCGGATCGGATGATAAAACGATCAGGGTATGGGATATCGATTCGGGAACAGAACTCAGGATGATAGAGAATTTTGAGGAGGGCGTATACAATCTGAGTGTTGTGGACGGAAAAATCTTCGTTCGAAGCGGTTATTTCAAAATTAAGGTGTTTGACTTTAATCTACCTCTTTAAGTTTTTCCATCTGTATAGGTTTTGTTAATTGATGACTCAAATTTAGCCCTTAATTAATAAAATAACATTTATTATTAATAACTTCCTTTTTAACTTAAAATATCTTAAAATATTTCTTTTAAAAATGGAGTTTTTATGAATGTATCTGACATTACACTTAAAACTGGCATAACCCCTTTTTCAAAAGAAGCGGAAATAAATCAGACTCATATCAATGACTTACCCGATGAAATTCTTCTACACATTTTTTCAAGCCTTGGGCTCGAAGCTCTTGCAAACTCTAGTTTAACCTGTAAACGTTGGAACGCCTTAAGTTTTGATCCCTTCGTAATCCGAAATATATTTTTTAAATTGATGCCTCAAACTGCTGAGCGGTATAAGAACAGGGGACTTGATGCCAAAGATAAGGATTTCTTCTTGAGTAGCTTAAAAAGTAATGCTCGCATCGGCTCTTCGAAAATTCAACCTTTGAACCGGTTACTAATAAAGAGTGTAGATAGAATAAATTGTTGGCAGATCGTCGATGGAAAGGTTTTCGGTGGATCCTATGACGGAACGATTCGAATATGGGATATCGATTCAGGAGAAGAACTCCAGGTGCTAGTCGGACATACAGGAATCCCTTCGTAATCCGAAATATATTTTTTAAATTGATGCCTCAAACTGCTGAGCGGTATAAGAACAGGGGACTTGATGCCAAAGATAAGGATTTCTTCTTGAGTAGCTTAAAAAGTAATGCTCGCATCGGCTCTTCGAAAATTCAACCTTTGAACCGGTTACTAATAAAGAGTGTAGATAGAATAAATTGTTGGCAGATCGTCGATGGAAAGGTTTTCGGTGGATCCTATGACGGAACGATTCTGATATGGGATATCGATTCAGGAACAGAGCTCAAGACACTAGAAGGACATACAGCATCAGTAACTTGTTTACAGGTCGCCTATGGAAAGGTTTTCAGCGCATCTCGTGATAACACGATTCGGATATGGGATATCGATTCAGGAGAAGAACTCAATGCACTTGAAGGACATACAAAGGGAACGATTCGAATATGGGATATCGATTCAGGAGAAGAACTCCAGGTGCTAGTCGGACATACAGGACCAGTAACTTGTTTACAGGTAGCTGATGGAAAGATTTTCAGTGGATCCTATGACGGAACGATTCGAATATGGGATATCGATTCAGGAGAAGAACTCCAGGTGCTAGTCGGACATACAGGACCAGTAACTTGTTTACAGGTAGCTGATGGAAAGCTTTTCAGCGCATCTCATGATAACACGATTCGGGTCTGGGATATCGATTCGGGAGAAGAACTCAAGGTGCTAAAAGGACATACAGGTTTAGTAACTTGTTTACGGGTCGCTTATGGAAAGCTTTTCAGCGGATCATGGGATAAAACGATCAGGGTATGGGATATCGATTCGGGAAAAGAACTCAAAGTTCTAAAGAGTGAGGATTGGGTAAATTGTTTACAGGTAGTGATGGAAAGATTTTCAGCGGATCCAGTGACGGAACGATCCGGGTATGGGATATCGATTCAGGAAAAGAGATCAGGGTGATTGACAATAAGGACAGCGTTAAAAATTTAATTGTAGAGGAGGGAAAAATCTTCGTTGAAAGGCTTAATAAAATACGGCTATTGGACTTTAATCAAGATACTATTCCCGCTAATAAATCGCGTTTTTCCCTAAGTAAATTAAGTCGTTATTTTTTGATCTTAAAAGTATTTCATGAGCTTAAATATTGAAATCAGTATTGAATTAAGAACTCTTGTATACTCTAGTTTAACCTGAAAACATTGAAACTTCTTAAGTTTTGATCATTCCGTAGATTTAGATTATTTTTTTGACAAAAGAAGATCTTTCGCTTTTTTAAAAAATTTGAAAAAAACATTATTTTTTAATACAGCTTTGTATATACCAACTACTTGAATATTAGAGTTCTTTTGATGCAAAAAACTTTAAGATAAATTCTGACTTCAAGTAATTTAGGAATCTTAAGTACAAATAGGAAGATAAGTATCTTACCATGATTTGTTTTATGCTATCTTGTTAATAATAATATAATTGTGTTCCATCATGAAAGAAAATTCAAATCAAAAAAAAACGTGTCCGTCTCAAGCAAGAGCTTATTTTGTAGTTCAAAACGATAGAGGCATTCACACCCGTCCGGCAACAGAAATTGTTCGGCTAGCTTCCCAGTTTAAGTGCGACCTTCGTTTGAACTATCGAAAAATAGAAGTGAATGCGAGGTCTATTCTTGGAATTTTGATGCTGGAAGCCGGAAAAGGAGCTCGAATCCTTGTAAAGGCGAAAGGGGATGATGCTGAGGAAGCAATTCTTGCCATGAAAAAACTTGCAAGCGAACAGTTTCATATAAAGTATTGAGATAGACAGAAACGTTGTATAAACTATTCTTCAATCGGGACTGTCCTGTCTAACACTTCTTTGGTGCAAAAGACAGGCACGTTGTTCATCAAAGCTAAAATAATGCAATCGCTTGGGCGCGCATCAATTTCAATGATATGGCGAATATCATCAATTGTCTGTTCAATAAATAAACGAGCATAATAAACGGTGTCTTGAAGATCGTTGATAACGACTTGTTTTATACGGACATCGAGTCCTTGGAAGATCGAGTCGATCAAATCGTGAGTCAAGGGCCTTTGCTTTTCAGTTCCGGTCAGATACATCTGCAAAGCTTTTCCAATCGAAGGGTCGGTATAAATGGCAAATCGTTTGCCTTGAGCTGCCAAAATAATGACAGTATAAGAACGAGTCTGCATGATTTTATCGAATGAAAGCTGTATTAGTTCAGAAAACATGAAAATCCTGATACAAGTCGGGTTTTAACTTCATTCTCTGAAGGCTTAAATTTTTTGTCACGCCATTTGAAGAGAATTTAGTTTTTTTTTGAAAAAAAATTATAAAATCTCAACTTTGCCATTTTCTTTACCTACGAGAATTTTTGTGGCCAAATTGAAAAAAAAGCCCGTTTCAATAACACCTGGAATAGATTTAAGAAAAAGATCCGCATTTTCCGGGGTTATTTTTTGAGGGCTATTCCATTTTAGATCCAAAATAAAATTTCGCTGATCGGTCAAAAAGGGATGGTTCTTTTTCTTATTTAATCGAAGAGTTGCATTAAACCCCAAATTCTCAATCTCTTTTTTTGTGGCGGCAAATCCAAAGCGAGCTACTTCAACGGGTAGCGGAAAAGCGCCCAATTTTTTAACACACTTCTTTTCATCTACTATTACAATCATTTGAGTGCTCATCTTTGCTGTTATTTTCTCTCTAAGCAAAGCGCCGCCGCCGCCTTTAATGAGTCTTTTTTGCGGGTCAACTTCATCAGCTCCATCAACATCGACATCAAGGGTTGAGACTTTTTCGGGGTCGAGTAGAGGGATGCCATAAAATTTAGCGAGTTTTTCAGACGCTTTGGAAGTTGGGATTCCCTTGACTTTTAGCTTGCTCTCTCCAAGATAGGTGATGAAAAACGAGGCTGTCGACCCCGAGCCAAGCCCTACTAACATCCCGTCCTTGATAAATTTTAAAGCTTCCTTGGCTGCCCTTTTTTTGGCATCAGTTATAAGATCCATATTTACACTTGATCGTTACCCATTTTGAACTTATGATGCTTTAATTTGACCGAACAAGAAAGTGCTTTTTTAGCTTTCTTTTAATATTTTAATTTTCAAAGAGATAAGTTGCTTATGTCTATTTCTTTACAAGAGCTTGTAGGCCGTTTCGATAATCTTTTAAACCCGGCAAGCTTTTTAGATGCTTGTCCTAATGGACTTCAAATCGAAGGTAAAAAAGAAATCGGAAAAATGGCTTTTGCGGTAAGTGCAAGCTTAAATGTCATCGAGACGGCTATTTCAAAAGGAGCCGATTCTCTTTTTGTGCATCATGGTTTATTTTGGAATAAGGATCCTTACCCAATAGTTGGATATAAATATAAGAGAATCAAGGCATTAATAGACAACAATGTTTCGCTTTTTGCTTACCATTTGCCCCTAGATGCTCATGTCAGTGTCGGAAATAATTGGAAAGCAGCGATTGACCTTGGTTTTCAGTCGCTTGAACCTTTTGGCGAATATGATAAAAAGAAAATCGGTGTAAAAGGGGAGTTTCCCGAGATTGATAGGGAAGTGTTTAAAATTAAACTTGAAAAGTACTATGGATGTCCTGTCAATGCTCTTTTTGGAGGAGAGAAGAAAATTTCTTCTGCGGCTTTAATTTCCGGGAATGCCTGGAGAAAAATTGAAGAGGCTGCAGCAGAAGGGGTTGGGTGCTTTATTACAGGGTGCGGTGATGAACCCGTAACCCATTTAAGCCATGAGCTTGGCATCAATTTTTTTGCTTTGGGTCATCATGCAAGTGAAAAGATTGGTCCAATAGCGGTTAGAGATTATGTGAGCGGGCTTGGCATAGAAACTTTCTTTATAGATGAGGATAACCCCTATTAGGATTCATCCTTAGCTTTTAAAAAATCAGGGCTTTCATGTGCGGTAACACGTCCCCTTAAGCCTGCGGCTTCTCTTGTGTACTCTTCTTTAAGTTTCTTTAATAAATCCTGTACATAGAGGCTTTTTGGCTCTTCCGGGTTTTTATTTTCATTAAACTTCTTATTGGAGGCCTCAGCCCCTGTCTCAATCCTGTCAGGCTGTCGATTCAACCATTTTTCAATAACGAGTTTGGTCTGCTTTAAAGAATCTTTATTAATTTGTTCTTTTTCTTTCTTGATCTGCTTCTCGATTTTTCTACGGACCTTGCCAACCTGTCTGCTTTCCTCAGCCCTCTCTACACCCATAAAAGACTCCTTTAGGGGAATTAAATCCATAAATTAAGTTTACCAGATTCAAATTATTTTTTCAAAAAAATGGTGAGCTTCTATTGGATAATAATATGAAATATCAATAATAAATAATCTCAGGTTTCATTATACTTTTTGAACCCGTTGTTTTTCAGGAAGGAAAAGTTTGAAAAATTTTTCACACCTAATTGACAGAAAATGACTTAAACAAGAGAATTGACCGAAATATCTATCACTCCAAAGCGTTAGACCGAAATATGAAGACAGTAATTGACATTCTTAAAGAACGGGGATTTATTGAGTCCTTATCAAGCGATGAGCTTTCCTCTATCCTTTCAAAGCCTCAAAAAATTTACTGCGGATTTGATCCGACAGCCGATAGCCTGCATCTTGGCAATTTAGTTGCTATTATCGGACTTACCTGGTTTCAACGCTTTGGCCATACGCCTGTCGTAATCGTTGGCGGCGCCACGGGAATGATTGGAGATCCGGGCGGAAAAAGTGTTGAAAGAAATCTACAAACGCAAGAGCAAGTAGATCACAATCTTAAAGGGATTAAAGCCCTTTTGGAGAATGTTATTAAAGGCGAGCCAGCTCCATTAGTCCTCAATAATTTTGAATGGATGAAAAAGTTTAGCTTTATTGATTTTTTAAGAGATGTAGGGAAGCACTTTCGCATGAGCGTGATGCTTGCTAAAGAATCTGTAAAAGCAAGGCTTGAGTCAGAAGAAGGAATTAGCTTTACAGAGTTTTCTTACCAGCTTTTGCAAGCTTATGATTTTTTGTATCTATTTCAAAATCATCATGTTAAAATCCAAATTGGCGGCAGCGACCAGTGGGGGAATATCGTCGGAGGAGTGGAACTCATCCGTAAAGTGTTAGGCGAGAGCGCTTTCGGAGTAACTTTTCCTTTGCTCACAAGATCAGATGGCAAAAAATTCGGTAAGTCTGAAAACGGAGCTATTTGGCTTTCTAAAGAAAAACTATCTCCCTACGAATTCTATCAATACCTCGTTAGAGTCCCAGATGCCGATGTCATCAAGCTCATGAAGATGCTAACCTTTCTTGACCTTGATGTAATTGCCGAATATGAAAATGCAATGAAACAAGAAGGTTACCTTCCAAATACGGCGCAAAAAAAATTGGCGGAAGAAGTGACCCGGTTTGTTCATGGCGAAGAGGGGCTTGAGAAGGCTCTTTTAGCAACGAAAGCTGCGGCCCCAGGCTCAGAGACTGTTTTAGATGCTGATTCTTTAGAAATAGCTATGAAAGACATGCCCTATTTCGAGCCGGAGCTTTTGGTAGGCTCGAAGTTAATCGATTTGATCGCAGATAGCGGACTTCGGCCAAGTAAAAGTGCGGCAAGACGCTTGATTCGCGAGGGCGGCGTTTCATTAAATAACAAAAAAATTAATGATGAAGAGAAAGTCATTCAAACTGAAGATCTTATAGGCAATCGCTTTGTTGTGGTCACTCTTGGAAAAAAACAGAAAATGTTAGTGAAGCAAAAAAAAATTTAAGCGCTTTTCCTCTATAAAATTAAAATTTCAAGTGTAAAGTCAACAATGTTCTTGAAACGAAAAGTTTGATGTTTATTATGAAGCCTATCAATTTGCAATTGTCCAGTTTATGGATTTGAGAGTTGTAACAAAAGAATGGGAAATTTTAAAATTTTTTCCAAAACTCGAATTTAAAACTTGATTTATGCAAATGAATATTTTAATCAATGTTGAAAGCTTATCGATGATACAGTTTTTTATGAATTCTCGAAGATGTTTGCAATAATAAGGAAGAAGGAGTTTGACACCCTATGACAACTACGAGCAAGAAAAGCACAATGACAAAAAAGAAATTGATCAATTCAATCGCGCAAGAAAAAGGGATTCACCCAAGTGATGTGCGGCATGTCATTCAAGCTTTCCTCGACAAAATGACAAATAGTCTTTCACAAGGGGACAGGCTTGAGTTTAGAGATTTTGGCGTTTTTGAAGTGGTAAAGCGTAAACAAAAAATCGGACGCAATCCAAAAAATGCGGCAGTGCCCATTGTTATCCCAGAAAGATTAGCAGTTAAATTCACGCCCGGTAAAAAAATGCGAAAGTTGATTGAAATTGACGAGCTAGAGCCTATTCATATCTGATGAAGGCAAAAAAGTTCCTTATCAATTGGGCATTTTCGAAAGAGACATGCGGCAAGAGAAAGTTTCTTGACTGCATGTTTTTTTGTTTTAGCTCCAATCGAAAAAAGTTCTTCAACTCGTTTTGATATAAATTCTTCTTTTGAGTAAAATCAACACTTTAGAAATTTGGTATAACGAGAAATCGTAAGGAAAAACCAATTTCTAAAAGTTTGCTTTACCCTAAGGATGAAAAAACAAATAAAGCATGGAAAAACTGATTTTTTAAACGAGTCTTTTAAAAACTCATTTTCAAGCTATCTTTTGTTTTTTAGACACTTAAGTCAACAAAAAGGTTGCCCCGTGAGTCTCCAAAAACTTTTTCTTATCTTCATATTGGGACTGTTCAGTCTAATCGGAATCCTGTCCTTTTTTAATAAAAGCAAAAATCCTGAAGTTCAAAAAATTGATGAACCGGGATCTGCCATTGTGGTCGAGCTTTTCGATGAAGTTCGTCCTGTTGAGAAAGAAAAAGACCCGGCAGCGATTACTCTTTCAAATGCTCATCTCGAAGAAGCAGAAGTAAAAGAGGCTGTGAAAGAGGTGATTTTGCCTCAAGCAGACCGGGTTCATGAGCTCTTTCGAAAAACGGAGCCAAAGTTACCGATTGTTGAAACGATCACGTACAAAAGCCATGTGGATTGGTTGAAAGGTCGTCCCGCTTGGCTTTCAGACTATGCTAGCCACTACAAAACATCAAGGCACTTTATCGCAAGAAGCCTTCATGGCAAGCCCGATTACTTTAAGCAAGATTTGGCGATTGGCGATCGCTTTAATGTTTTTAAACGCGACAAAGACATTTCCTTTTATCTTGTCATCGATTTATCCCGCTCGAAAATGTGGTTTTACTACTACGACAAAGGTGATGATGAGAGAGTTTTGCTGAAGCAATATTCAGTAGGCCTTGGAAGACCTGATGGAAGCACCTCTTCAGGTTTACTAACGCCAAGCGGCGCCTTTGAGTTAGGAGAAAAAATAGCGATTTACAAGCCTAAGCAAAAAGGCTTATTTAATGGCGAGAAAACAGAAATGATCCGTGTTTTTGGAACGCGATGGATTCCTTTTGAAAAAGAAATCGACGGCGATCCCTATAAAGCCAAAGGGTTTGGCCTTCATGGAGCTCCTTGGATAGAAAATGAAAAAGGAGAGCTTGTTGAAGACAAAAGCTGCATTGGAAAATATGAAAGCGACGGATGCGTTCGGCTTGCAAGCGAAGACATAGAGGAACTCTTTTCTATTATTATCACAAAGCCCTCTTACGTCTTGCTTGTGAAAGACTTTTTTGACGCGAAGCTGCCGGGTAAAGAAAAATAAAACTATTTGTTTCCAGGATGAAACTAACATAAGGTCAATATGGACACTTTGCCTCACGAAAAGCAAATTCAGGAATATATTAAAACCATTGAACATTTAAAAAAGCAGAATCAAAACAACCCTCTTTTTAATCAGGAAATCCAAAAGCTTGAACAGAAGCTTATCAATTTAAAGCAAAAAGTTTACTCGGAACTGACCCCTTGGGAGCGTATCCAAATTTGCAAACACCCAAGACGTCCTCGAGCCATTGACTATATTAATAATATTACTGAATTTTTTCAGGAGCTTCACGGCGATAGATTATATGGGGATGATAAGTCTGTCATTGGAGGGCTTGCTAAAATCGGCAAAAGGCATTGCATGATTATAGGCCAGGAAAAGGGGAATGACACAGAGTCCAGGCTGCAAAGAAATTTTGGAATGTTAAGCCCCGAAGGGTTTAGAAAAGCGCTTCGATTAATGAAATTAGCCGAGAAGTTTAATTTACCGGTGATTACCCTTCTAGATACGCCGGGTGCCTATCCGGGTTTACAGGCTGAAGAGCGAGGACAAGGTTCCGCCATCGCTTATAACTTAAAAGAAATGGCCCTACTGCAAACTCCAATCATTGTCTTACTCATTGGTGAAGGGTCATCAGGCGGCGCCCTTGGCATGGGAGTTGGCGATGTGATCGGCATGTTAAGACATTCCTATTATTCTGTAATATCACCTGAGGGCTGCGCTTCAATTCTTTGGAAAGACCCGACTAAAAATAAGGAAGCTGCGACAGCTTTAAAGTTAAATGCCGAAGACCTTTTGGAATATGGGGTAATTGATGAAATTATTGAAGAACCTTTAGGCGGCGCGCATCATGATGTCGAAGCAACCTATAAAGAAGTTAGTCGCTTTATCGAAGACAAAATTGAAATGTTAAAGAGGATTTCACTCCCTCTTCTTATCGAGCAACGCTATCTAAAGTTTAGGCAAATGGGTCGTTTTGAAGAAGAGATGGCTGAGTTTGAAGATAATAATAAAGGGCCATTAAAAGAGAAATCCGTTCATGAAAAAAATTGAAACACTAAGTGAGCTAAACGCGCTCTTGCAAGAAAGCGCCCATCAAAGCGTTTATTTTTATAAACATAGCGATCGATGCAGCCTCTGCCATCTTGCGATTCAAGAAGTTCAGGAATTCCAAAGAGAACATCCCGAAGCCAAGGTAGGTTTTATTGATGTCCTCCGAAACCGGGATATTTCAAATGCCCTGGCAGAACGCTCTAAAATTAGACATGAAAGTCCGCAAATTATCCTCTATGAAAAGCAAGAGCCTGTTTTTCATACATCGCACTCAAAAATTACCAAAGAAGAATTAGAACGTCATTACAAGTCATAAAAAATCATGATTAATTTATTGCGTGTCGCGTTTGGCAAGAAAAAGCATCGGATGCTTTGTGCCTTTTCTCTTATTTTTATGTGCCTTCTGACAGTGGCTTCGCAAGTAGAAATTGTCACAATCGGTTTTATTGCAAGAAAAGGACCCAGTTTTTTTGAGCTATTTTCATCCCAAGAAAGAGGATCTCTAGATAGGGTTTCAAAAGAAGAGGTTCTTAAGAATTGGACCCTCATCGATAAGGATGGGAAAGGCGTCATTACGAAAGAATCCGCAAGTGAGTTCCTGGCTTCCAAAAAAAATAAAGATTTTCTAGAGAAAATATTCTTTAAACTCGAGAAAAAATTTGATCTTGGCAATAACCTTATTTTTCTAGCGGTTTTAATCGCTCTTAGCGCCATATTTAAAGCTCTAATGATCTTCGCGCATCGTTATACCACTAAATTGATCGCGATATCGATCAGTCAGGATTTACGAAAATCTTACTTCGATCATATCCAAGTAATGCCCATGAGCTTCTATCAAAAATATAACCTTGGCAGCCTATCTAATCGTGTGGTTTCAGATTCCTACATTATTTCAGAAGCGATCAACGCTTGTCTTATGAATTTTTTTCAGACCCCTTTTACGATTGTAACAACGCTTATTCTCTGTTTTTTAACCTCTTGGAAACTCTCCCTTTTTATTTTCCTAGGCCTGCCTTTGATTGTTTTTCCGATTTACTTTTTAGCTAAGAGAGTAAAAAAAATCTCAAAGCAAATCCTAAAAGAACAAGAACTTTTTGCTTCCACCCTCATTGATTTTATAAGCGGCATTCAGACAATCAAAAGTTTTACCATGGAAGACTTTTCGAAAGCCAAGTATGCCGCGCAAAATAATGAACTGGCAAGGCTTGAGCGAAAAAGCGCTAAGTACGATCTCTTATCAAGGCCTGTTGTCCATACGATTGGAATGCTCTTTCTTTCCTCGACAATTATTATGGGTCTTTATGTCTATCAGATGAATGTCTCGGAAATTTTGATTTACTGCGGTTTCCTTTATCTTTTTTATGAGCCTATTAAGAAATTTGCAGAAGAAAACAACCATATTCAAAGAGGAATTGCAGCGTCCGATAGATTACAAGAGGTTCTTAGTCTAGCACCTGAAGAAGAAAAAAAAGAAGAAACTCATGAATTTAAAGAGTTTAAAGACACTCTTTCCTTTGAAAACGTTTGGTTTCGATTTAATGAAGAGTGGGTTTTAAAAGGACTTAATTTTTCTGTTAAAAAAGGGGAAACGGTTGCCATAGTGGGTCCGACAGGATGCGGAAAATCTACGGCTCTTGGATTATTATCAAGGCTCTATGATCCGGAAAAAGGCGATATTCGAATTGATGGCGTCAGCATAAAAGGCTATTCAAGAAAAAGCATTAGGGAAAATGTAGCGGTAGTCCCTCAAAAGCCTTTTATATTTGTGGATACGGTCGCAAAAAACATTGCCTTCGGCAGATCTTTTTCAGAATCAGCGATTAAATTTGCGGCTCAGGAAGCGGAAGCGCATGAATTTATAGAATCCCTTCCAAAAGGGTATGCGACAGAGCTTTTAGAAGCCGGAAAAAATCTATCCGGCGGCCAGCAGCAACGCTTAACCATTGCAAGAGCCCTTATTAAACCGGCCCCTTTCCTAGTTCTTGATGAAGCCACTTCTTCTCTTGATGCCTTAAGTGAACATAAAATTAAAAAAGCACTTTCAACATTAAAAGGTAAAGTGACACAAATTATTGTCGCTCATAGGCTCTCAACTATCCAAGATGCGGATAAAATTATCTACATGGAAAAAGGCGTGAAAGTGGCTGAAGGGACAAAAGATGAGCTTCTTGTCAGCTGTCAAAATTTTAGATTGATGTGGAATATGCTCCATCAAAAAGAAGTTGGAGAGGCTCTTTAATGGCTCCTAAAATGAAAAAAAAGGCTGTTGTCATCCATTCAGGCGGTATGGACTCCTCTATTTGCCTCGCTTTAGCGATAGAAAAGCATGGGCGTGAGAATGTTCTTAGCCTTTCTTTTTTTTATAATCAAAGACACACAGAGGAAGTCAACCAAGCAGCTCTCATTTCTAAAGATTGGAAGGTCGATCATATAGAGCTTCCCATAGATTGTCTCCAAGAAATCACAGAGAGTGCGCTTATTGGAAAGTCTCAAGCCATTCAACACGATAAAGGAAAAGAGGCGAACACACTCGTTGTCGGCAGAAATGGCCTCATGATAAGGCTTGCGTCCATTCATGCCCATTTTCTCGGGGCAAAGGAAGTGTATACGGGAGTTATTGAACTTGATGGCAAAGCCAATGGCTATAGGGATTGTACAAGAGAATATGTGGATTTATTAGAGAAGATCCTTCGAATGGATTTTGATGATGATTCTTTTGAGATAAAAACCCCTCTTGTATTTTTGACTAAAAAAGAAACGTTGGAAGTAGCTCATCAAATGGGGCTTTTAGATTACCTTCTTCAAAACACCATCACCTGCTATGAAGGCGTTAAATGGGCCGGTTGTAAAAAGTGTCCTTCCTGTCTTTTAAGAAATCAAGGCCTTAAAGAATTTAAAAAAGATCATCCTGAATTTCAGCTTCCCTTTTCTCTAGATTAATAGGGCTTTTTTATGTTTTTAAAATTTATCTAATATCTGTTGAACCTTTAGATATTTGGATTTTGCAATCTAAGGGTCGTTTGATTTTGTTTTACTACCCTAAGCCCTTTAATTGTTTTTAGATGTTCAAAATTTTCTTCGTGTGAAACACAAGTTCCGGCATCCCAAACCGGGAACCATTCAGGGATATATCTTGTGTGAAAAGTAAGTTTTCTCAAGAAAGGTAAGCTTAGTTCCTTTATCCCAATTGAAGTGTCGCTAATATCTAACGATTGAAGGGAAATCGCTTTAAAATTGTCTGAAAAAGAGCCTTTGTATGTACTCCTTTTTAAAGAAAGATGTCTAATGCCTATTTCCGCAATAAAGAGAGCTAGGTTTTCAAGGTTTATTTCAGAAGAATGTGTTAATTGTAACGTTCTCAATTTTTTTTGTGACTTTAGTTTATCAAAAAAGTTAATAGGCATTTTTAAATTAGATAAAGTCAAGTGCTTTAGGCTAAGGTGGGGAAGTGCTTCTTCCAAAATTGGCCAAGAAATATTTTCAAAACTCAAGATGAGGGTTTTTAAAGAAGGTTTTAAAAACTTAAGATGAGAAAAAGAGCAGCATTCAATATTAAGATACTTAAGTTCTTGAAAGTTAAAAGTATTTTCCAATGGATCTTCTACATTTAGATTAATTAAAGTTAGCTTTCTTAAAGTTAGTGGAAATCTTAAAAGGTCTTTATCTTCAAATTTGTAGGCTCTAAATATTGTTAATGAGGTAAGTCCTCTTAAAGAGTTTAGATGGCTAAAAAAAGGTTTTTCCGGATTTGCTGTTCTAAACTTTAATTCTGCTATGCTCAAATTATTATACTGAGCTTTAAAAAGAGAAAAGTCGGTTGAATTGGAGAAATGTACTTCTTTAAAATTGCCTTCATCTTGAATTTCCGTTTCTTTTGCTGCATTTATTTCTAAAAGGCTCGAGCTGCAATCAAAAGAGATAATTTTAAGGTTTTTTAAATCGATAACGGAGAAACAATCTCCGGATGCAGTAAACAGCGATAAAGAAACGTATTGAATTTGTTCTAAAAATTTTTTATCAATTTGATAACATTTAAGTTTAAGTTCTTCAATTTTGGGTAGGCTGGCTAGCTTTTCTATATTTTTTTTATTGACTGCCATGCAGGCTTTAAGAGAAATCCTATAAAGGTTTGCTTGCTCGCACTGGGTTTTTATTTCTTCTAAAGAATATAAAGGGACTTCAAAAACAACTGTCCCTAGGAGATCCTTATATTTACTTAAAAAAGCGACCTCTTCTTTTGAGTTTAAATTCATGTCTAAAAAAGTTACTTTCTTTGTTTTGAGAGAGTATTCAAAAAGCGTTTTAGAAACTTCTTTTATAAATGCTTTTTTATGTTCTTTGGTTTCACCCCCATTTTGATAAAAGAAAAGAAGACACTGATAAAGTTAGCGATATTACTATTGAGATTTTTTTTGAAGAGCGATCAATTAGTTGCTCTCCAATTAAATTCCAAACTTCATGTGGTAAAGGGGTAAGTGAGCGAGAAGCGTGCATCAAAGATCCGGGTATTAATAAAGAATCATTAGCTTATAGCATTTTGGCTTAGAAATTTCATCCATTAAGAGTTTTTACATTCTTAGCAGGCGATCGTTTTGAGTCACTACTTTAAGTCCATTAATTTTTCTTAAAATAGCCAAATTGTCAGGATCAGTTAGATTGATCTCTTTTCCTACGGCTGCTACAAAATCTTGTTTGACACTAATCGTTAATTTTTTTAAGTAAGCTAAAGTTAAATCCTTTATACAAATTGTGGTTTGGCTGACATCTAACGAATAAAGAAAAACGCCTTTAAAACTTTTAGAAAAACTACCGACTACAGAAGTCATTTTAAGTGAAAGATGTCGCAATTTCACTTTTTTTATAAAATTAGATAGTTCCTCAAGATCAATATTCCTCGATTTTTCCAAGCAAAGCGTTCTCAAATGTTTTTGAGACTTTAGTTTCTTAAAAAAATCAGAAGGAGCTTTTAATCTTTTTAGAGTCAAATGTTTCAAATTTAGAGTCGGAAGAACTGTTTCTAAATCTTTGAAGGAAAGTTCCTTCATATTAAGAATAAGAGTTTTAAGGGTTGGTTTTAAAAATTTGACGTCTGCAACTTCATAAAGGGAAATATCTAAAGCTTTAAGATGCGTTGCTTGATTAAAATAATCCGGATCGATAATAGCTCTCTTCGAGACAACAGTCAATTTTCTTAAGCGATGCGGCAGCTTTAAATATTCATTTTCCTGTAAGGGGTAGGCATCTTTGATAAAAAGAGTAGTGAGATTTTTTAGAGTTTCTAATTGATCTGATGCAATTGGAGAAGGGATGAGTCTCATAATGATTAACTTTTCGATATCGGAGTTTTTTAAATAGCCCCTTAAAAATGAATTATGGGACGATCGAAAAGCTAGTTTTTTTAAGTAGGGAAAAGTTTCAGGGTTTTTACCGGGTGGTGAAAGTGTTATATCTTTACAAGTTCTGAAGGATTCGATTTTAAGCGAATTTAACCCTTTTAAAGATAGCGAGTTATTAAGAGCTCTTCCAATTCTTATGGAAAGAAGGGAGGCGCCTAAACTTTTTAAATAGCCGATTTCGACTAATTCTGTGATAGGATCCCTTAATTTTAATCTTTCAATTTTTGGAAGGCTTTGCAGTCTTTCAAAACTGTTTGAAAGTGAGATCTTTCCTTTTAGGGAAATTCGGGTTAGTTCTGCTTCTTTACATAGTTTTTCTACTTCTTCAATTGAATATAAGGGGATTTCAAATTCAACAGCCCCTAGCAACTCTTTATATCTCCTAAGAAAAGAAATTTTTTGTTCGTAGGAATCGAGCTTTAAATCCAAAAAAGCAACTTTTCTAGATTGAAGGGAGTATTTAAAGAGCGTTTGATTCACATTTGAAATAAATTCTTTTCTATCTTCGGTTGTCTTAGCGGGTATCAAAAAATTGGAGAAAGAGAGAGTGAGAAAACTATGAATGTTAGAGTATAATTTTTTTTTAGATGAGCGGTCTATGACCAAGCCTCCGATCATATCAAAAAGTTCTACCGGCATTTTTGGTATTGAAACTTCATTCATATTTTTACCCGAAAGAAAAAAATCAAATCTAAAACAATAGCTTCAGAGAAAGAATGTATGGAAAATTTACTTCCCATGTTGTTTTTTCGTAATTGAATCTTATTTGAAAAGCCATCTATATTAGCTTCGAAAGAATTTCTTTTACAAACAACATTCGTAAATATCCCGTTTGAACTTCCGGAAATACAATGAGTGATATATGACATCGGTATTGGAATATTGTGCAGAGCATTGTCAGCAAGCTTTGGTGCTTTTCAGCTCTACTGCTAAAAATGAAAATGAAAGCGAGCCATTAAATAAAACAGTTATTGTAGTGGCCTTACTAGCTATAACGATATTGCCGCTGCTTCAAAGGTATTTTCCAACGGAGCAAAATGCCCTTCGCAATCTTAGAGTTAGATACCCGATTTTTTATGAAGCGGGAAGGATAGCTTGTAAAACCTTTTTCTTAATCGCAATGGTTGCATTTGCTGCGGCGCTATTTCATTATTCCGGATTAAAGCTGCAAAATTTTATCTCTCTTAGTTCAAAAAAGTTGACGTACTTAGATGATTGCATGGTCAACTGTATTCAAGCTAGTGGACTGGAACTTGATTAATAAGAAATTAAAGAAATCAAGAAGACTTAAGATAATTCGCTTAAGAGATAATAAAATGACATCCTTATCGACCTATTGTTTAAGCATTTGTCCGGCAGCTAACGTAAGTCAGAAAAATTTTTTCCTGTCCTTTAGCGAACAAGAGAGCAAAACAATCGCTATGATTGCAACTATAGCTTGGACCGCAATGGCTTTTCTTCGCTTTGATTTTGAAAGAACTCGAAATTCGTTTAATAATTTATTTATTGGAAATGCAAACCGTCATGATGTTGCAAACATCATTAATTTATTTTTTCTTTTGGGGCTTGTCGTTTGTTCCTTTGAAGGAATATATTCTCTAGAGTCTCGTAAAATGTATTATTTAGATGACTGTATGGTAAAATGCATTCAGTCCGATAGAAATAGATTGGTAGAGATATAAAACCGGTTCTCATATGGGGTATTTATGAATGGATTTATCGATTGTTTGGTAAAAGAATGTAAAAATACAGTTGTTATTTTGGGGAATTCCCCCTCATCTCCTCGAGAGTTTAACCAAAGTGGAACTTTACTTGTGATCCTTTGTGTATCGGCCTTAGCTATAGGGATACTAAAAACTCTATCCCAAAATGGAAATAATGCCTTTCGCAATTTCAATAATCGAAATTTGAAAAAAATGGTTTTAGGCGCTTTCTGTTTAATCGCTTTTTTTGCAACCCTAAGTTTGTTGATAGGAGGTTCCCGTCCGGTTGACTCTTATCGCATGGTTCATGTTGATGATTGCATGATTAATTGTATTCAAAAAGCAGAGAGACTTTAATTTTAGACTTTTACTTATCAAGCTATTTTATGAACCCTTAGCTCGGTATGGTTCTGATAAACTGTTTTGAGTCCGTTTATGGTTTTCAAAATAGCTAGATTGTCAGGATTTAAACTAACTCCACTGCTACCCAAAGTTGGATGATAGTCTAGGATTAATCTACCGATGTTTAATTCTCTCAAATGAGAAAGGGCGCTTAATTCTTTGATTGAAATATTGGTATCTGAGACATCTAGGGATTGAAAAGATAGACCTTTGAATTGTGTTTCGAAATTATTTTCGACAAAGGTTGATTTTTCAAGGGAAAGATGCCTAATGGATCTATTTTTTAAAAAGCTCGATAATACTTCTAAATTTATACTTAAGGATCTTAAAAGTTTAAGACTCCTTAAGTTTTCTTGTGAGTTTAATTTGTCTAAAAGATGAGAAAAACTCATTTCCTTCGATTCGCTTCCGTTATTAAAGTATAGGATCGTCAAATGTTTTAGATTTAGATTTGGGAGTGCTTCTTCAAAAGCTGTCCATGAGAGATGCTTAAAGCTTATGACAAGTGTTTTTAAAGTAGGCCTTAAAAAAGCGAGGCTCTCCACTTTAAAACCCGATATATCTAAATATTTAAGATGAGCTTGTAGGGTAAATTCTTTTGATGCAGCTTTTCTTTTATTTGAAACTAGAGTTAATTTTTTTAAATGCGCAGGAAGCTTCAAGAAATCGGATTCCTCAAATTGAGTTGTATTGAGGGTTAAAGAGGAAAGTTTTTCAAAGTGGTTTAATTGATCAAAAAAATTCTTGCTCGGGGTTATTTGCGGGAATGAAAGTTTTCTAATGTCGGCTGTTTTGTAACAACCGCTAAGAAAAGAATCTATCTCATTTCTGAAAGTCAATTTTTTTAGTTTCGGAAAATTTCTTGGCGCTTCACTTAAATCTTTGGTTGAAACATCCCGGCAAAGGGAAAGCGACTCGATTTTAAAAGACTCGATTTGGGTAAGAGACAAAGAGTTAACCCAACCTAATCGGATTGAAAGCAGGGAAGCATTTATTATTTTTAAAAGAGAGAGCTCTTCTTCATCTCCTGCAAGGCATTTACAAATTTTAAATCTCTCTATTTGAGGAAGAGCTAAAAACTTTTCTTCACTTTCTTCAAGGTCCAATTTTCCTTTTAAAGAAATTCTTCCAAGCTCCGCTTTACTTGAAAGGACTTGAATTTCCTCTAAAGAATAAAGGGGGTACTTGAATTCAACAGTTCCTAGAGAATCTTTATGCTCTGCCAAAAAAGAAGCTTCTTCTTCAAGCGAATTAAATTTTATGTCAAGGAAAGTCACTTTTTTAGAGGCAAGAGTATAAGTCAAAAGATTGCGGTTCAAATTAGTGATAAAATCTTTTCTTAATTCGTTTACTTCCAATTCTTTACCAAACTTTGAGAAAAAAATTGAAACAAAATTTTTGAGGTTGGTGTTTAATTTTTTTTTGGAAGAATCATCAATGAGTTTATGTCCAATCAACTCCCAAATTTCTGAAGGTAGAGGGGGAACAGAAGTAAATTCAATCATTCAAAATCCTTACAATTATTCTAATTCTGGAACTGAATTGTTCCGTCTAACAATCAGAGTCCGTTTAGCGGTTGCTGAAACATCAACTAGCTGACAGCCAATTATTTCCCACCATTCTAAATTTAAACAATTAATAATATCGTTACCATTTATTAATACAACAAAAATAATTAGTTTAAAATTGATTAATTAAGGAATTTATAATAATTGAATAAAAATAAACAAGCGGTATCGTAAGTTTAAAAGCGAAAGGAGGTTTTGATGGAACATTTAACCCCTTGCGATAAGACTTATATCGGGGAGGAGAATCTTTTTGATCGATTGTCTAATGAAGAGGTTCGATGCATCTTCACCTTTCTAGAGGATTTAAAAGATGAAGACAAATTTAAACTTAAGCTAGTTTGCAGAAGGTTCTACGCGCTTGCAAGAGATCATACACTTTATAAGGACGAGATAAGGGAAGTCAAAGATCTTTTTTTAAAAACTTTTAGTACTAAGTTAACCATCAAAAAATCAAACTCTTTTTTTCAAGAAGCCTTGATCGAATTTGCAAAGGAATTTTTTTCTTACATCAAAATTTTACCAAGACATATCAAGTGTGCTGAACTGCCATTCAGGTATGTTAATTTGCCTGCTTTAAAAGAAATTGAAGGGGTTAAAAGCATTTCTTTTCATAGAAAATGTTTGGAGATTTGGAATAGTCTTTTCTTGAATTTGGGAAGTTTAATTGATCAGGAGGGGGTTTTTGATTTTAATGATGCTTTTTCAAGATCCTTTACAGAAAAAACCTTTATTTCATTCTGCAACTTGTTAACTAAAAAAAAAGACATTAGAACTTTCCATATTCATACCGAAATGCCCGAATGGCAACAGCAAATTTTTTACACCTATCTTGGAAAAAATTTATTTAAATTTAGACACCTTAAATTTGCTCCCTACATTCCTAAGGACATTATTAACGCGGCTCTTTGCAGAAGTCTCAAAGAAAATACCAATCTTCTTAGGATAACGATTGCTAAAACCCAATTAAGGGATGCAGAACTTTTTCTTTTGGCAGAGGCCCTAAAAGAACATCCAAGGCTTGAGATTTTGGATTTATCGGATCTTTCTTTTCACGTCAGGGGGGCTGTTGCGCTTATCCTTCTCTTTGAAATGCCAAATTTGCGTGTCGTAAAATTTAGTGGAATTTCGCCTAAAGAATTATGGCTCCTTGTTAATGGAATTGAGCAATTTCCTTTTGAAAAACTTGTTTTAGGAAATATGGACATCCCTTTATCTTGCGCCAAAGAACTTTGTGAAATTATTAAAAAATCGGATCAGCTAACTATTAAGTTTAATGATTGCACCATGGACGAAGAAGTTATAGCTTATATTGATCTCTTTAACTTGGAGCATTTTTTTTCAATTTTCAAAGACCCTCCTTATTTTGATCCGACTAGCGATAGAAGACATTCTATCTAAACTTCCGGTGTGTATTAAAGAAAGTCGGAAAGTTGATTTTTGTGAATCCTAAATCCAAGTGAGGTAATTTTATCAGACGTTACAAGACGTTTGCCCCCATGAATTGTCTCTTCATTAAGGTCCCACAAGGGCTCTTGTAGACCCTTTTGACGGCAAGCTTCGCTATAAAGCTGCTTTCTTGTCACATGATAGCTCGAGGTGAGATTAAAAATTCCGTCAAGCTTATTTTCCAAAACATAATTTATCCCTCGAACGATATCATCGACGTGGATTAGATTCGTAATATTTTCACCCGTACCCGGAATTTTTTTATTTTCATAGCGTTTTAATTTGTCACCAATCATCCTATTTGGGCCGATAATTTCTCCAAGCCTTAAAATTGTGACTTTGAGCGGGCGGCTTTCAGAGAGACAAAGAAGTTTTTTTTCAGTTTGCAGTAGAATTTTTGAAGATTCTGTTTTAGGCGAGGGAAGGGTTGCTTCAGATACAATCCCTTTTTGATCGCCATAGACAGAAGTGCTGCTTGTAAAAATCAAGTGGCGAAGGTTTGGCATTTGATCTAAATTTTCTTTTAAAAATGAAGCATTATCCAAAAAAGTTTCTTGATAAGAAGAGGGTCCGTCCGGAGCTGCTGTAAAAAAGAGATTTTTTATTTTTGAAAGATCGCCGGCTTTTTTGTCATGATCCCAAAAAACAACTTTATCCACATGCTTTAATAAATCGGGCGCCTTCTCTCTATTTCTTGTTGAAGCAGATACGTAAATGCTTTTGCTTTTTAGCGAATGCGCTAAAAGAAGCCCTAGATAGCCGCAGCCTAAAATAAAAGCTTCTTCTTTTGACATCGCAATTAACCTGCCGTAATAGATTCGAGGCTTAGTTTTAGGGAGGCATTTTCTTCTTTGTCTAAAGCGCCGCTTTCTTTTAGCCATTTAAGATAGCTTTTAGGGACTTCCTTAAGAGGAATTCCTTGATGTTTGCCAAAAGGCATGTGAGTCACTTGTTTTAGTGATACCGATTCAGATGAAGAAGACATAAGTTGAAAAATCGTTTCAATAGGAAGATCATCTGTCATTCTCTTAAAAACTTCATGTAAAACGATGCAATCATCCAACGCCCTGTGAGCATTATTTGCAGGAATATCGTAAATTTCACGCAAAAATTGAAGAGAATGGCGCGGTAAATCAGGCCGATATTTTCTTGCCCATTTTAGGGTGTCGACAAATTTCCACTCAGGCAGGGTAATCTCATGGCGTTTAGCTTCTTGTCTTAGGAAATGAATATCAAAGCCATCATTATTATGAGCTACGAGAATTGAATCAGAGCCGCAGAATTCAATAAATTCTTTTGCGACAATAGAAAAGGGAGCCGCCTCTTTAACCATGTCATCTGTGATATGATGAATTGCCGTGGCTTCTTTGGGAATGGGTATTCCTGGATTAATAAATCGAACAAAAGATTGATTTCTATGAGGATCAAAAGCTGCGATTTCAATAATCCTATCAAATTCAGCTTTTACACCTGTTGTTTCTGTATCGTATATAATGGGACGCATTTTCATGCTTAATGCCTTAAGATCGATTAAAGTTCATAAGCCACAAATTATAGCTTTAGGAGGATCTTGATTGGAAGCTTTTTTCCATGATTTCAATCATTTGCTGGCTGGTTTTAGCTCCTGATGCCACTTCTAATAGCGGCATATTCATTGTCTTGGGGATATTATGCATCGTCTGCAAAATTTTTTCAAAAGTCAGCACCCCGGGAAGCTTATTATCAAAAGCCGGGACAGTCATTCGATAAAAAATGGTTTGAAGCTTTTCTTCAATACAGAACCCTTGCCAATCAATAAAACGATTCACAGCATGTAAAAAACGCGAGATCTCATTAAAATATTGAGGTTGAAACTGAAAGGGAAAGAAAATAACAACCTGAAGGAAGGGGCCTGACGGGAGAATCCTAAAGAAAACAGGGTATTCGTGGATATCGATCGTTAAAATTAAAAAAACCTGTTTTGTTTCTTTTTGAATAGTGGGGTTAAAGCCTAACTCGGTTAAAATTTTTTTTATATTTTCAAGAGTTAGTTCCACTTTAGACCGTGACGCTTTCTTTTAATTCAATTTCGCAGTCTTTTTGATCCTCTTCATTTTCTTTATGAGAGTCTTCGCTGTCTTTAGACTCATCTTTCACACAAAGTTCTTTTCTCAAAATGGCATATTTCTTTTTGTTAGCTTTGATGCCTAAAGAGACTTTTCCACCTTGTATTTTAAGCACAGTAATTATGATAGGATCCTCTTCGTCACCAATGATTATTTGTTCTTCAGATTTTCTTGTTAAAACTAGCATGAGTCACCTTGTTAAATCCATTTCATATAGTCGTTTCCATAATAAGGCAAAAGTTTCAATTAAAAATCCGGGCTTAAAAATTACCTCCGCCGGGGATTAGTGAGTTTCCTTGGTCTTTTGTAATGTCGGGGTTATTAGTGGTTGGTACAACAGAGCAATCATCCTCTGTCGGCATTCGATAACAACCCGAAAGGGTAAGGAGCAAGCATAAAAAAAATATCGCTTTTGCGTATTTTAGCATATTCATCATCTAAGTTAAGGTTATAAATTTTACTTTGTGTAATCGGCCATTCTAACGATGCGAATGAATTTGAGCAAGCAGCAAATCTTTTCAAGATGAACTTGTATTATTTTTTTCAATTTTGTGCAAAAAATAATTGGCTTTTGAAGCTGTCTAAAGGTTATTTTTTATAATAGACTTCTTTCGATACTCCACTCAATTGTTAAAATAACTGTTTTTGGCATCTTTTCTCCTAAATTTTTCACGCATAGGTTATCCTATGCTTTCAAAATTTATCAAAAAATTTGCACAAAACCAACCCATTCTTCCAATTAAAGCGAGTTTTGAAAGAAGTCTAATTCATAAATTGCGAAGAGATGTCTCCGACAAATTTAGAATTTTGCACATCAATTGATTTAATAGGCTGGCCTTTTGAAAAGTTTAGTTTCTGAAGATCTACCCAAAAGATATTTGGAAGAGAAGTGGAGTTAAAATAATACGTGAGGTTTGTGACATCTGTTGCCGAAACCCATCTTGTCGTCCAACTATCTTCTGTTTGATTGGAAGAGGTGTCTTTAGCTCCATAAGGCACTTGAACAGTTCGAATAACGCTAAAAATAACCCCGATAGAATCCTCAATCGATTTAGGCTCTGTCAAGGTTTTTAGAAAGGCTGAACATCTAACGAAACGGCTTACCGAATCAATGTCGCCAGGAAGCGGAAGATCGCCTCCAAAATAGCGGTAGCGATTTAAATTTTTTAGTTGGAGTTCGTAGGGAGGTTCATTTGTCATGACTGTAAACTGCGGGCCTACATGGACTACAATTTTACCTTTCACATATTCAATAATGGCAGAATTGCCTGTTTTGTCTTCAAGACTTACATGGACAGGCCATTTTCTTCCAATAATCTCAGTTGGGACAACTTGAAACTCATTTAAGGATTGGACCGCTTCATCAACTGTTGAAAAATTATCCAAAAGATATTGAATCCAAATTCCATTGGAAATTCCCGGGCGGTCGTCTCTTTTCTCATATTCGGTATCATGCAAGTAAAGTAGGTGAGCCGAAAGACCCTTTTCATTGAGGCCTTCCGAGGCAAGCTTTCCTTCTAACCCTGTGATGACAAGAGTTCCGTATTTAGAGGTCCATTTAAGGGAATTCTGGCCGGCTTCTCCCGTCCTAGGAGTCCCTCTAGGGAAAAGGGTAAATAGGGGCTTTTCATCGAAGTATAGGTCCATCGTGCGAGCGGCTACTTTATTAATAGGATTATCCCAAAAAATCCTTGAGCAGGCGTCAAGTTTTCCTAAAAAAATTAAAGCCAAGTTTAATGAAAAAACCACTTTTGAAAGCATGATTTACCTCTAGTAGATGAAATTTTAGTAAACCAAATCAAATAATTATTACATAATGATATTTTTTTTAATTGAAAACAAACCTTAGGAATGATAAAGTAAATATTTTATTATTAATATTAATCAATTAAAGGATAATTATTATGAATAATATGGATTTTAGCTCTTATTTAAATAGAAAAGATGACGCTCTCTATGAAGGATATTTAGATCTAATAGAGCAAGCTAAAAAAGACCCTGAAGTTAGAAAAGAGCTAAATAATGGCAGAGTTTGGGTAGAATTCAGCCGCAAAATGTTTGATGAAAATGGCTCTTATACTCTTAAGTCAGATAAATATAGTGGAGGTTTGGGAGGCGGACCCACTCTTTCTTCTATGGCACAATTTTTAATGTTTAATGGTTTAGTCGAAGAAGCATTAGCCGTTCTTGATGAATCCCTAAAACATCCTGAAAAAGATCGCCTTTTAGGTCATAATATTTCATTCATGAATTTGAGTATTGAATACGCTAATAAGGAACAGGCAGAAAAAATCCAAGAATTAATGAAATCATTTGATAATCGTAGAAGAAATTTTATTTGAGTTTGAACCAAGTTTTTTTAGGCATTTCTAGAAATAGAAATGCCTTTTTTATTACATATTCTATCTTTTATCGAGTGAAAATCTTTTTTCAGAAGAGGGTTCCAAAACTTGTTCTTTGCCGGTAGCAATTAGCAAAGGGGCTCCCTGCATGGATTCAGCCACCAAATACTCATTTCCGTTATATTCTATAAGATGAAGGGATAGCTTAGGTGTTAATGCCCTCTGTTCAACCACTTTAATTTTGCTTGCTTCATTAGCGTATTGAACGCGGCTTGTCATAAATTTTTTCATAAAAAAAGAGGCGCCGATTAAAGCTGCTATCAAAAGGCCGAGAGTAAATAGCATTTGAGTAAATTCTTGATAAAACCTTGAATTGCTTGAGTCTTCTATCGGTTCATCCAGAGGAAAGTAAGGAGGTTCGGAGCTTACTTCGGTTTTCGCATCCTTCGAGTTTGGAAGAGTGCTATCTTCTCCAAAAGATCGGTTTAAGGAAACAAAAAGAGCTAAAAATATAAGGATGTATAAGTTAAGTTTCTTTGTCATATGCAGCACAAAAGTTAGATTTTTTTTTAATTATTTCAAAGCTTGTTTCACTTGTAGCAACGAGTTAATTTGTAACACAAGATGATTCTTGCGATCTCTTACAAAAATAAGATATACTTTTGTATTCTTTATGAGGATTCCCCTTGGTTTCATGGATATTTTAAATAAAATAAAAGCTCTTTTTCTAGATATTGATGGCACTATCACAAACGAAGCTCATGACTTAGACCCAAGAATCTCAACTGGCCTTGAAGCGCTTTATAAGGAAGGCTGGCAAATCGTTTTTGTTACAGGCAGATCCTACCTTTGGAGCCGAACGGTTTTGTCCGATTTAAAGATTCCCTACTACTTAGCGATAGAAAATGGTTCTTTGATTCTGGAAATGCCTCATAAAAAAGTCATAAGCAAAAACTACATAAAGAAAGAAATCTTAACCGCAATAAAAAGGAAATCTCCTGAAATATTTTCAAGATCCGCCATTTATTCAGGATTTATCAACCAAGACCTTTGCTATTTTGCTCCTCTTGAAATTGATAAGAAGCTACTGAATTATATGACAGATCGGGCCTCGCAAATAGGTGAAACCTTAGTTCCGCTTGTCGATATCACAAACCCTCCACTTGAGGAATTTGCAGCCCTGAAGGTTTTTGGACAGAAAAAGGATCTTCTTCCTTTTAAAGATCTTTTGCCGGCATTTAATTTAAAAGCTCCCATCCTTCGCGATCCCTTAAGACAGGATTTTTCTTTGATCCTTTGTACAAGCGGGGATAAGGGAAGTGTCGTCGATTTTTTTAGAGCTTATTTTGATTTGGAATTTTCCATTTCTGCGGGAGATGATCATAACGATATCCCCATGATGCAGAAAACAGACATCAGCATTGCAATGCCCCATGCAAGTGACGAAGTGCTTGAAAAAGCAAATATCATTTCAGAACCGGTTGAGAAGCAAGGGGTCTTAAAAGCGCTTCGTTTAGCCATCAATTATTTGCAAGGCTCTTATGAATGAATTAAAGCGATACCCTCTTGTCACAGTTGGTGGGCTTATTTTTGCAGAAGATGGCACTATCTTATTTGTTAAGGCGCCAAAATGGAGCGGGCTTTACACCCTGCCGGGGGGGAAAGTGGAGCTTGGAGAAACGCTTTCCGAGGCCTTCGAAAGGGAAATTTTTGAAGAGACCGCTTTAAAAGTTACGCATGTTCGTTTTGCATTAACTCAAGACTCTCTATTTAATGAAGAATACTTTCCGAAGAACCACTTTGTGATGCACGATTATTTGGCTCAACTAGCCCCAGGTTTTAAAAAAGAGGATGTCATCTTAAATGATGAAGGGGTGTCATACCGCTGGATGACTATTAACGAAGCTCGAAAAGAGAAATTAAATAAAGAAGCGTATGTGCTTTTAGACTGGTATGAGAGAAACTATCAAGTCAAGTCTCTAGTTGGATTTAACCGTTTAGAAATCGAATGCATTATAGGAAACAACAAAGAAGAAAGGACTATCCCTCAAAAAATTTATGTTTCTTTAAAAATGAATGTCGAATGCAAGGAAACAGATAACTTAGAGGATACTGTCGATTATGATGAAGCCGCTAGATTGTTTGAGAGTGCGGCGAAAGAAACTAAATATAAATTAATCGAAACGTATGCTCTTCATATGAAGAATTTGTTGATGAAAAAATACCCTCTTTTGAAGGGGGTTCAAATCAATGTGTATAAGCCTGAAGCTCTATCTCGTGCAGAGGCTGCTTTTATTGAAATCAAAGAAGGCTTTATATGAAATGGTCTTTAGTGACAGGCGGAGCAAAAAGGCTCGGAAAAGAAATTGCCTCCCACCTAGCCAAACGTAAAAATAATATCGTCATTCATTACCGTAGAAGCGAAAAAGAAGCTCAAGATCTTGCACATCATTTGATGAGCCTCTATGGCATTCATGCGGAAACTATCCAGGGTGATTTTACTAATCGAGAAATGACTGAAGATTTTATTAATAGGTATCTCAATCGTTTTCAAGAGACTCAAAATTTAATAAATAATGTAGGCAACTATCTTATCCGATCTTGCCAAGAAACTTGCAATACTGAATGGGAAGATCTTTTTAATACAAATTTTCTGGCGCCCCTATTTATCTGTAATGGGCTTTTGCCTTCCCTTAAAAAAAATAAGGGATCGATCATCAATCTTGGTGTCAGTGGTTTACAGGCTTTTAAAGCTGAAAGTAAAACATCTGCTTATACCTTATCTAAGATTGCGCTTTTAGCTTACACAAAATCTTTAGCTAAGGATCTTGCCAAAGATCAGGTACGGGTTAATATGGTATCTCCAGGCTACTTGGAAAATGCTGTGGATCTGCCCGACGATATCAAACGAATTCCCATGCAAAGGGCCGCCAAAATGGAGGAAGTTTGCGATGTTATCGATTTTCTTTTAAGCGAACAATCCCGCTACATTACCGGGCAAAATATCGAAGTCGCCGGCGGCTTGAATTTATAAATTGTGTTAATTAAAATGGATGAAAGGGACTTTCTTAATGCAGTAACGGAAAATTTTAAAGATTACACTCATCCCCAAAGCCATTTTTTGCATTTGGATGCCAATAGAATTTCACCCTATGAGAATTTGCTTTACGTCCTTTTTCTTGTTAAAAAAGGCGAAAGAGAAAAAGCGCTTCTTCTTTTAAATCAAATTTTAAAAGAGCAAGAGACAGAAGGCGAGGAAAAAGGAAACTTTCCTATAGCCTTATTTGAAGAGAAAAAACGCTTTGATAGAAACTTATGCCTTCAAATTCTTCCGGTTTTAGTGGATCTTTCTAAAAAGATAGAAGAACCTTCTTTAGAAAAAGCTATTCAAAGCCTTTTAGCTTATGCCAAAACCAACATTAACGAAAAAGCGTCTCCTAAAATAGCCCTTAAATTGGCTCTTATTGAGAACCGACTCCAAGATACTGAGCTTAATAAAATTGCCCTTTATGATACTGAATTTTTAGGGGAATTGCTATCCGCTTCGTTTTTTATGGAGCATCAAAAGGAAAAGCTTGCGAGCCTTTCTTCTTCTTTTTGGGATAAAGATTTTCAAGTTTTTATCGGACCTTCCTTCATGGAAAACAGCGTTCAAACTCTCGACAAACCTAATTTTTTTTACTTTTTTAACTCAAGAGATGGAGAAGCGATTCTTAAAAGCGCAAGTTTGGTTGATCAACTTCTTTCTGCCATTCTATTTTCAAGTTTAGATTGCAAGACCCTCCCAATCCCTTCTTTCAATCAAGCCAAAGTCATAAAAGAAGATGATTTTTTAGCCATTTGGTATATTGAAGAGAAGCCGCAAGAAAGCCTTTGGAAAAAAGCGCACCCTTTAAAGATCATCTTTAATAAAAATCTGAAAAGTTCTCTTGTTTTACAAGGTCGGGGACTTAAGATTTTAAACTTCGAGAAAATAGGTAAAAAATTAAAATTCCTTGTTCACCTAAGCCCATTATTTATTTCAGAAATTCCATCATCGCCGGAAGAGCTTTTTTCTATTTTTTTAAGCAGAAACAACTCGAGATTGAAAGCCCCTTCCGGAACCATTTTTGAATTAAATAAACCTCTTCTTTTTCCCGAATCAAACCTTGCCTTAAAGCTTGAGCTTAATGAAAAAGCGGTAGGCCACATTCAAACGGGAAAACGTTTTTCTGAAATTACAGAAGAGAGAGGGGATTGGCAAATTTTCTTTAGGCCTATAGCTGAATTTAGCAAAAACGAATTACTTTTAACAATAAATTATCAGACGTAGGGTAAGTCCATGACAACCTTCAAAAGATCTTTTTTTCTTGTTTCACTTTTAGTAATTCTACTGAAATTATCGCTATTCACAGTAGAGGAAAAAGCACTTCCCTTTGTAATTATCCTTGTAGATGCGCCCTATTTTGATTACAAAGATGGAAATTCCTTTTTTGAAAGCTTAAAAAAAAGAGCTAAAAATACCGAGGCCACTTTTGGTCACGCTTGGGTGCTTTTAAAAGGAACGCTTAAAGGAAAACCCTTATTTTTTGAGTGCGGATTTAGCGGAGAGAGAGGAGATATTGGCTACTTCAAGGGGATGGATCAATTATTCAGAAAAAAAGATCCAAACCCTGTTAGATATTTACAAACTCCCCTAAAAGATGGTTTTTTAGAGCAAGGCGCAGGCAAACATACTCCAACAATGGCTGCTAAAATTAATCTGACAGATGATCAGTTTGAGGCTATCTTTAATTTTATCGGGTCCTACTCCTACCCGACTTATGATTTATCCTCTAAACAATGCGTAACCTTTATAGCAGATATTTTGGGCGTGATTGACCTGACAGTGGATACTTGGACTCGAATCTCAATCCCGGAATGGCTTACGATAGAAGGGCAAAATTATAGGATGTGGAGTGATAAAAGATTTTCAAGCTTTTGCTTTCACTCGCCGGACGCTTTAGAATATGAGCTTTCCCGTCTTATTAAAGAGGGAAAAGCTCAAGAGGCTTATGAAGACTATTTTACACTGAAGCAGGCTTATAATTCTCAAGTCCAGTTTGAACCGCCCCCATTACATGCAACCCGTTGTCAACAAATAAAGTTACGCCGGTGATCGCAGAAGCAAGAGGGGAGCAAAGGAATAAAGCGCTCCTACCCACATCTTCGCCATATAGCTCTCTTTGTAAAGGAGCATTGGCTTCAGCGTATTCAATCATCGTCTCAATAAAACCAATTGCTTTAGCGGCCCTGCTTTTAAAGGGTCCGGCAGAGATTGTGTTAACTCGAACACCCCATTTTCTTCCGGCTTCATAGGCAAGGATTTTTGTGTCGCTCTCAAGCGCGGCTTTTGCAGAGCTCATACCGCCCCCATAACCCGGGATGACTTTATCGGCAGCAATATAGGTTAAAGACAAAGCGGCGCCATCTTTTCCCATTATAGGACCAAAATGTTTTAAAAGACTGACAAAAGAATAGGCTGATGAGCTGACAGCTGTCAAATAGCCGTTTCTTGATGTTTCAAGAAGCGGTTTTGTCACTTCCGGGCCATTTGCGATAGCGTGAACTAATATGTCTATGGAACCAAAATCTTTTTTTACAAGTTCCACAACTTCTTTAATCGCGTAGTTATCATATCCTTGATAGCGTTTATTCGATTTTACCTCTTCGGGAACCTCTTCCATACTGTCATAAGCCACATCGAGGGGATAGATTTTTGTGAATTCCAAAACAAAGCCGCTCTTTAATTTTCTAGATTCATCAAATTTGCCTCGATCTAAACTCATTTGAAAGATATTCATTAAAGGCGTCCAGGTCCCGACAATAATCTCGCAGCCGGCTTCGGCAAGAGCTTTCGCAATAGCAAACCCATATCCTTGATCGTCTGCAACGCCAGCTATAAAAGCTCTCTTACCTTTTAAATTGAAATCCATGGAAAATCTCCTTTTTAATGCCTATTTAGAATAGGATTGATATCAAAAAGGAAATTATAAAAAATCTCTTTGATTTAAATAAAGCTTCTTTATTAGTGGAAAATAAAAAATTTATTTTTCTAAATAGATAAAGATTTTTTAAATTTTTTTAGTTTTAGCAACAAGATTTCTCATCTTATCGGCAAGATTTGTCAGCATCTCAATGGCCTGGCTGAATTGATGAATAGCCAAAGAAGTTTTTCCGGCAGTTTCCGATAGAAGTTCCATAGAGTTATTAATTTGAAGGGCCCCTTCTGAAAGACCCTGCATCTTTTGATTCACATTTTCAAAACCCAAAGCTTGTTCACCTACTTGCTCAATAATGGTGCTTAGTTTTTCACTCACCTGGGATACTTGATTCACTCCGCTTCTAATTTCTTCAGTGAACTTATCCACGCCAATGACCCCTTCTGTCACGGCATTAATCATTTCGCTGATCATTTTTTCAATGTCTAAAGTCGCATTGGCTGTTTGGTCGGCAAGCCTTCTGATTTCTTTGGCAATAACTGAAAAACTTTTTCCATGCTCTCCTGCTTTTTCAGCTTCAATGGCTGCATTTAAAGAAAGCAGGTTAGTTTGATCCGCAACTTTCGTAATCGTTGTAATGACACTTGTAATAGAAGAGGTCTTTTCGTTTAAGACCGCAAGTTTTGCTGTGATATTTTCTGTTCCCTGTACCATTTGTCTCATTGTCTGTTCCATTTTGGCAAGGTCTTTTGCCCCAAGAGAGGCAAGCATTGAGGTTTCCTCAGCCGCCTTACTAATATCATTAGTTGTTTTGGCAAATTGTTGAGTTGTAAGGGATATGTCTATCGCTGTCTGTAAAATTTCCTGAATAGTTTTTTCTTGCTGGCTGACGGACTCTTTTTGATAGTCGGCAGCTTCAGATAATTGAGAAGTAGAAGTAGAAAGATCAACGCCTGCTTTTTCTAAATCTTCGGTCATACTGTCAAAACGAACCGCTAATTCATTTAAAAGGATGGTAAATTTTTGCAGGGCCTTATCATTCGCTTCAGGGGCTCTTGCATTCAGGTTGCCTTCGCAATATTGTCTGACGCTTTCATAAACACCGTTTGTATATCGATTGAGATCTTTAGCTACGATAAACCCTATTAAAAGGGCTGCAAGAAGAGTTCCAAGTATTGTCAATAGAAGGCGATAAAAGAATCGATAAAGGGAATCATATCTATTTTGCAATAATCGATCGGTATGTTGAGAAAGGGCATCAACCAATAAAAAACTCTTATTTAAAGCTTTTATTCCAAATAAGTTGCTTTCAGAAAAAGGAAACAGCCCTTTTTCAGTTTCATTTTCCCGTCTTCTCTCTAGCGCATATTGAAATTGATCGATCAACTGAACAAATGATTTTCCGTTTTCCACATAAGAGTTGAGAGGTGTCACTAAATTGGAATTGATATTTTCATTATTGTGTTCGCTTTTTTCGGTATAAATGACTTTGTTAAGTGCTTGCTGCAAACGATCTAAATTATTTCTATAAACCGTCGTTAAGAAAGTCAAACGGTGCTGGTCGTCATAATTGGATTTATTTTCTAAAGTTATTCGATGAAGAAGGGTTAGGATTTGAGCGATCGTATCCTGAGCTTCCGGCAAAGTTTCAAGAAGGCTTTGAGTGAGATAGTGGGTTTTTAATTCGGAGTCGAAATTTAATTTTGAGGTATCGCCCACTGTTTTAAGCAGAGATTGCAACCCATCGATCAAAGTAATATGAAAAGCATCGCTAATATCGGGAGAGGTTTCAAAAGCTTCGGTTGAAAAATCTTCCCATTGTTTTAAAAGTTGTTTGGGAGCGGTTTCCTGCTCTTCCCTCAGTTCAAAATCTTTATCTTCGAGAGAAAGATCTTTTTGCAAAAGATGCGTCAGTTCCACAAGTTCGGCAATGTTTCTTGATATGACATCCTGAAGTTCAATTATTTCTTGTTTGATAGACTCATCGCCTTCCAAATACCTGTGAGATAAAATTTTATGTTTTACAATGCCTTCAAAAGCTTCACGGATAGATTTTTGCAAAGAGAGACCTTGCATCTCCTTTTTTAGGGTAAACATTTCTTCTTTTTGGGCCTTTAGCAAAAGAAAACTAGTTAATAGCGTTGCAAAAGCCACTAATGAAAGAATGATTCCAATTTTTTGGGTATATGTGAATAAAGAAAGCATTCTTTGAATGAAGGAAGGTTTTTTCTTACTGAAACCCTCATCTTTTTCATAAGTAATTTTTTGGGACATCATTTTCGTTGATTGTTGTTATAAGGCTTAAATGAAATAACCCTATTAGAAATCCGGCTAAGCTAAAGTGATATATAGAGGAACCCTTATATCTAGTGCAATTTAATATTGGACTTCTTTCTAAATAACGCTTTGATTGGAAAAATGAGCTAGGAAAAAAAAATTTAAAAACTCTATTATCATTTTGAATCAATAAATCCTTAAGCGCCCGTTATGAATTTCATAAAAAAATATAAATTACGAATATTCTTTCTTTTGCTTTTCTTAGGAGCTTTTCTTGGAAGAAGTTATTACTGGCTAACAGATGGCTTTACCAATTCAAATATTTTATCGGCCTACCCAAGCGATGCAAGGTGGGAGCCAACTAGAATTCACGAAGGGGATTTTGAGATTGCGAACGCTATTTTAGATCAGGAATTTTCCTACTTTTCCAAAGGGTGCCAATCCTATGTCTTTATAAGCCAGGATAAAAACTATGTGCTTAAATTTTTTAAAAACCAAAGGTATCAAACCAAGCCTTGGGTCAAGTTATTTTCATTTATTCCAAAAGTAAACCAATATCGATTAAGTCGAAGCGCTCATAAAGATCGTAAACGGGAATCTCTTTTTGAAAGCATTCGAATTGCCTACGACAATCTTCAAAAGGAAACGGGACTTGTTTTTATCCATCTGAACAAAAAAAGGGAATTTGCGAAGAAGGTTTCTCTTATCGATAAGATAGGTCAAAAAATGGAGATTCCGATAGATGAGTATGAATTTTTTATCCAGAAAAAAGCTTTGATGTTGACCGATGTAATTGAAGAGCAAATCAAGGGTTTTAAATGGGAAGAGAGTAAGCTTCTTCTCAAGAATCTCTTAACCTTGCTTCTAAAAGAACATGAGAAAGGCATCTCTGATGAAGACCCGGCGCTTATGCAAAATACCGGGGTTTATCAAGGCGAGCCTATCCACGTTGATGTCGGTCAGTTTGTCCTCAATGAAAAATACAAAAAAGAAAAGGTTTCCAAACAAGCCCTTTTCGAAAAATTTTACAAGTTTCGCCATTGGCTAGTGGATAAAAATAAGGACCTTGCCAATTATTTCGACGGCCTCTTGGATGAAGAATTCGGCGCTTCTTTTTTCGATCAAGTGTCTAAATATGAATAATTTATTACTCTTTTGAAATATGACTTCTTAACATCCAGGCATTCTTTTCATGAAGCTTCAGTCTTTGGATGTAAATGTCAGCGGTTCCCTCATCCCCATCTTCTTGAGCTTTAGGGATCCATTCGGCAAGCATATTGGCAATATCTTCATTATCTTCGGCAAGTGTGTTAAGCATCTGATTTTCAGAGAGTTGTTCTTTTGATTCTTTAATTTCAGAGAGCTGAAGGAATTCATGCATAGTGCCGGGAGCGACTCCTTTTAAGGCTCTTATTCTCTCGGCTATTTCATCAACCGCTTCAGCAAGTTCAAGGTATTGCTTTTCAAAAAGCTCATGGAGTGTAAAGAATCTAGGACCCGTCACATTCCAATGGAAGTTTTGGGTTTTTACATAAAGAACATAGGTGGTCGCAAGAAAAGTTGATAATTGAGACACTTGTCTTTGCACTTTTTCACGCATTAAACCTGTACTCATAAAGCTACCCTTTGTTAACTCACTTTTTTTCATTATAAAAAACTATTTTAAATAGTCAATGCGGGAAGAGTTTATCCTTGTTTTCGGGCCTGAACGTTTTTAATCGTCTGAGACTTCAAGCTTGTTATTTAATGTCACAATGGAGGGGATTAGATTAATTTTTTGAGAGATTTTATTTTTTTCAACTTCTGTCGGGACTTTACCTCGAAGCGTGACCACGCCATCTTCTGTTATAACAGTGATATTTCTTGCGATAAACGAAAGCGTCTTGTCGTTCATTAGATGTTTTCGAATATTTTGAGTGATTTGCCTATCTTTATCTTCTTCAAGAGATTGAACTATTCCGTGAGACAAGAAGTTTCTCTTGGGGCTTTTTTTTGAAGGGTTCTCCGGTTGATTCTGAACTCCATGATTTAGAGGAGGTTTACGAGGTTTTTCTTTTGTTTCGCATGAAAATAAACTTAGAACAAAAAGATAAATCACGAAGTGCTTTTTCATAAGACGCTCTATCTTAATCTTTGTCAGTAAAACCACTTGCTATAGCTCAACAAAGCGGGCATGGATACTTAATAGAAATAACAGAAATTTAAGTAAAATAAATTTTTTAAAAAACACGACCGTTCTTTGCTTCTAAAATAAAAGGAGTTTGTTTTATAGTTTTCAATTTAAAAAAGGCTTTTATTTATGGCAGTCGAGTTTTCTAGTTTAGAAGAACTAATAGATCAATTTGATGGCATACTTTTAGATGCCTATGGTGTTTTTTGGAATGGAAATAGTTTAGGTCTAATGCCTAATGCGGAAAAGGTCTTTAATAGGCTTATGATGGCCAATAAGCATGTCGGCATTCTCTCCAACTCCAGCCAGCTTGCTGAAAAAGAAAAAAGCAAACTTGAAAAATGGGGGATTTTTGCGTCAAAACATTACCATTTTTATCTTACGTCAGGGGAAATTGGAAAAAAAGCGCTTCTTGACTTAAAGCTTCCCTTTCCGATTGTCCGTAAGAAATTCTTCCCTCTTTTTAAACCGCATCCCCAGTTTTCGAGTTACTATGATCTTTTTAAAGAAACGTCTTTTACGGAGACTTTTGATCCAAGTGAAGCCGATTTTATTTATCTGAATATCCCTCATATCGAAGGAAAAGACCAAACAGAAACGGTTTCTTTTCAAGAAGAAATAGATCGAATCCTTCCTTTAAAATTGCCCATGATCTGTTTTAATCCTGATAAAGTCGCTTTTGAAGGCAACCCTTTAAATGCAGTCATTCGGCAAGGGGCTATAGGTTCTTTATATGAAAAAAGAGGTGGAGAGGTGCATTATACCGGCAAACCCTATCCTCAAGCTTTTCAAATCGCTATCGATCAATTTGAAAAAGTTGGAATTAGAAGAGAGAAAATTGTCATGATTGGCGATAACCCTGAAACGGATATTCGAGGAGCAAACCACGTTAACCTAGCTTCAGCTCTTATTACAGAGACAGGGGTAATGAGCTTTCACTTAAAAGAAAAAGGAAGTTCAGCGTTCGATATGATTGATAAAAGCGATACTCCAAAATTCTATCTTAAATCCTTTACCTTATAAAGAAATATGGAATTTACTCTTCACCAAAACCTCTTTTCAAAAGCTTTTGTGCTAGACTTGCCTTTTTGCCGGGTCTTACTTGAAGACAATTGCCATTATCCTTGGCTAATTTTAGTGCCAAGAAGGAATAACCTTCGTCTTTTACTAGATCTAACCCCAAGCGAAGAAAAATGCTTTAACCAAGAACTAAAATGGGCTCAAACCACTTTACTCAATGAGTTTAAAGCAGATCATATTAATGTGGGAGCCATAGGAAATAAAACGCCGCAACTTCATATTCATGTTATCGGGCGCTTTTTAAAAGACCCCGCTTGGCCAAACACCGTATGGGATCACAAAGTTAAGGACCTTTACACCCAAGATGCTAAAGAAACCGTCATCCTTAAAATTAAAAACCGCTTAAATCACCTCATGCAAGACAAAGTTTGCTAAATCAATAGTTTTATTAAATTCGTTTTCAAATTCTTCGACAGCCAAAAATTTTCTGAAAGTTGAAATTGAAGAAAATTCCCCGAGGGACCTCGGGGAGGAAATTTTAGCGGCAGCTTCGTCCGAAGTGGAAGGTTAATCCGGCATCGCAGTCTCTTAAGCTGACTTCATTGCTGGAACGATAAAAAGGTCTTCCGGTAAATCGCTCGCCGACAGGAATTGCAGTGATGTTAGCTGAAGATAAGGTTGAAAGGGGTATTTCTTGGCCAACACGACTTCCCGGGATAACTTTTCCTTGGAAAGTTGTAACTGAGCTATCACAGTAAAGTTCTTTCACATTTCCTTTTCTTAAGGACTGCATGGATGAATCCCTTCTTGAAGCTTTGGGAAGCGGCTTTGAAAGAATCTGCTGCTCTAAAGGGTGAAGGCTATAAGCTGTATCCACAGCACCAAAAATTAGAAACAGTGAAAAAAGAATATTTTTTCTAGACATAGCGCCTCCTTTGGTAAGGTTTTAAGTCTTGTCTTGAAAGACAGTTTTAATGGTTCTAATGTCCATAGAGCCATTTTTTCCGAAAACCTACTTTTTGTGAACATAAAAATTCGTTTAACGCTTTTTTTTGAATTTTCGATTTATCTTAAAACTCTTTTGATTTTCTTGCTTGATTTCAACGCTTTAGATTAATAAAGTACGCTTTCTATAAAAATCTCATGGCACCTATTCGAAATAAACCTTATCCGGCTTTTGACATGATTGAAGCTTTCTTAAATAACGGATCCTTATTGCAATTTGATAAAAAAAGGCTGCTTATAGGATGGGGCGAAAAAATTTTTAGAGACAATCCCTCCTATTCGAGCGAAAAGCCCACCTTTTATTTTCCCGACTTCTTTTTGGAAGATGAAACAAAAGCGACTTTTAATCATGAGTTTAACTCGCTCATCGAAGTGGATGAATTAACCGAAAGCTTAAACGTTGGCTCCGAAAGCTATGATTATAAATGGGAAACAGAAGGTGAGTTATTATTTAAGGAAACTGTAGATAAACATAACGAGTGCTTTCAGACGAACCGGCTAAAAAAAGTAGTTCCTTATGTATTTGAAGCGGCGAAATGGCAGCTTAAAAAAGAACGCATAGGTCAGTGGATTAGAAGTTTAATTAAAGAATCAAAGCCTTTCCCTTTATCTCTTTACGGCACTTGGGATGAGCATTTTGGCTTGCTCGGAGCAACCCCTGAGATTTTATTTAATTTGGATGAGGACAAAAAAGAACTAAAAACAATAGCTCTTGCCGGAACCTTAGAATCGACAATTAATGAAAAGGTCTTGATAGATCAAAAAACTTTTCAAGAACATCAATTTGTTATTGAAGGGATTAGAGAAGATTTATCTCCTTTCGGTAAGGTAGAGATCGGTGAGAGAGAGCAAGCTGACTTTGGAAATTTATTGCATTTTTTTACACCTATCATTCTAAAATGGAATACTTTTCCTTCTTTTTTTGAAATGATAAGGGCGCTTCATCCAACACCTGCCCTTGGTGCTTATCCGAAATTTGAAGGGTTTCAATGGCTAAAGAAATATAACGAGGCCTTGCCTCGTTACCGGTTTGGCGCTCCGGCAGGCTTTAGTTTCCCTGCTATGAATAAGTACTGCTGCTATGTGGCAATTAGAGGCATGCAGTGGGATGATAAAGAAGTCCGAATAGGGGCTGGTTGTGGTATTGTCAAAGGCAGCAAACGAGATGAAGAATGGAAAGAGATCAAATTAAAAATGTCGATGATAAAAAAACTATTTCAGATTCCAATCAAACCTTAGCTTATGAAGTGGTTAAGGCCCTTGCAAAATTAGGCGTAAGGGATTGGTGCCTTTCTCCCGGCATAAGGAACACTGCCTTAATAGATTGTGTAATGACATCGTCTGAAATTGAGAAGCATCTTTTCTTTGATGATAGAGCCGCTTCTTTTTTTGCACTAGGCAGAGCTCGATTAAAAAAAAGGCCGGTTGCTGTCTGCGTAACTTCAGGCACAGCAGTTGGAGAGCTTTTACCGGCTGCCATGGAAGCTTATTACACTGAAACTCCTTTAATATTTGTCACAGCAGACAGGCCAAAAAGGTATCGATTCACAGGAGCTCCCCAAACGGCCAATCAAGAAAATTTATTTGGGGTTTACACCTCTCACTTTGAGGATATTGAATCCGGCACCCCTATTCGAATTTTTAACTGGTCGATGCAAAAGCCTGCCCATCTTAATATTTGTTTAGAAGAATCCTATCATCATGATTATAGCCGTTTTCCAGAAATTGATTTATTCCTCTCAAGAGAGGTTGCTTATCAACCTATTCAAGCGAAAGAACCGGGCGTTCTCATAGAGTTGTTTGAAAAGGCTAATAATCCGCTTGTTGTCGTCGGTACGCTTCTTGAAGAAGAGGTGAGCATCGTACGGGAGACTCTTATTAAATGGGATCTTCCCGTCATTTTGGAAAGTAATTCCTGTCTTCGTAACGATCCGTCTTTAGATCACTTATCAATAAAGCCTTATAACAACCTTCTTAAAATGTGCCGGGACGCTGGCTATCCGATTGATGCCATTATTAGAATAGGAGGTATCCCAACGGTTCGGCTTTGGCGGGATCTTGAAGATTTACAAGACAGCATCGAAGTGGTTTCAATTAGCAGGCTTCCTTTTTCAGGTCTTCCAAATGGAAAACTAATTCATGGAGATCTAAACTTTTTCTTTAGAAGCATTGGCAACCAAATTCCAAACCCGGGACATGGGAATTTTGAAAAACTCCTTTCAAATGCCCGGAATAAAGAACAATTTGTTTTGAGGAGCTTTGAAAAATACCCGAATTCCGAGCCGGCGCTTGTTTATAAGCTTTCTTTAATAATTGCTAAAGAAGCCTCCGTTTATTTGGGCAATAGCATGCCCATACGTGAATGGGATTTGTTTGCTTCAAATAACGCCCCTTATAAAAAGATAAGGTCTTCAAAAGGCTTAAATGGCATCGACGGCCAGGTTTCAACTTTTCTTGGCCTAACTTTAGATGAACCGGGCGAGCATTGGGGGGTAGTTGGCGATCTTACAGCTCTTTATGACCTTTCAGCCCCTTGGATTGCCAATAAAAAATCCTCCTATAAATTAGTCATCATCAATAATAACGGGGGGCAAATTTTTGCCCGTAAGAAATTAAATCAATACATTATCAATCCGCACCCTTTTTCTTTTAAAGCTTGGGCGGATCTTTACTATTTCCCTTATGAAAAATGGGAAGATATTCCAAGGGAGAGTCTTCCGACTGAAGGGCTATCCATCATTGAAATGGTGCCTAAACTTTCTCAAACAAATGCTTTTTGGGAGGAGTTTGAAAGCTATGATTAAACTATCTGCTTTGCATGGATTTTTAGGAACCGGGCAAGATTGGGACTTTTTAGAAGGTCGTTTAAAAAATGTTTCTTTAGAAAAAGAAGATTTATTCTCAAAAAAGCAACATTCTTATGGCGAAACTCTTTGGGAATTCGGTGATGCGTTTAGCAGAAAAGCTGCTTTAAGTGACTCTAAAACTCCCGTTTTAATGGGGTATTCTCTAGGCGGAAGACTTGCTTTACATGCCCTTTTAAAAAAGCCTGATTATTGGAAAGCCGCTATTATCATATCCGCTCATACGGGTTTAAAAGATGAAAAGCTTAAAGCTTTAAGAAAAGAATCAGATGCGTCTTTTAATCAACTTCTTCAAAACGAGCCTTGGGATGTTTTTATGTCCAAATGGAATTCGCAAGAAGTTTTTAAAAACACGCCTATTTTACATCGGGAAGAAAGCCATTTTGATAAAAAATTGCTTGGAAAAGGCTTTTTAGAATGGTCGATATCTAGACAAGAGGACTTAAAAAGCCGCATAGAGTCTTTAAATTTACCTATTTTTTGGATTACCGGAGAAAAAGATGCCAAGTTTAGCGATCTTGCAAAAAGCCTAAACTTTAAACATCCGGATTCAATACTTTGGATTGCAGAACAATCCGGTCATCGTGTACCTTGGCAGATTCAGCCTGAATTTATAAGTAAAATCAATCAGTTTCTTGATGTAATTCGATAACCGTAGGAAATAGCTATGACTACAACTTGTGCAAAGGAACTTTCTCTAGAAACCATTTGGAAAGAAGTTAAGCCATTTATAGACATCAAATATGAGAAGACAGCAGATGGCATAGCCAAAATTACAATCAATAGACCGGAAGTCAGAAATGCTTTTCGCCCTGAAACCGTCATAGAAATGCAAGAAGCGTTTGAAATGGCAAGACAAGATTCAGAAGTTGGCGTAGTTATTTTGACAGGACAAGGTAAAGAAGCTTTTTGTTCGGGCGGCGACCAAAGAATTAGGGGAGATGAAGGGTATGTGGGCGGAGATGGCGTGCCGAGATTAAATGTACTAGACCTCCAAAAGCAGATTCGCTCCCTTCCAAAGCCGGTAATTGCCATGGTTTCCGGCTATGCAATTGGCGGCGGACATGTTCTTCATGTTGTTTGCGATCTAACCATTGCCTCTGAAAACGCGATTTTTGGACAAGTGGGTCCTAAAGTCGGTTCTTTTGATGGGGGTCTTGGATCCAGCTATCTCTCACGAATTGTAGGTCAAAAAAAAGCAAGGGAAATTTGGTTTCTTTGTAAGCAATATGACGCTCAAGAAGCCTTAGAAATGGGGCTTGTCAATAAAGTGGTTCCTTATGAACTTTTGGAAGAGGAAACTCTTTCTTGGTGCCATCAAATGCTTAAGCATTCTCCCTTGGCTCTAAGATGCTTAAAAGCAAGTCTTAATGCGGATTGCGATGGACAAATCGGGCTCTTGGATTTAGCCGGAAACGCGACTCTTCTCTACTACATGACAGAAGAAGCAAAAGAAGGCAAAAATGCCTTTTTAGAAAAAAGGAAAGCTGACTTTTCAAACTTCAAAAGACTGCCTTAATTAAGGAAATCTTAGGAATATGAAAGAAGCGCTCTCTTTTAATTTAACGGAAATAATACCTTGGATTTATGTATTAAGGCCTAAAACGCTATTAGCTTCTTTCCCCCCGATTTTTATTGCCGGTTCGTATTCTTTTTTTAAAAGAGGGGAGTTTGAATATTTAACAATAGGCCTCTCTCTTACTGTACTGCTCTTATTTCACTTGGCAGTAAACGTCATTAATGATGCCATAGATTTCAAAAAGGGAGGAGACACAAGCTTAAGGCTTGGCCCTCTTAGAATGACTGCGAGTGGTCTATTGGATTCAAAAGTTGTTCTGCAAGCAGGAATTCTACTTATTGCCCTTGCGATCATTTTTTCTTTTCCTTTGATTTTAAAAGGGGGATGGGTAGTTGGCTTTTCCGTCTTTATAGCAGCTTTGGCAACCTATGCCTATACCGGCGGTCCGTATCCCTTAGCCTATATCGGACTTGGAGAGTTATTTGTTTTATTATTTTTTGGTTTCTTGGCAACCATGCTTCCTTTTTTTATTATTGAAAAAACAATCAATCTTGATATTTTTTTAGCCTCTTTTCAAACCGGTCTTTTATCGGTAAGCATTATCATGGTAAATAACCTTCGTGACATTGAAGAGGATAGTTTGACGGGGAAAAAAACTTTGGCTGTCCGTTTAGGAAAAAACCTCTATAGAAGCCTCTTAGGGGTTTGTTTATTTTTACCTTTTTTACTAAATAGCTACTGGTTAAGCAAGCCTTTGATGCTTGGCCCGATCTTTTCATTTATTGCTTTTCCGATGGCTTGTTTTATATTGATGGGCGTTTATACCAATAAACCATCCCAAATTTACAATAAATATCTGGCTTTAGCAGCACTTAGCAATTTTCTATTTGGTTTTGGTTTGTCAATTGGTTTCATACTGGAAAAATAGGAAAGCTTTTTTTATATAATTATCAGACTTTGAGGGGATTAAAACAGCCTTGAAAAAAGCTCTCAAAGGTTTCTTACACCAATAGGCTCGTTTTTATTCTAAATAATAATTCTTCGGAGTATTTAAAAGTTAAAAACGATTTTTTTTTACCAGTGACTACTTTTAATAATTTTTACAATTGACCTTGAATGGATTGTTCTATGAATATTGATTGGACCTCCGATGAAAATTATATCTTTTCTAATAACCGTTTAAAAAATAAAGAATTAATAGATCACGCCTTATCAAGTGCTGCCAATTTAAAAGGACATATCTGGGTTGCGACTTCAGGTACAACGTTAATGGGTTCGAAGAGTAAATGGGTAGCTCTTTCTAAAAAAGCTTTATTAGCCTCAGCCGCTTCTGTCAATAATCACTTAGAGTGCGTTCCGGAAGACAAATGGCTTTTAGCGCTCCCCACTTTCCATGTAGGAGGCCTTTCCATTTATGCGAGAAGTCAATTATTAGGGTGCGAAGTTATAAACCTTCAAAAATGGCAAGAAAAATGGAGCCCTGAAATATTTGTTCAAGCTCTGAAGGAATCTAAAGCTACTCTGTCTGCGCTTGTTCCAACGCAGCTTTATGATCTTGTTCGACTTAATTTAAGCCCGAACAAGGAATTAAGAGCTATTGTAATAGGAGGTGCAAGCTTAAACCGGCATCTCTATAAGGAAGCTAGGAATCTTGGATGGAATCTCCTTCCAAGTTATGGCCTTACTGAATGTTCATCTCAAGTGGCTACAGCTGAACTTAAGTCTCTTTCCCAAAATAGTTTTCCCAAATTAAAATTACTAGACCATGTTGAGGTACAGGTGAATGCTCTAGGCTGTATCACCCTTAAGAGCCCTTCTTTATTTACCGTGCTAGCTACCTTATGCGAAAAAGAAGTTATATTAAGCGATCCAAAAGATGAGGGTGTTTACACTACCGAAGATCAAGGCGTTATCCAGGGGAGATATTTACAAGTTAAGGGAAGAGCCGGGGATGTCGTTAAGATATCCGGCGAGAATGTGGATATGTCAAAGCTTCAACATGTCCTAGATTCTTTAAAACTTGAGATGAAAATTAAAGGAGAGCATGTGCTTGCTGCTATTCCGGATGATCGACTTGGGGCCAGCATTTGTCTTGTTTCAACGACTTTTTCGAAAGAAGAAGCGCTCTTTTTAAAACAGGCTTTCAATGAACTTGTCATGCCTTTTGAGAGAATCAGAGAAGAAAAGAAAATCCGTCAAATTCCAAGAAATCCTCTTGGAAAAGTCCTCCAAGCATCGCTTTTAAAAATGCTTATTTGCCAGCTTGTCTAATTATAAAGCTGATTTTGACAATCAGGGTTATAAAGGAACTTTGCCTATGATTGAGACCGAACTTACAAAGGGCCTTTTCTTAGGATCTGCGGCATGGCCTCCATTAGGTCCATGCCCATAGGTTGGAGGACGGTAAATCGAATTGATATTTCCGGCGTCTTTAAAAGATGCTTTTTTTAACAGATCATCCCTTACAAAAAATAAATTGACTCCATTATTATTAGCATAAACCAAGGTGTATCCTTTTTTCTTGGCAAGTCTTGTTAAAGATAAAATACTGGCGCCAAAGTAATTGGTCCCATCCCATCTACCATTTGCATTATAGACTACAATTTTATCTTCGTTAGGGAGGTGGGTGGAATTGTATTCAATGACGACGACTCTTGGTCTATAATCTCTAAGAGCATTCCAAACGTAAAAATCGTTATAATCAATATCGATGGATAGTAAATCAAATTCGGAGGGGACTTTATACTTAGCAAAAAGGTTTGCGATATTCTCTCTTGTAATGAATTCTTTTTTTAGATTTATGGCCGGGTTGGCATAACCACCATCCATTAAAAGGCCTTTCCAATTCTTTTTTTCTCTAAGATACCGGGTGTTGCACTCTAAGCCATTTTCAACCCCGAATTCGACATAATAACAATTACTGACCCCGATTTCGTTAAATATTTTTTCAATAACCCCATCTTCACCATTTTGACTAAAGACTTTTTTTTCAAATTTAGATAAGTCGATTGATTCTATAGCTTGGGTAGAAATAGGGTTAAAAATAAATAAACTCAAAATAAGAAGTAAATACATAACGAGCATTCCTTTTAGTGCAAAACCAAAAGGAAGTTTTGTAAGTTATTTTTTTATTTTAATCAAAGGGAACTTTCGGTCTCTTATTCATCAGTTTTTTGAGCTGTGATCAAAGTGGCTATTCCAAAGTTTAATTTTTTAATTTTTATTTGCTGAAACCCAGCCTCCTGCATTTTATTTTTAATTTCAAGAGGTGGAACAAATTGATGAATGCTTTCACAAAGGTATTGATAGGCTTTTTTGTTTTCAGTGATAAATTTTCCAATAATGGGTAGCAAACCTTTTAAATAAAGATGATGTCCAAATTTAAGAAGACGGTTATCAGGCTTTGTTAGTTCAAGTATTGCTATTTTCCCTCCGGGCGCTAAAACACGATAAGCTTCTCTGATAGCAAGTTCAGGCGCTTTTACATTTCTAATCCCGTAAGCCATGGAAATTAAGTCAATAGATTTCGAATCAAGGGGAAGTTTTTGTGCGTCCGCCACTAAATATTCAATATTTTTTGGCATTTCAGGTTTATTAAATTTTGCTTCCGCAATATCGAGCATTTCTTTGCAAAAGTCTAAAAGAATTATTTTTTTGGAATCCGGATTGCTTTGGACAAAACGGAGTGCAATCTCACCTGTGCCGGAGCAGAGATCAAGATAAGTTTTTCTTTTTTGCGAAGAAAGTTCTTTAACTAATTTCTTATTCCAAAAATGATGCAGGCCAAAAGAGAGTATGGCATTTGCTTTATCGTATTTATTTGCGATATTTCCAAATAGATATTGAATCGATTCAGGTTTAGTTTTTGAATAATCCATAATTACTTCTCTTTATTTTCATTTTCTATTTCTTCGTCGAGCTCATCTTCAATAGGAGTTATCAAATTTTCTTCATTCTCTTCATCTTTTGTTTCCTCGCCTCTATCACAAAGAACACAATGAGATGCGCTTCCACAATTGTTGTTACGATTCTTGGTAGGATCGCGTCCGCATGAACCCGGTTTAATTTTAAGTTTGCCGGTAAGAAGTAGGCTTATGCCAATTAAGGCTAAAGCGATTAAAAATAAAATAAAAGCAACGCCAAGTGTTTGTAAAAAGTTATCCAAAGGAATCCTCCGCATCTTTATTACCTTGAAAAGCAGGACTATATCATAAAAAAAAATTCAAAGAAAAATTAAAAATTTGTTGAGGTTCACAAAAATCAAATGTCTTCTTAAAAATCGAAATCTCGAAAGAATCTATTTATATAAATTAACGAAAAATGATTAAGATAAGAAAAAGTGAAATAGGGACTTAACTTTGATGTCTTTTGTAAAATTGGGTGAACTAGAATTTACAGAAACAAAGCCGGTATCTCAAATTACTCAAATTAACGATTTGAGTTTAGAGAATTTTTTGATTACGGAATCTTTTTATTTTATTCTTTCTGCTTTAGCAATTTTTATGGCCTATCGCTTCGGTTTCTTTAGCTACCCAAAAACGAATTCTAATCCCAAAACAAAGCTCTGGCAAGTAGCTCTTGCGTTTTTAAGTGTTCTTTTGCCAACCCTTGTAATCCCGACTATATTGCATTCTGTATCCTTCAATAATATAGCTTTTCAGTCCAGTTTGTTTTGGGCAGTGGGTTTATGTCAAATAGCTGCAGCTCTTATTTTAGCTTATACCTATATTTACCAACCTGATTCTGCTACGAGTAAGCTCAAAAGCTTTGCTTTGGGTTTTTTGACATGGCTGCTAGTTTTTCCTCAATTTCTCTTTGTCGTTCTTTTATTTTCAGAACTCATTCGATTAACCTTTCCCTCTTATCATTTTATCGAGCAAAGCCCCGTTAAGCAGCTATTATCAGTAAAAGACAATCCGATGGCTTTTTATGGAGTCATTTTCACAATTGTTATTGGAGCGCCAATTGTTGAAGAAGTTTTGTTTCGGGGGTTTTTACAAAATTGGTTTAGATCCAGGCTTACAAAATTTCCGGCCATAGCTTTGACCTCTCTCATTTTCGCTTTTTTACATGTAACAGAAGAGCAGCAATCGACAAATTATGTTTTAGTTCCGGCCCTCTTCTTGCTTTCCTGTTATTTGGGTCATTTGTATGAAAGGGAAAAAACACTTCTTGCATCGATTGGTCTTCATATGGCGTTTAACACTATCAGTTTATTGTTTATATTATCTCAACTTTCAGGAACTTAGACCGTGAAATAAGACGCCTCCAAAGCGGCATTCCTTTTGTCTTTTAAATCGACTAGATCCAAAGAAAACTCTTTTTTTAGGTAAAAATATTTTTTAATAAAAGCATCTTTTCTCTAGGTGGAATTGGAAAAAAAATTATTGAAAATGAAGGTTTATAAAAATCTAGATTTGAATTAAAAAAACTGTTACTCTTTTAGTTACTGTTTAGCTCATAAGTTCAGCACTCTTATGGAACAAAAGTTAATGCCTTTCAAAATACAGGTATACGGTCTCTCTGATATTGGATTGCAGAGAGAGAACAATGAAGATGTTTGGGCAGAACTCCCGGAAGAACATCTTTACGTGCTTGCTGATGGGATGGGTGGCCACCAAGCAGGCGAAGTGGCCTCTTCTGAAGCGGTATCCTGTTTTTGCGAATTGATGCGGAAAGTTCTAGCAAAAGAAAATCGAATTCTGAATCTAAAAGAAATGCGTTTTGCCATTAAAAGCGGCATCGAACTTGTCAACCAAATCATCTATGAAATGGGAAGAGGTGATGAAATTCTTCTCGGAATGGGAACCACTCTATGTTGTTTACATTTTCATGAAGAGGGAATCATTTACGCGCATGTTGGAGACAGTCGGATTTACCGCTTAAGAAATGATAAGCTGAGTCAGCTGACTAAAGATCATTCCCTTTTAAGAGAACTTGTAGATAAAGGATCCATTAGCGAATCGGATTCAAAAGAATTTGCCTATAGGAATATCATTACTAAAGCAGTTGGAACAGAGCCTTATGTCACTCCAACTGTTCAAACTACTGATTACCGAAATGATGATCTTTACTTAATGTGTTCAGATGGGTTGACAGATCTCATTTCAAAGCATGAAATCGAAACGGTTTTAAAAGAAAATGCTGATCTTAAAAACTGCGCAGAAGTTTTAGTGCAAGCGGCTAAAGATAAAGGCGGTTTTGATAATATTACGGTCGTCCTTTTAAAACTTACTACTTAATTTCAGAATAGAACCATAAAATGAAGAGAATCTATTTAGATAATAATGCCAGTACTTTTATTGATCCTAAAGTTTTAGAGGTTTTAAAACAGGAACTAGAAGTCTCTCAAGGTAATCCTTCCAGCACCCACTTTTTTGGACAGGAATTAAAGAAAAAGCTTGCAAATGCTCGTTCAACAATTGCATCCGCCTTTAACATAAAACCAAGCGAAATCTATTTTACGTCCGGCGCTACCGAATCTGCCAATTTGATAATTAGAGGACTTTTAGATCTTTCTAAACCGATTCATGCCGTTACAACAAGTATTGAACATGACGCTGTCTACAAAACCTTTAAGGATCTTGAAAAAAAAGGTTTGAAGGTTAGCTATGTAAAGCCTGAAAAATCAGGGTCGGTTTCATTAGAAGCCATTAAAAGAGAAGTTAATCCGAACACTGCTCTGATTGCAGTCATGGCAGCTAATAATGAAACCGGTGTTATCAACCCTATTCAATCAATTGCTGAATTTTCAGAAAGTCTTAAAATACCTTTTTTTGTAGACGCTACACAAATTATTGGCAAAGCTGCTTTTACCCTTCATGAGGGGATAACAGCTTTTTGTATGAGCGGACATAAGATTCATGGCCCTAAAGGAATCGGAATGGCTTTTATCCGAAAAAAAACGCCCTTTTCCCCTTTGATTGCCGGAGGGGAGCAAGAATTCGGTAAAAGGGGAGGAACGGAAAATTCTGCTGCCATCGTGGCATTAGCCGCAGCTTTTACAAGGTTGCATGAATCAGAGGGTGCTATAGATCGCATGAGTTATTTAAGGGATCTATTCGAAAAAGAAATTCTTCATCGGTTAAAAGAAGTTTATATAAATGGCGGGAATCCACGTATTTGCAATACCTCCAATCTTTGCTTCAAAGGGGTTGATGGAGAAGCGCTTCTTACAAGCCTTGATCTTCAAGGGATTGCTGCAAGCCATGGATCTGCTTGCTCATCGGGTGCTTTAAAGCCTTCTAGGATTTTACTTGAAATGGGTTTAGAGGAAAAAATGGCAAGGTCATCGCTGCGATTTTCACTTAGTCGATTTACAGAAGAGAGTGAGATTAGAGAAGCGATTCAGATCATTTGTACGCTTGTTGAAAATTTTCGATCTTTCAGCAAGTCCTAAATTTCTTTCAGGTTTTATCGCGGCCAGCTAGTGATGGAAACAGATTTTATTTCTAAAAAACTAGCTTCTTTAACCATCAAATCGACGTTGCCAATACTTACTTTATCACCGACTTCAGCCGGGTGGCTTAAGTTTTCCTTGATTAAATCGGAAAGTGTCAAATCCTCTTCACCGGCAAGTAAAATGCCATACTTTCTTTTAAATTCACCGACCGTATAATTACCCGGGAACGTTTTGTCTTGTAGAAAGAGATTCATGTTGCTTTTCTCTTCAGGACTTCTTTCGGACTGTCCAAAGATTTCTTTCAGCAAAGAATCCAAAGTAGTAATACCGACGGCTATCCCTCTATCATTTAAAATAACAGCAATATTTTCCTGGCTTCTTTTGAATTGCTTGAGCACGTCAGTAAGCCTGCTGTTTTCAGTGATAAACCAAGGCGCCCTAGTATAATCTCTAATTCGTTTAGCTTCACTCGCGCGGATTAAATCCCTTGGCTTTGCGATTCCTATAATATTTTCTTTTCGATCATGATAAACCGCTATATATGCCAGATCATTCTTTTTTATTAAATTGACTGTTTGGGCAATCGTGGCATTTGAAGGAAGGCTTGGTATGGATTGAATGGGAGTCATTATATCTTTAACGAGTTTCTTTCTAAGTCTGAAGATATTGGAGGATATAACATTAATGTCCTCATGGTCACTTTCATGCGGGGTTTCCTCATCTTGCTCTTCCAGGATTTTTTGAAGTTCTTCCTGGCTTAGGAAAAGCCCGTCTTCCTCCATTTTTTTGCTTCCCATCAGCTTATTGGCAAATTTTGAAATAACGCTTAATATGTAGATCAAAGGGGATAATAATTTGGATGAAAAATAGATGATCGGGATTCCTGACATAGCAACAGTTTCAGGGTAGTGCCTTGCTGCAAACATGGGAGCTAATTCTCCAAAAATAATGACTAGCAACACCTGGGAAAGAGGGCTCCAATTGGGATTTATGCCAAGCGCTTCATGAAACTCCCTTGCGCATTCTGAACCTACAAACATTGAAACATTAACGCCTATTAACGTAGTACAGAATAATTTAGAAGGATTTTGTAAAAGCTCGCTAAGCCACTTAGCGCGGAGCAAGCCTTTGCTAACATAAAAGTGAAGCCTGACTTTATTGAAAGAGACAGCCGCCATTTCAAACATAGAGAAAAAGGCTAAGCTGATAATCGTTAAAAAGTTGGCCAAAAGCCAAAAAATAGCGCTAGAGCTCATGGTTTGCTTTTAACTGACCTTTTTTATGACGGATGTAAATTTTCTTTATTTTATGAGGTTCACTTGAAAGGACCTTGAACAGATAGCATTCTGTTTCAATTTGTGAGCCGACTCTTGGGATTTCACCAATTTTTGCCATAAGCCATCCTCCGACAGTCACCATATTTTGCGGATTAGGCAATGGATCCTCGAAAATATCAATAAGTTCTACAATATCCATTTTACCGGAAGCTATGATTTCATTTTGACTCTGTTTCGTGTAATTAACTTCCGCATCTCTAAGATCCGATATATCCCCAACGACAACTTCTGCTATATCTTCATCTGTGATAATCCCGCTAATTGAGCCATATTCATCCACTACAATGGCAAAATGCTTCCCGGTGCTTTCAAATTTTTTAAGTAAAATTCTAGCGGAGATAGTTTCCGGAATGAAAAAAGGCTTTTCAGCAAATTTGTGTAAATCGTCAGGTTGATTAATTTTTTGTCTATTAATAAAAAACTGTTTAGCTGAAATAATCCCAACTACTTCATCCAGCTGTTTCTCGCAAATGGGAACTCTAGAACATTCTTGATCAACAAAAAGATAAACCAATTTAGAGAGAGGTTCATTAACACTATAATATAAAATATCCTCTTTAGGCCGCATCACTTCTCTTACAGTCTTATTTTGTAAATTGAGATAGCCTAGCGCTAGATCTGCTTCTTCCTCTGTTAGAACACCGGACTCTTTTGAGGCTTCAAGCGCATGAATGAGCTCTTCTTGAGAAATGGATTCGCCTTTTCTTAAATAAAAGAAAAAAGTCTGGGAGACAAATTGGGTTAAAAAGACCACCCCTTTTCTAATAGGATCTAAAGCTTTTTGGAGCCAATAAATACTTGGCGCTACTTTCTGTGAAAGGCTAATATTATTTTGTAAACCGTAGTTTTTTGGAATAATCTCCCCGAAAATAAGGGTTAATAGAAGGGGAAAGCCAACTTTTAAAGCCCATCCTGAAAAGTTTTGAAACATGGAAGAGAAAGTGTTCTGAAGGAGTATATTTACAACTGTATTCATGATAAATACAGTAACTAATAAATCCCTCGACCTATGGATAAGTTTAGCGATAAGATGTTTTCGATTATCGCGGCTTTTTTGAAAAACCTTTACTTGCGGAGGCGATAAAGAAAAGAGAGCGACTTCTGATGAAGAAAAATAGGCGGAGAGCCCAAGTAATATAATTGATAGAAAGGGGAGAATTATTTCCATTTATCGATTTATTCCGAGTCCTCGTTAATAATTAATTTGGTATAGCCGATCGGCACCATGCCAAGCTTGTTGATTAATGCAAATTCAATTGATGCAAAATCATCTAGACTTTCCAATTTGCATTCAAGAATTTGCTTTGTTTTTTCTTGTTTTTCAATATCTTCTTCAATGGATTGAAGTTGAGTTGAAAAAGCTTTGAGATCATTTTTTATGGCGTGGCTTTCGGTTTCATAAAGAAAAAAAGCGATAACGAGAAAGACTGCAAGCCAAAAATTATTTAAAAAAAACTTTTCTAATTTTTTCATAATATAATGAATCTGCCTTGTTTCAAAGCGTATCGTCTTCCTTTTGTTAAAACTATAATAAATATTCTAAATTTAAAAAAAATCAAATAAAAGACTTCTCTATTGTTAGATCATGCCTCACTGAAAAACCCTAGTCTGATTTCGCTTTTAGAATAACTCGTGGAACCATTTAAAAAAAAAACAAACTCAACTCTTTAGAAAATCGAACTTTCAAAATTGGAGGAATAATAATTTTTTTTTATCAAGATTAAGAAATTCAAAGAGTTTGAGGTTTCCTAAAAAAAAAATTATAATTTTTTCTTGCATCATATCTCAAACTTAATGTAAAACTTGCCCTACAAGAGATGTGAGGTCATTTAAAGAAAAGTTTAGAACCTCATTTGTTTTTGAAAAAAAAGCAAAAAAGACAGAAAAAAATCTAAACGACATTAGCAAAACCGGGACTTATGAAAAAATTTTCATTTTTATTGCTTTTTTACCTTTCTGCTTACCAATCAGCTTTATCCGCTCATTGCCAAATGCCTTGCGGGATTTATCATGACGATATGGTTTATGATATGATCGATCAATATGTGGAAACGATGCATAAAGCAATAACTGAGCTGAATACTATTAAACTTGATACCGCTTTCGATAAAAATCAATATATCCGTTGGATCATTCAAAAAGATAAGCAATCCGACGACGCTGCAAACTTGATCACCACCTATTTTTTACAGCAAAAAATAAAGCCTGGCGATGAAGATACACCAAAAAAATTAGCTTCGGCCCACAAACTTCTTTTTATGATGGTCGCTATTAAACAAAATTGCGATGTCAAATTAGTGCATCAGTTCATGGAAGAATGGGACAAATTCAAGCTTATGTTCCATAGGGAAGGCTATGAGTGTAAAATTGAACAGATTAAGCTTAAGAAGTGGAAAGAAGAATCAGAGCGGCTAAAAAAACAAGAAGCAATGGAAAATAGCAAAAAACCAGAGAAAAAGCCCATTGCTTCAGAGAAATAATTAAAGACTACACATCTTTTGCGGGAAACGGGGAAGACACATTACTTTTTTTCTTAAACGTCCTTTTTTTAAAGACTCAAAACACCCCGTTTCCCGCGAAGGACTCTGTAAATTGCGAATTTGTAACAATTTTTTTCGGAAGCGGGAAATCAAAGAATTTATATTTTTTATCAGACCTTAGATGTTTTCATGACACTAGACTATCCCGCTTCCGTGACTTTTACCTTGTACCCAAAAACCAATAGTCGGTAGCTATTTTTTGAGCAAAGGTTTCGTCATGAGAAATCGCTATGATAGCTCCTTCAAATTGAAGTAAAGCTTTCTCAAAAGCTTCTAATGTCACTAAATCAAGGTGGTTTGTGGGTTCATCTAAAAAAAGGACGTTTGGTTTTAACCAAATCATAGAAAGAAGCATCATTTTTTTTCTTTGACCAACACTCAATGCCCCGAAAGGCCTCTTTAAAAAGTCATGATTTTCAAATCCAATTTTTTGAAGCTCTGAACGTAGCGTCTCTTCACTCATTGAATATTTATTTAAAAAATATTCTGAAGCTGTTTTTTTTAAGTCTAAGTTTTCGATTTCTTGGTCAAGGTAAGCGATACTTATATTTTTAGCTTTGACAATTTTTCCCGAATCCAGCGGCAATAAACCATATAAACATTTCATTAGTGTCGTTTTGCCGGCCCCATTTGGTCCTTGTAGAATCACTCTATCTGTTGGATAGAGAAATTTTGATAGGTTGGAAAAAATAATTTTTCCTTCAAAACCTTTAGTTATTGAATCTATTTCAATGGCAAAAGGAGATTGAAGTGGAGGAGCTATAAATCTAAATTTTGGAATATTATTAGGTTTGGGATTTGAAATTAGATTTTTTTCTAATTGGGATTCTTTAGCTTTGAGATCGTCAAGAGCTCGTTTTTGGGATTTTTGATTTCTTCCGCCGCGACTATCGTAGGCTATGATATCACGATCTTTAGGGGCTTTTGGTTTTGCTTTTGAAAAAGTAGTATGGCAAATTTTTTTTCTAACCTCTTTTAACCTGGCTTTTGTTTCTTCGTAAACTTTTAACCTGCTTTCTAAAAAACGCTCCTTTTCTTGGAGATAGAAATCATAATTTCCGCCATAAACTTTTAATTTTCCGTTCTCGATTTCAATTAACCGATTGCAAGTTTTATTTAGAAAAGAACGATCATGTGAGACAATTAGGGTGGCTTTCTTTCGAGCTTTAATTTTTTCAATAATTAATGCGACTGATTCTTTATCCAGATGATTGGTAGGCTCATCTAAAAGCAATAGATCACTTTCATTTGAGAAGATTCTCGCAAGATGAACTCTCATGCGTTGACCAGAACTTAATTCAGATAGAGGAAGATTTAGAAGTTGATTAACCTTAAAGTCTTGAAGAATAGGTTCTAGAGGTGTGCGGTGATAGCCGCCTTTTTTTTCAAATTGCTCGTGAAGTTTGCTCCATTTTTCTAGTTGCGAAGGATCGTCTAAATTTTCTTCCAGCTTTTTGAGTTCCCCCTCAATTTCGATTAGGTTTTCATTATATAAGAATTCCCGTACTGTTTTTGATCGGTCAAACTCAAGCATTTCTTGGGAAAGAAAATTGATTTCTAACTCGCCATTTTTTTGAAGGCAGTCTTCATCATCAGGTGGAAGAACCCCCGCTAAAATTTTTAAAAGAGTGGATTTTCCGGAGCCATTTTCTCCGATTAAGGCAAAACAATCGCCTTCATTGATCGAAAGGAAGACGCCATCTAGAATAATTTTTTTTGTGTAGGATTTAGATAGTTGGATAAGTTGAATAAGCGCAATGCTCATAAGTTTGTTCCATTTTATAAAATTAATAAAATTTACGAAGCAAACTTATTTTTTCATGAGGCATTCTCAACTTTTCAATTTGAAAAACTTATTTTACTGCAGTTAATAAAAAATCGTCAATTATTAAAAGGAATGCCCATTCGGGATAAAAGAAACCTTAAGACAAGAATTGGATGTGTCATCGAATACATAAATAATGTCGCAATCGATAAGCCTTCTGTTTTAGATTGGATTGGACCTTCATTTTTAAGAGCTTGCTGAACCCAAAGTAAGTGTATGGGAAAGGTGATTTTCGGAAGATTATTTAAAGGGAAAAAACCAATGTCTAAAGCTTCTTCTCCAATTTTGGGAGAGCCTTCTTTTAGCTCGCATTCATAAACAAGAGTGTGCCTTGAAAAAAATCCTGAAGGGATATACTCAGCTACAAGCCGTTTAACGTTGATGGACAATCCTGTTTCTTCGAAAAATTCTCTTAAAATAGCTTGAGAGGCTTTTTCATCTTTGTCAATTCCGCCGCCCGGTAAAACCCAGATTGGGACATCTCTTCTTTTGATTAATAGGATATGACCGTTTTGATTAAAAAGAATTCCTGCAACTCCAGCACCTCTATAAAGTTTGTTGTCGCAAGACATGAGAAACTCTTAAAATAAAGAATTCTTAAGAAAAATACCCAGGATAGGACTCGAACCTACACACCTTACGGCACCAGAACCTAAATCTGGCGTGTCTACCAATTTCACCACCTGGGCAAGCTTTTAAGAAAACAATATAACCTGTAAATCCTCTTAAGTCAAGCCTCTCATTCTTTAATTTTAAAATAGTTACAATTTTTTTTCTTGAAAATTTTCCTTTACACAAGAAAATAGAAGTTTTATATGATCTTAATCAAATATTCATAATTTTTTCTTAATAAATAAGGAGAAATCAATGATTGATTGTTTTCATTAATTTATTTTTTTTGATATGTAGAATCTATCAGACTGTGAGGGGTAGAATGATTTCAGTAAAAAGTCTTACGATTCACTTTTTTGTACTCCTCGGCCTCACATTTCCCTCCTTAAAAGCCAATGAATGCGAAGACACTTTCGAATCTGAAAAGTCAGTAGATGCAATTAAAAATGAGAAAGTTACGGATCTTAAACTTTCAAATGGCATGAGGGTTCTACTTAAAAAAACGGATTTTGATAGTGACGAATTTTTTATCCAAATGGTTGCCAAAGGAGGCGCTTTAGGCTTACCGGAAAGCGAGAGGCCTTTAGCAAATCTTTCTCATGAAACAGTTTGGGCAGCAGGCCTTGGAGATTATTCTAATGATCAACTCAATAGTTTGATGTATCGAAAGGGCGTTGAACTATCGTCACGAATTGATAAATTCAGCCGCGTGATAGAAGGCAATTCAACAAGTGAAGGGGCTGAAACCCTTTTTAATCTGATTCATTTGCTTTTTACAAAACCTAACTTTTCAAAAGAAAGCTTATCTGAGGTTTTAAAAGAAACCATCGATGCCTCCAAACTAAGACATTTTGATTTTGAAAATAATTTTGAGGATTTATCCAAGTCTTTAAATGCCCCTTCTTTTTCAGGTTTTCAACATCCTTCTCTTAAAAATATTTCAAAAGACATTTCAATTGAACAGATTAAAAATAATTATACAAAAAGTGTTGAAGATCCAGGCGAATGGCAAACGGTGATTGTTGGAGATTTTGATCTTGAAGAGATGACAAAACTCATCCATCGCTATTTTGAAAATATTCCCGCTAAAAAAAATATCGTTTGGCCGAGATACTCTCAGGACGCGGGGAATCCTTCTTTTCCAAAAGACATCACAAGAAAAAAAATTTCAAACGGAAAAAGAGGGGATTCTTTAACTCGCATGACATTTCCCATTCCTTTTGCAATCAATGCCGAAAATTATAATACCGTAATGGGAATCATTCAATTAATTGAGATTCATTTAAGGAATAAGATCCAAAGCGAGTTTAAAAAAACACAAGGACTTGATGTGTCTCTTGAGTTTCCATTCTTTCCTTATAAAGATAATTTGTGGCTTTTCGTACAGTTTAGAAGCAAGCCGCAAGATACTGAAAGAATTGAAACATTAGTAATACAAGGTATTCAGGATTTGGCTCAAATAGGGCCGACAGAAGATGAGCTCAATTTATTAAAAGAGCAGCAAACAAATACCGATGAGCTTTGGATGAAGCATAACTGTTATTGGCAAGCCAATCTTATGAATTACTTGCTTTGGGGCTGGGATCCAAAAAAGTTTTCTAAAGAAGACCTCTTCTTAAATGCGACACCTAAAATGGTTCAAAATTGGATTGAAGAAAATATCAATCTAAAAAATTATTCCATTTTAATCGCCTCTCCATAAAATAGTTCGAAACTTTAGATACAAAAAGCTCATAAATGACAGTCACTCAATGGCTACATGATTTTTGTTTTCCTCCAAGCAAATTTGATCTCCTTGGTTGTGTAAGTGATTTAATTGATGGAACGTGTTTATCCAATTTTCAACAAATGGGGCCAATAAACAAAGCGGCCCTAATCAAAAAGATCATGGTGGTCGCTTTAATGTCCGGGTTATTTTGTGCTCTTTTTTATAAAGAGGAGGATATTGCGTTGGTAACTTTGGTCGCGTCCACGATCTTTTTCGCTGTAGAAACCTCAAACTATGGCAATTTAGAAATCGATTTTAATCGTCTTAGAAATTCCCGAAATAGACTTTCTTAAAAAACTATTCCATTTTAATAGCCTCTGCCTAAAATTCTCTATGGCTGAACCAATTAATCAGGAGAACTAGGATGAGTTTTTTAGTGAGTTCAATTAAGGATTATTTGTATCCCCCCGCTGAATTTAATATGCTTAAGTGTCTAATTGATGGCGTAAGTGGCACCTGTTACACAAATTTTCAAAAAATGAGTGAGCCTAATAGAAAAGCAATTATAAAAAAAACCATTTCTGCAGCTATTGCAGCTGGATTAGTGAGTTGCTGCATTTTAGGTTCAGGGAGCGCTTTTCAGGTAGCTATAATTACAGGTCTGCTTATTTTTGCCATGGAAACATGTCCTTATGGTCAATTAAATATAGATTTAAGCCGTTTGAGGAATTGAGGTTAAAACTATGGGCTTAAGTTCAATAGATCCAAACGTTTCTTATGCACCTTTGCCTGCCCTTCCTCCTTTTAGCTTTAAGCAATGTATGAAAGATCTCGTTAATGGGACTTGCTTCGAAATTTTTGGTGAAAGAGATTTAGACGAAAAATACAATACCATAACAAAAACATTGCTTGTAGCAGTAGCTTCCGGGCTCTTAGAAGTTTATGGCTTAGGAGATCATTATGGCGCAGCCACAATCATCATGGGCATAATAACTTTTGCCTTATTAACCTCGCCTGAGGGCAATAAAGTTAAAGCTATTCGCATCATTAGAATGGAATATTGAATCTATTAAGTGGAATAGCTAAAGCTATTCCACTCCATGTTTTTTAAGAAGCTCTGACCAATAAATACGGTTCTGTTTGGATAGGTATTTGCCAAGCAATCTATAGGGAATAGGCCATTCATGGTGATGCTCTGTGTCAATGACTGCGATCTTTCCATCTTTTGCAAAAGGTAGATTAAAAGGATAGGTGCTATCACGCAAGCCTAAGTCTTTAATAAGAAAGAAGATTGCCTCTACCGTTCTTTTGGGTAGAGTATCTTTTTTCCATTCAGTCAAATTGCTTGTTTGAGCTAAAAGATCCATGTCTTCTGCTACCAATATGAAATATTTTTGCTGAGTGCCGGTTTCTGCTAAAGGCAAAAGGGGTAAAGGGTAAATCCATTTCGTTGGAACTTTAATAATGTCTTCGTAGCCCTTCTCTTTAATCCAATCTTTTACATTTATAGCGCCTAAGAGACGCTGGAATAGCTTTAAGCCATCATTGATATTTAGCTGATCATCTTGGTAAAATTTAAAATAATAGCCTGGAATTTTTGGGTGAGTGGATACAATAAGCTTACTGTATTTACGAGGCGAGGTGTGTTTAAAGCCCGCTTTTTTTAAGGAGCTTTCATTTTGCAGAACTCTTTTTTTAGAGCTAAAAAGTTCATCCAAACCCTTTTTAGCGGGATGATCCTCAGGTAAAAAATAAGGCTTAAGCGTGTCCCAGATTTCATCTGTAACTTTATCGCTCTTTTCATAACTTTTCTTAAAGCATTGAGTTTTTGCTTTTTCTGAGAAGAGAGTCGTTTGAAGATTGAAAAGAAAAAGAAGAGATAAAAATAAATGTCTCATAGATAGCTTTTAAGGGTTCATTTAACTGACTAGACATTTAACCTTATTTTAGGGTTTACTAGAAGATAAAAATAAGAGCATCCATGGAAGAAAAAACTCATATAGGTGTGTACGGAATCCTTTTAAAGAATGACCAATTGCTTTTTGTTCGAAAAACAAGAGGGCCTTATAAAGGAAAATTAGATCTTCCGGGAGGCAGGCCAAATTTTGGCGAAGATCTCTCTCTAACTCTTTTGCGAGAAATTGAAGAGGAAACAGGGGTGGTTGTAAAAAAAGCGAGCCTGTTTAAAAATCTTTCCTGCCTAGTTAAGTATAAAGAAGAAGGGAAGGAAAAGTCCCTTTACCACATTGCTTTAGTCTATCTAATTTTTGATTTTGATGAATCCCAGTTAGAAAAAAAGAATAGCGAAGATGTAAATGGATACGAATGGGTATCTATTGAAGAAGCTTCAAAAAAAGAGCTATCTGAAATGGCTTCTCTAACTCTAAAGCTTATCTTAAGTTAAATTTACCTAAGTGGTTAAATTTCATATTTCTTACATTCCGATAGTATATAATTTTTTGAAAAAATAGTATTTTTATTGGTAAAAATCTTTACAAGAAATGCCATCTTACGTTTTCTCTTTTTTATAGAGGTTGTGTGTAATTATGCTGAAATTGACAATAGGTTTTTTACTCGCAGTGCTTTGCTGCTTTACGCCTGCATTTTCTGAAAATTCCCGATTTATTTATTGTGATAAAGAATTACAGGGTCCTCTTTATAAAATTTTGAAGTTGCCTGAAGCTTGTAATGTTATAAAAGATATTCAAAAAGCAGGCCCTTTTAAAGTTCTTGTAAATAACCATTCCGAACTCTCCAATCAATTTGGTGCTTATTGGGACTCCAATACAAGAGCCATTGTAGTTAGTTTAAATTTCAATCAATCTGAAGGGGAAATTATTGGATCAATTTTATTTGAGCTTCATAACGCTCTCATTAATGATAAACTTGAGCACGTTTATGCTGAAATTGACAATAGGTTGTTTACTTGCAGTGCTTTGTTGCTTTATGCCGGCATTTTCTGCAAATTCCCGAATTATTTATTGCGATAAAGAATTACAGGTTCCTCTTTATAAAATTTTGAAATTGCCTGAAGCTCGCAATCTTATAAAGGATATCCAGAAAGACGGTCCTTTTAAGGTTCTTGTAAATAACCATTCTAAACTTTCGAATCAATTTGGCGCCTATTGGGACCCGGCTACAAGAACCATTGTAGTTAGCCTAAATTCCAATCAATCTGAAGGTGGGATCATTAGATCCATTTTATTTGAGCTTCATAACGCCCTTATTAATGATAAACTCGAGCACGCTTATGATTTAGCATCCAAGCGTCAAATTGATAAGGAAAGTTTTGTTGAAGCGATTGAAAGGATGGAATATCTAAACTCGCTAGGAGCTTCCAAAAGAAAGGATGGAATATCTAAACTCGTTAGAAGCTTCCAAACTTGCTGAAAAAGGGATTAAGCTTGGGATATTCCCCCCTTCTGCAAGACTATTTACTTATAAAGATTTTGATGAGCATTATCGCTATCAAAAGAAAGGCGGCCACTCAGCTTACATAGCCAACAACTATGACCAGTTTACAAAAAAACATCGGGTTATTCGAAATAATGAATAAAGATTTTGATGAGCATTATCACTACCAAAAGAAAAGCGGTCATTCAGCTTATATTGCTAATAGCTATGATCAGTTTGCAAAAAGAGAACGGGTTATAAGAAATGATGGCTATCGTTATTTTTTTCTGCAACCCATGCATTAGAGTTTTTTTGAACACTTCCTTTTCTTGTTAAATTAAATTCCATCAAAGCTTTGTTCAGCTTGCATTGAAGAAGATCTTCTACATTCAAAGCACTTAATTATTGCCATAGTTTTATGCGATCGTAATATCTAATTAATCATCTGCATAAACTTAAAAAAAATCGAAATTTTTTGGTTTAATTAGCTTATCTTATCTTCGATTTGAAGAATTTTTTTTCTGCAACCCATGCATTAACTTTCACTATTAAAAAGCCGATCTCTCTCTTCTTTTTCTTTTTGAAGGCGCAAATGATCGAGATAGCTTTGAAGAATAATGACAGCCGCTACTGTATCAACTTTTTTTGAACGCTCTTTTCTTGTTAGAGTAGATTCCATCAAAGCTCGTTCAGCTTGCATTGAAGACAACCTCTCATCCCAAAAAATGTATTCGGTTTGAATCGATTTTCTTAACAATTCTAAAAAGTGGGAGGCTTCATCAGCCATAAAGCCGCTTTTCCCGCTCATTAAGAGAGGCTTTCCAATAACAATCGCTTCGATATTGTAACCGTACTCTTCGGCATGTTTTCTCAGAATAGCTACCACTTTTGCAAGAGTGGCAGCTGATTTTTTTTCGGCCGTTACAACAGTAAGGGGCATCGCGATCATCTTAGTTTCATCCGAATAAGAAACCCCTATTCGCTTAAAGCCAAAATCGATGCCGATAATCCTTTTCTTTGCTGTTGTCATGAACCGTCCTTTTCTTTTTTATGCTTGATGGCAGCTTTTATGAAATCGCGAAAAAGAGGGTGGGGCGCTGTCGGCTTTGATTTGAACTCCGGATGAAACTGTACGCCTACCATCCATGGGTGGTCTTTAACTTCGGCAATCTCAAGAAGCCCGGAACTTTCTAAAATACCCGATAAAAGAAGACCTCTTTCTTCTAAGAGTTCTTTATATTTGTTATTAAACTCATAGCGATGTCGGTGTCTTTCTGAAATAGTTAAGGCTCCATAGGCTAAATGCGCTTTGGAGTTTTTCAATAGTTTTGTTTCATAAGCTCCAAGACGCATGGTTCCACCCAAATCTTGAACCGTTTTTTGCTCGCTTAGGAGAGAAATTACCGGCTCTTCCGTATCAGGCTCAACCTCTGTTGAGTTTGCTTTTATAAGGCCTGCTTTATTTCTTGCAAATTCGACAGTCATAACTTGCATCCCAAGACATATTCCAAAGTAAGGAATTTTTTCTTCTCGGCAATATTCAGCTGTCTTTATTTTACCTTCCCAGCCCCGCTCTCCAAAACCACCGGGAATAAGGTAGCCATCGCATTCCTCCAGTTGAGGTTTTAAAGATTCTTTTGTTTCAATTTTGTCTGCTTCAAATCGTTTAATTTTAATTTGATAGCCCGCATCAATCGCTGCATGGGCAAGAGATTCATAAATAGACTTATAGGCGTCTTGATGTTGTATGTACTTTCCAACAACTCCGATCGTAACCACACCCTTTGGCTCTTTAATTACATCGATTAATTTTTCCCAATTAGCAAGGCTTATCTTTTTCTTTTTCAAATTTAAGAGCTCAACTAGCATTTCATCCAAGCCTTGCTCATGAAGCTTGATAGGAACTTCATAAATGCTATACTCAACATCTACTTCTTCAATAACGGCGTTTTCAGGAACGTTGCAATACAAACTGATTTTGCTTTTAATTTCTTCAGGCAGCGGTTTTTCGCTCCGGCAAAGCATAATATCGGGAAAAATGCCGATTTCACGAAGGATTTGAACAGAGTGCTGAGAGGGTTTGGATTTAAATTCAGCGGCAGCTTTCAGGTAAGGAACATATGTTAGATGGACATTGATGCAATCTTTTTTATTTTCGGAATGAAGCTGTCTTATAGCTTCTAAGAAAGGAAGGGATTCGATATCCCCAACAGTTCCACCGATTTCAACGATGGTGACATCGATGTCTTTTTCTTGCTGGCTGCATTCATGAATTCTCTTTTTGATTTCATCGGTAATGTGGGGAATGACTTGAACGGTTTTTCCTAAATAGTCGCCCCTTCTCTCTCTTTTTATAACAGTATTATAAATTTGTCCTGATGTAGCATTGGAAGCTTTTGAAAGAGGGGAGTCAGTGTAGCGAAAATAGTGGCCTAAATCCAAATCGGTTTCAGCTCCATCATCTGTGACATAAACTTCACCGTGTTGATAGGGGCTCATGGTTCCCGGATCGACATTCAAATAAGGGTCCAGTTTAAGCATAGCTATTTTATTTCCATGCTTTTCAAGGAGCATTCCAAGTGAGGCAGCGGTTAATCCTTTACCGAGCGAAGAGCAAACCCCGCCTGTAACAAAAATGTACTTCATTGACATATTTTTGATTCTCGCAATTTATAATCTTCTGGTGTGTCGATCCCTTTTGTGTCGTGATCAACAAGTGTAATATGAATCTTGTAACCGTGTTCTAAGGCCTTGAGTTGTTCAAGGTCTTCAGAAATTTGTAAAGGTGTCGAAGTGAGGTAAGGGTAAATGAGAAGAAAGTCTTTTCTATAGGCGTAAAGGCCAATATGCTTATGATACGGAATATTTTTATTGACCCTTTCAGTTTTATGAGAAGGGATAGGGGATCTCGAAAAATAAAGCGCGTAGCCTTTTTTGTCAAAAACACATTTAACAACAGAGCTTTTGTTGATTTCCTCTAAATTGTTTAAAGGAACGCAAGCGGTTGCCATGCTAGCGTCATTATGTAAAATTAAATTTTTTACTACCAAGTCAATGGTGTTTTCGCTTACATCAGGCTCATCGCCTTGGACATTCACAACAATATCGTAGTGAGCGAAATCCGGGAATTCGGCTATTACATAGGCCAACCTTTCAGTGCCGGTGGCACAAATATCGGGAGTCATAACCGCTTTCCCGCCAAAGGACTCTACTTTATTTTTAATTCTTTCATCATCGGTTGCAACGAGCAACTCATCAAAAAGTTTGCATTTCTTTGCGTTTTCATAGGTGTGTTGTATAAGTGGTTTTCCCTCAAACTCAAGAAGCGGTTTTCCGGGAAGTCTCGTGCTGCCAAAACGGGCAGGTATAATACCGATAATAGAGGGTTTTTTCGAACTCATGATTTAATCTGATATCCAAAAGAAAGTTTAAAAACTTCGTCAGTATATCAAAGCCGCTCATTCAACTCCAATAGCTTTTAATATAAAACAGGGGAGTTGAAAATTTGGGTTAGTAAAAATAAATAATTGATGATTATAGACTTAAATGTTAGGTGAAAGATGGTTTTGTAGGAGCTTCTTCAGGGGTCATTTCATAAAGGCCGCCTTCAATGGCTGCAATTCTCTTTTGAATGGGTGGGTGAGTTGCGAAAAGTGAACTTAAGAAGCTATGATCCTGAAAATAGAGATGGGAATAAGCTGAACCTTGTCCTGGCATATCATAAATAGTGTCTTTAGCGATTTTTCTAAGGGCGTTTGCAATTCCATCGGTGCTTCTTGTAAATTGAACTGCGCAAGCGTCTGCCAAATACTCGCGCTCACGGCTAACTGTAGCTTTTAAAATACTTCCAAAAAAATAGGTGAAAGCGCCCGCCATTATAAAGATAACTGCCGCTAAGGCGATGGGGTTTCCCCCTCTTTCTTTCGAAGATTCAACTCTTCTTTGGTAACCGATGCCGGTTACTTGAAGAATTCTAAAACCGAAGTAAAGGATAAAGAAAAATCCCATGACCATGGCGGCAAGCCGCATGCTGATTTTCATATCCCCATTATAGATATGTCCGAATTCGTGGGCGATAACGCCTTGAACTTCTTGTCTTGAAAGCCTTCTTAACGCGCCTTCAGTGATGGCAATGGCTGCATTATTGGGGGTTATCCCTGCAGCAAAAGCATTAATTTCATTTACAGGGATAATAAAAACCGGGGGTACCGGAAGGGAGGCGGCAAGCGCCATCTCTTCCACAATATTTAGAAGCTGTCTCTCTTCGGGAATAGTGCTGTTTTTCTGAACTTCATAAGCCCCGACGGATTTAGCAACGTAGCTGCCTCCAAAAGCTTGGTACATTTTGTAGTTAAAGCCTGCAACTAAGAAGGTTGTAGCTAAAAAAAGCGATCCAAAAAAGGGAAAGGGAGGGTCATAGGAACCATCTGAATAAGTCCTTAACGCCCATTCGACAAAAAGTGAAACAGCAACAGTTAATGCAATAAAAGCTGAAACATAGATTTTTGTTTTGGAGCGAGCTCTTCTTTGGGCAGCCCAAAAATCCATTGATACTTATCCTAGTTTTAAAATGAGACTTTTACTGCTTTTTTAGCTTCCGGCTCTTCAATCTGATAAGCTTCTGCCGGATTATGACCGAAAGCGCTTGCGATTAAATTAGTTGGGAAGGTTTGTTGAGCTACATTGTATTGCATGACCTGATCATTATAGGCCTGTCTTGCAAAAGCTACTTTATTTTCTGTTGTTCTAAGTTCCTCTTGCAATTGAGCCATGGTCTCGCTTGCTTTAAGTTGCGGATAATTTTCGGCTAAAGCAAAAATGTTTCCTAAAGAACCTTTAAGAGTGGTTTCAGCTGCCATCAAATCACGCATAGCAGCCCCCGACGGAACAGACTGTTCCGAGATTTGCTGTCTTGCTTGCTGCGCTTGGTTTCTCGCTTGAATGACTGACTCTAAAGTAGATTGCTCATATTTCATGTAGCCTTTTACAGTTTCGACAAGATTTGGAATTAAGTCGTAGCGCCTTTGTAGTTGAACATCTATTTGGCTCCACGCGTTCTTCACCTGATTTTGAAGACGGATTAAGTGGTTGTATACACCTATTCCCCAAAGTGCTAAGAGGGCAAGTATAGCAAGAATGGCAATAGTAAATGTCATAAAAACTCCTAAAATTAACTTATATCTGTTTCTTATCAGTTTTTAGGGTTTAAATCTATAGTTTGAAAATAAGATTTACATTGCATTTAAAAAAAAATTTGTAGAATCTTGATTATCTGTCAAAAAGAGACTTTTTACTTGCAATTGTTTGCTTTTAAAAAAGATAGATTGAGAAGTGGATCCTAAAGCAAGGGAGAGCTTCCAAGCAAATTTAAGATTAAGGCTTTTTAAGAGCAGTCCCTTTTTTAGAAAAATAAAGTTTTAGCTTTAGTGTGTATTTTACTTGACTTATGTCTCAAAATTTTTTAAAGCAGATAGTACTTTTGGAGGATCGATCCTATGACGCCTATTTTGCACCGCATGACTGCTTTTGTGACCTTATGCTCAATGGTTTTAGTAACTGTAGAAAACCGAGCCCAGGAAAATCATTATAACTCCCGTCCCTTTTATCAGGATAATTGTTATAACCAACCTTATTTTCCAGTTTATACACGATCCGATAATGCAGGTCCTCCTCCGGGAAGCGCTCCCTACTATGGCCCTTATGCAGCAGGCCCTTACGGACCTAATTGCGGACCTTATCCCTATCCTCCTGCAAATCAGAACAATAACAACAACGGCAACGGTAACAACAACAACAACGGCAATGGCAATGGCAATGGCAATGGCCATGATGGCCATGGCAGCGGAAACGGCGGAAACGGCGGAGGGGGCGGTCCCGGATCTCCTACACGAGGTCCTTATCGAACTCCCCAAAGATGTCCTTCTCCCTATAGCGTCTCAAGCTGCGGCACCCTTTGCGATAGCGCTCTTTGCTTTTTCGGAGCGATTATAGGAGGGGTTGGTATTGGACTTCTTTTTAACAATAGAGGAGAAAGAGGAAAAACCGGTTTAACAGGAGACCCGGGCATTGACGGCATTGACGGCACAGATGGCGCTACAGGCCCGCAGGGTCCAATCGGTCCTGTTGGTCCGCAAGGTCCTATTGGCCCTGAAGGCCCTCCTGGAGTTACTTTTGCTGAAGATACAACCAATAGCATTACACCCACTTTCAATTTACAATTAACAGCCGCTTTACCGGCCGGTTCTTCTATTGTTCCTTTTGTCATCGATCCCGCAGGAAATTTTACTGTCGGCTCTTCGTTTAACGTGGGAATTACAACTCCTCAATCAATTCTGTTTCCAACAATTGGCCCACCTGTTTTAATTGGTACCTATGAATTCGGATTGCAAGTAATTGCTGGAACAATCGTTAATCCATCCGACCTGACAGCTTCTGTATCAGTTGCTGCAAGTCGAGATGCAAGTACAACGGTAATAAATATTGCAGCAAGCGATCCGGTGATAAGTGCAACCCAATATCAGCTTGTTGAACAATTTGGCTATGGCCCTAGCGGAAGTAATATTCCATAAATATATACAAAAACAAAAAGAGTACATTCTTGTTTGTTTCATGGCGCTTGCTTGCGTTGCAAGCAAAGCGCCTCTTGCAAGCAGCGAGACTTCTTGCTATGAAAGCGAGAACGTTCCGTGTGCTACAGTTGATCTGAGCTTAAGCAGCCCTCCTGAAATTCTATCATTAGAAAATACCATCGAAAGAGCCTTAGCTTTTAGCGATAAAATTTTAGATGCAGCCGATTCTGTATTTCGATCAAAACTACAAATTTCAATTGCCGAATCCCAATTTGGAATTCAAATGCGTCCTAACGGAAAATTTGGTTATGCTTGTGTTAACCAACGTGTAAAGTTAGATGAGGATGAAAGTACAACTGTTACAAAAATAAAACCATGCTATGGGACAGGTTTAACTTTCAGCAAAAAGTTTTATACCGGGCAAGAAATTAGTTTCACGCCAAACGTATCTAATATGGATGGTGAAAGATGGGGAACAGGAGCGTCTCTTAGCTTTTCTCAACCTCTTTTTAGAGGCTTTTCAAAAGCTTATCAATTAAACACCTTGAACGCGGCTCAGTTTTCTTACAGGAAAGCTGTACGATCTTTTTATTCTTCTCAAATAAATTCAGTATTAAAAGCTGTCACCGTTTTTTATGAGGCTTTGAAACAAAGAGAAATTTTTAGGATCAATCAAGAGTCAAGCGCACGATTAAAAGCCCATTTGGAAACCGCAAAGCTTAAAGAAAGGTTAGGGATCGGGAGCGAACTTGATATTTACCGCATTGAAATCGAACTTAGCAATGCGGAAGAATCTGAATTTGCCTCACTTGAAAAATTAAAAGATGCTGAAGATAAGCTTAAGGATTTAATAGGGTTGCCTTTAGATTCGACAATTTTGCCTGAAGAAAAAATTGTATACAATGAACCGACTCTATCGCTTTCACAAGCAATATCAATTGCCAATATGAATCGAATTGAGATTGATCAAGCAGCCGATAACCTAGATGAAGCGAATAGACTCGCGATTGTTGCGAAACATCAGACACTGCCTGATCTTAATCTTTTAATTGAATATTCTACCTCAGGCTATGATTCAGCTTTTTGGAATTTTTATTGTTGCGTAGACCGAAAGCATAATTTGAACATGACCTTAACGACTAATTCGGATGTGACGAGTCGTAAAGAAATGGCTCATTATCAGCAAGCAAGAGTGGCGCTTGCAACAATTTCAAGAGCTTATGAAAATACTAGGTCGTCAATCGAACTAGATGTTAGAAAAAGTGTAAGAAATTATCAGACCTCATGGGATCGACTCCATAATTTGGAAGAAAAATTGGTAGCCTCTGAAGCAAGCCTTAAGTTTGCACAATTAAAATATGAACGAGGGCTTGCCGATAATTTTGATGTGATTCAAGCAGAAAAAAACATCAGATCTTCTAAAACACAAGTCTTTAGCATGTTAATCGATTACATTTTAAGCGAATACAAGCTCTATATGAGCCTTGGCACCCTAATTGACAAACCCTGCATTTGATATATGTTAAAAAAACGCATTCAGTATTTATCCCTATCCCTTTTTGTTGGCCTTGCCATAACTTTATTCGGTTCTTTTTCAAGCAGCCATTCGATGGAGGAAAAAGAAGCGTCCTTTTCCTTTCCGGCGGTCAAACGTTCTTTTTCAGTTGAAGTATCCACAGTTGGCGAATTGGAAGCTGAAAAAGCTGTGACTGTTTCCTCTCAACTTAAAGGAGATCGATCCAAGCTAATCTACTTAGTAGCAGACGGTCAATTTGTTCAAGAAAATGATATTCTAGCAAAGATTGACCCTCTTCCTTTTGAAGAGCTAGTAAGAGAACTTGAGCATAAATATCAAGAACAGCTTCTTTTAATTGAAGCAAATAGAGCCTTTTTAGAACGGGAAATCACGCAAATTCAACATGAGAATGAAGTAGCTGTCTGTGAAACTGAAGCCGCACGGCTCGAAATTGAGAAAATCAAAGAAGGCGATGCTCCTCTTGAAATTTCAAAACTAAATCATGCGGTTAAGAAATCTGAAAGAAAATGCAAAGAGCTTTCTCAATTCCTAAAAGAGATTGAAGAACAAAACTTAGTTTCGATTCTTGGACCTGTTGAGATCAGCAAAGTAAAAAAACAATACAACGAAGAAAAAGAAACGTTGAATGCAGCGATGGCCCAACAAGATGCTTATGTGAACCATAGTTTGCCATCTCAGATAAAAAAAGCTGAGATGAAACTCGAAAAAGCCCTTCTCAAGAAAAGTGAAGTCTATAGGCAAGGGGAGTATCGCATTTCCAAAGCAAGAATGGCAGCTAAGCAATCTGAGCTTGCAGAGGTTTCCCTAAAGCAAAAAATTGAAGAAGCTAAAAAAGAGCTTCTTGAAACCGTCATTCGTGCACCCTCTCCCGGTATTGTTGTGTTAAGGGAAGAGTTTCGCGGCAGCCAAAGAAGAAAGCCAAGAATAGGAGATGTGCTATTAAAAAATCAGCCTCTTCTAGATTTGCCAAACTTACAAAATATGGTAGTTAAGACAAAAGTCAGGGAAGTGGATTTACATAAAGTAGCTGTTGGAAAACCTGCTACTATTGAAGTTCAGGCGTTTCCTTCTCTTTTTTTAGAAGGAAACGTTTTAAGCATAGGTGTTTTAGCTCAGGCCGATATTTTTCGTAATACTAATGAAAAGTATTTTGAGGTCACAATTCGCCTTAATGAATCGAAAGATTTTCTCAGACCCGGTATGACTGCTTGCGCAACCATCCACTCTGAAACTTTTGATGATGTTTTAACCATCCCGACCCATTCCGTTTTTCGAAATGGAAATCAGTTTTTTTGCTTTAAATCCACTCTTTTTGGCGGAATAGAAAAGAAAGAAATAACCATAAAAGAGGGTAATAACCTTTACGCTATCGTCCAAGAGGGCTTAAACGAAGGGGATGAAGTTCTCTTAAATCCCCCGGAACACCTAATTGACGGGGCTTAAGAACTTAGATGAAATCCCATATTGTTTTAGAACATATTTCTAAAAGCTATAAGATGCCCTACGGTCTTATTACCCCTTTGCAAGATATTTCAATTTCTATTGAAAAAGGAGAGAGGGTTGCCATTATGGGTCCCTCAGGTTCCGGAAAAACCACACTCTTAAGTCTTCTCGGGTGCCTTGAAAGGCCGACTGAAGGAAAGTACACTTTTAATGGCAGGTCGGTAGAAGGGTATTCAGAAAATGAAAGGAGCCATCTTCGTGGAAACGAGTTAGCTTTTATTTTCCAGGATTTTCAGCTCATTCATGAGATGACAGTTCTTGAAAATGTTCTTATGCCATTTAAATATAAAGATTGCTCTGAAGACAAAGAAAAAAAAGCTCTTATGGCTCTTGAAAAAGTTCAATTATCCCATCGGCTTAATCATTACCCGAATCAAATTTCCGGCGGAGAAATGCAAAGGGTGGCTTTTGCAAGAGCTATTGCGTCTAAACCTTCATTAATATTAGCGGATGAGCCGACAGGAAATCTGGATTCAAAAAATGCGGAAAGCATTTTAAAACTATTATTGAACGAAAAGGATGAATCCACAGTTATTTTTGTGACGCATGATGAAGAAATCGCTCATCGATTCCCAAGAATTATCAGACTCAAAGAAGGAAAGCTTGCAGCCGATGAAAAATTTTAAGTTGCTTATAGCTGAGTTTAAAGAAGCCTATAAGGGCCTTTTGAGGCATCGATTTCGAGCTATCTTAAGTACACTTGGGATCATACTCGGCTCGGCTTCTTTAATTGCTATGATTTCAATAGGGGAAGGGGCAAAAGAAAAAACGCTAAAATCTATTCAAAGCTTAGGGGTTGATAGCATACTTTTAAAAAATAAAGCTCAAACTGCAGAATCTAACCTAAAAAATTTTTCCTTAAATTATTCAGATTATCAAAATCTAAAAGATAATTTGCCATACACCCATTTTTCAGCCCTAAGGCAGAGAGAAGGCTCCATCCAAACTTTTGAAGGAGATAAGCACGTAAACGTTCTTGCGGTCACAGCAAGTTTTGGACCTATGCGTCATTTAAAGGTGGCTAAGGGTTTTTTCTTTAGCGAATGGAATGAAAAGCATAGCCATGCGGTTTGCGTTTTAGGTAAAAAAATTGCAAATCAGCTTGGAATGCAAGCACAAATAGGAAATCACATTCTAATAAGCGGGGCTCCTTTTGAAGTCCTTGGGATTTTGGAAGAGAGAAATTCCCTTGCATCCAAAGATCAACCGATCGAAACAAGAAACCTGGATACTTGTATTTTTATCCCTCTTGGGTCTGAAAGAATTCTTTCTTTGGAAAAGAGAAATCCTGATATTTCCCAAATAGACGAGATTCATTTGAAAGTTACGAATCTAAAAGCGCTTTCAGATATTTCACACTTAAGCATGCGGATTTTAAAAGAATCTCATGGAGGCAGTGAGGGGGTTGATATTTTGATTCCTATGGAACTTATGAGACAAGCTGAAGAATCTCAGCATACCTTTAATCTTGTGCTTGGCAGCGTAGCTGGCATGGCGCTATTAGTGGGGGGAGTTGGGATTATGAATATCTTGCTTGCGACTGTTTATGAAAGAACTCGTGAAATTGGAATTAGACGAGCTTTTGGAGCGACTCGAGCCGACATTGTGAAGCAGTTTTTATTTGAGTCTTTGCTTTTGACCTTAATTGGGGGAATAATTGGGATTCTTGCAGGAATTTTTCTGTCTTTCGGCATAGGATTTTTATCTTCATGGCCAACTATCGTCCCAATTTGGTCTTTATCTTTAGCGCTTGGAATGTCTTGCGGCATAGGTTTAATTGCGGGTCTTTATCCCGCAAATAAAGCAGCGAAAGTAGACCCTATGCAAGCTTTAAAAACATTTAATTTTTAAAAAAAAGATTGTGTTTTTAAAGCGTAAATTTAAAATTTTAATTTTATTACACCGAATGGTAAATATTAAGTTTACTTGTATTAATTGTTAATAAATGATAAATTTTACGAACAAATTATGATTATTTTGTTTTTTGTTTAATTCTCATAATTAGACCTAATTACATAAGTGAATAAAATGACTGTTAGCGCACAATACTTACCGGATTTTCAGACGACAGTGTATACACTGGCAGAACTTGAATCAAAAAGTGAATGCAGGTTTAAGAAAATCAAAGCTGAATTCGACTGTTTAAATTTTAGTGATAAGTTTTCAAAAGAACTTCCGCACCTTCAAAGAAAATTAACTCGAAAAGTTATCGCTTATAAAGGTCCTAAGGAAGAACTTTTTAGAAGAACTTTAGCAAGCTTGGCTGAGAAGCATCCTGATCAATTCGCTGAATATGACGCTAAAAGTGGTAATTTTGTTTTTAAAGCAGATCTTTCCAAAGACCTTGGTCTCGAAGACGGTCAATTTTTCGACCCAAAAGCTATACCAGGCTTTCAATTTATAGATCCAAAAGCGAATCCCGGCGAGCCAATTACGAATTTTGTTTTTGATGCAAGTGCTATCCCTGATACAATCGTAAAAGATACTTTAGCACCGGAAAAGCGAGCCAATTTCCGAGAGAATTTTCTTTTCTTCTTGGAAGTTTTACTCAAAATATTGAAAATAGCTGTACAGATTTTCAAACTTTGTAATGGAGTGGCAGATCTTGGCAACGCAGTTGCCGCTGCCTAAGCCCTGGAATTTGCAAGGTCAAATATAACATAACGTATATTATCAGACGTTATATAGACCTTGCGACCCTTTCACCCGCATTCTTTTGCCTCCCCCTGCCTTCTTAAGTTTCTGAATATTAATCATTTTTTATCTTGAACTCAGACTGAGCCGAGCTTTTTTAAATTTAACGTAGAAAATTTCTTTTTTGCTTGAAACGCTTCAGCTAACTGAATCTATTTCAATTATAGTTTCTACTTACCTTTTTTATCTGCAGTCACAAGCTTTGCAGTTTTTTTAAGCTTCTCGCATGATGGTTGATAAACGCTATTTTATGTCCTAATTGAAGACCATGCTTTTTGGGTTGAAGAAAATTCAAAGCTTCCCGCGTCTCTACCTCTCTTAGAAAGAAATTAAAATCACTTTAAGTCAGAACTTTAGGTAAAAGATAAGGATTGACACCTCAGAACATCCCTACTTCTTTTCGGAGAAGAAATGAAAAAGTCTTATTACAAAAATAATTTGGGTTAAAAGATGTCATTTTATCAAAACCTTGCAAAAAAAAGGATTGGCATAGGTATCTTGTTAATCCATCGCAAGAAGCATATTTCTTTAGTCGCATGGGACTCGGAATTTCCCCTGCTAGTGAGCTTATTTACACCCTATCTGATAATTTTCCAAGGATGGTAACAGAAGAGAATCTAGCTATGTTGGAACTTCTTTTAGCGAATGGCGCTGATCCGAATCTTCGGGATGTTGAGGGAAAGACCCCCTTGCAACTCCCCCAAAAGTGGGTCATCGAGCTCATCCAAAATTTATTTTGGAGGTAAATTAAAAGAGTTAGTCGATAAAGATGGGATGGCGATTCATAAGGTTTGGGGTCGTAATATATTTTACTTTTTGACCCTGGTTCGCTTCTCACTATAATAGAGAGGCTATTTAAAAATGAGTAATCCTTATAAGAAAAAATCTATGTTCCTCATCCTAGTCATTATAAGATCAAACTTAAATTTTTTTTCAAAAGATAAATTTTATCAAATGGCTCCACCCACCTTTTAAGGGCATTTTTTATAAAAAAAAATGAATAAATTATTTAAAATAATCTTTTTTTTAAATAAGGTTTCGTGCAAGAAATTCTTTTCTTAAATCTAAGGGGATTTTATGAACAAAACCAATTGCCTAAATACTTTTTTTAAAAAAAATTTAAAAGTTAACCAAGGAATAAAAACGTTTGCATTCCTAACTTTTATCTTTGGATGTTTTTCTTTGGCTTATGCTGATAATTCAAAAATTTTTATCCAATCAAAAGAAAAAATTAAAGGATTTGCGGGACTCGCCACAAAGAATAACGGTGAACTCTTATTAGCTGCGAATCCAAAAAATGTTAGGATCTTTGATCCGGATAATCAAGAATTCAAAGGTAATGACTTTAAACTTCCTTTCTATAGCTTTGCAGATGATATTGCGCTTATCCCAAAGGACAAAAACCGTAATATTCCGGGCGGATATGCCTTAACTTGTTTTTTAGATGGTAGAATTATTACTGTTCTAAATGACGGAAGCGTAATTGAATCCAATCAAGGGCAATTTTTTCCTATTCCCGAAACCGGAATTTTTCAAGCGGAATTTAACTTAGAACTTTTGGGCGTCAATCCAATCGCTTATCGTTCCAGCAATGACAGACTTTATGTTCAGTCGGCTTTTGATCCCACCAAATTATATAAACTAGACTGGAGAGGTTCTATCCCTGAAAGTATCTCATTAGATACGCCCGTCGGTTTAAATGCCTTCCAGTTTGGTCCCGATGACAAGCTCTATGCTCCCGATGTTGCCGGCAATAGAATCGTCAAAATCGATGTGGACACAGGCGCTGTAACTTCTGTTGTAGGTGATATACCCTCTCCTATTGCTGTTAAAGTTGATAGCCAAGGCATTTTGTATTTCATTTCTCGAACTACCGGCAATGTGTATAGATATAATCCAGGAACGAATGCTTTAACCGTTTTAGCCTCTGCTGAGCCGGCTTTAGACAATTTATCTCTAAATAAAGAAGAGACCAAGCTGTATGTCACAAACGATCAAAATAAGATTTTTGAAGTTGATATTGAAGACCAAACGAAAAAAATCTTATTCCGCTCGCCGATAGTACAACCTTGGGATTTAGCTTTTGATCCTGAAACGAAATCTCTTTATGTGGCAGATTTTGGATCGTTAAAACAATTTGATTCTCGCACCTCAAGCCTACAGCGCAAAGTCATTTTAGATGATGCAAATTCTGGTCTTGCAGGCTATGGAAGCGTAAGCGGCATCACTGTTGAAGAAGGTCCGAATGCCAAAATTGTCATTTCAGATGTTACAATCGGAAATATTTTTGCTATCAATAAAAATGATTTTACCTCTTATGACTTTTTCAATGGTTTTGAAACAGGCCTTTTTGGAAAACAACCTTTTTCTTCCGTCCGTATTACAGGTGGAACTCCTGAAGAATTTTACCTAGTGGCGAATGCAGTCGACGGCACGATCGTAAAACTTTATCACACCAATACAGGGGCAGTGAATGAAACCTACTTTTCAGGTCTTCGTTCACCTGTAAAACTAAAGATTTATAATGGGTATCTGTATGTCGTTGAAGCCGGTTTACTCAATCAAGGTGTTCCAAATTCGGGAAGGATAAGCCGCATTTCGCTTGCAAACCAAACTCAAGAGATTTTAGTTGAGAACTTAGACAATCCCCAAGGGTTGGATATAATCAATGATAAACTTGTTATAGTGGAAGCCGGGAGCAAAAAACTTATAAGCGCTTCTGCAATAACTCCAGGAAATGCAAGCGTAATAAAAAATGATCTTAAGCTTAGTGAAGAAATTATTATTTCATCCTTTAACCCAATACCCATCAATCCGTTTGTTGGAGTCGCTGTAGATACGAATGGCAAGAGAATTTTTGTCAATCAAACAAAGCCTAATAACATCCTTCTTTTAAAAAGACAAACCCCTCTCTAAAACCTTTAGCAGTTCCTCAATCGGGGAACTGCTGTCTATCTTTCAAGACACGAAGGAAGACTGTAAGAGCCGGCTTTGAAACAAGATCTTTCCCATAGCTTTGCATGAAAAAAATCTTTAGCTAAATTGGCAATCAATCGTCAGGTTTCCGATCTTCTCGCTTGGTTGACTATCCCTCCTGATAGACTTTTTCCCCCCTATTGATGGATATAAATATAATACCCTCCCCTTCAAATTTCCAAATTACGACAAAAAAAAGCGGCTTTAGGCTTGGTCTTTCAAAGAAGCGTAAACTTGGAAAAAATTTTTACTTGCAGGGTAAAATTTCGTCAAACCAACTATAAAAGTAATACTGGCAAGGGGTATGTTTAGAAAAAAGGGTATCAAGATAATCGGTTTGTTTTTCAAAAATTTATATTATGTATTTCAGATGTCCTCCCAATTTGCAGGGTGTTAGATGAATATCGGCAAAAGCTACATTGACATTGTTTTTAATAGCGATACTCATTTTCGAATCGTGTCCCTTGATTTCGTTAGAAAAAAACAGGTTCTCCCTATTTTAGAAAGAATTGAGAGGGTCTTAAAAGACGGAATGGACTATATAAGAGAAACTCATGACCCTTCTTTTGATTTTTTGACAAAAGATTTAAGGGAAACTCTTTTAGAAAAAGCGATTGAATTACGAAATAGTTATCTAGGAAAAAAAATCAGGTTATCGAGTAATAAAGTTAGAGCTGTCACAAATAGAATCCTCTATTTAGTTCACCCCCTTAATTCCTTTAATCTGCCTGTTGAAATAAATTTACACATTCTAGCTAACCTTTCGATTAAAAGCCTCGCAGCCTTCGCTTTAGTAAATCGCGAGTCAAAAATATTCGCTTACGAAGTTCTTTCGAAAAGAGCCATCACTTACGGATATGTAGAAAATGAAGAAAGCAGGGAAGCTGAAAAAATTAGTTATCTCAGAGAGTTTTTTAAGCAATTGAGAAGCTTTTGCGAGAGATTTTCAACTGAAAGCTTTTCAAGAAATTTTGTTTATTATGACAAAAAGAAAAAGAAAATTAACTTAATAGAAACTTCAAATTGTTTAAAATTTATAAATTCATCTGATTTTGTTCATGTAGTTGCATTAAGGGATTTTTATCTTAATAATTACAAATTTTTGGAAAATTTTTTACTATCTTCATTTAATAAGCGGCCTCTCAAGCATCGTAAGTTTGATTGTATTTCTTCGGCGATGTACTTAGCTTCAGAGTATAATAACAAAGAAGTGCTTTCTCTTTTTCTAAAAGAAAAAGATCAGAATTTGAATAGATATTCAACTATTTCTGCTGACGGTTGGACGCCCCTTCATGTTGCTGCTTATCATGGGCATGTAGATATCGTGAAAATTCTTCTTGATAACGGGGCTAAGGTAAATTTACATACTCAAAGATATCACAAAAGCGCTTTACAACTGGCTTGCGAGCCTATAAATTCCGAGCCTGCCTTTCCGATATCCAGTGAAAGATGGGCTATCATTAAATTGCTATTAGAAAACGGGGCAAACCCTAATTGGACAGATGCTTCAGGCTTTAGTCCTATGCAGTATGCAGATTTAATGAATAAATGGGAATTAACCGAGCTTTTTACAATCTATTCAAAGTAAGTTTTAGAGAAAGTAGATTGCTCTACCTTCTCTAAAAAGTGGATTTAATTTTCTTTCTCGAAATTTTTATCATGCTTTATAACTTTTATGAAAAAATTAAAAGTTCTTTTTAATCGGTTGGCTTTTCTTTCATTAGTTACAGGACCATTTGTTTCTTTTTCAGCGGAATCAGAATCTGCTTCCTCAGGCTTAGGAACTATTTCAAGAAATCTTTGACTTCCCGATCTCTTATTTCTGATTTTAAATTCTATAGTCTGGCCACTGACTGTTGCTTTACTTATGGAAAGCCCGGAAGAGGCCAACTTTTCAGTTAAAGCAAGGGTTTGCTCAGGAGCGCAGCTTGCTCTTCTCTTATACCGTCTGCCGATTAATTTGTAGGATCTTCCTTTGGCTTCCCCTTCACTTGCATAGCCTTTCTCAACCTCACTGCTTTCAATGTAAACGCCCTTTTCATTTAGTTCCAAAATCCTTTTAGGCAGTTCTTTTTCCGAAACTCCTTCGTAGGTTTCAATGATGCTTTCTGTTGTTAATCCAGGAACGTACATACTTTCTCTCCTTTTTATAGATATTTTTATTAATTAAAAAAGAAAGTTAATGTTTTTTAATTTAAAATAAAACAATAAATTGATTAATTTAGTTGTTTTTTTAAAAAAATTAATAAAAATTAAAAAAAAGAGGGAAATTTTTTCCGGCTTTTTAGGTATAGACCCTTTTAAAAATCTGCCTAACAAAGTAACTAATTTTGTTAGAGTTTTTTATAGACCTTGGGCTTTTGCCTTCGCCTAAGTCAAAATATTCTTCTTTCGATTCATTTATTAAGGAAAAATTTCTATCTGTTAATGGCTGAAAATTCTGACTCTCTTCAGCTTCATCTTTTCTAGTTTCGATGAAGGAGCTAGTTCTCCAATAAATCTTCCATTCACTTTTTTCCTCATGAATATCCACAGGCTCAGCACGGGTCACGTAGGCGTTATTTTCATTTAAATCATTGATTTGTCTCTCTAAGTCTTTATAGGGAACTACTACCTTGTTGGAACCAATTACACTTGACATCGCTTCACCTCGTTTTGTAAAGATTATGAAGCTATTTATTTATCATGAAGCCAAGTTAATAAGGTAGGTTTGTTTTTTTGAAGAAATAAGAGAAGCGTAAAATTTTACAGATTCTACGCCCCCTTAAAGAGAGAAAATTATTTAGAAAAAAGCTTTGTTCTAATGGTATTTGCTATTTTCTTAAATTTATTGTGCGATTCATTTTGTTCTAGAGGTTGATGCTCCCCTTGAATCTCCGTTTCTTCATTTAGAGTAGCGGGCCTTACCCTTAAGAGAACGCGGTCATTCCCTTTTTCTGTTTTGCTCGAAACAATATAATTCATCGATCTTAAAGTCGTCACAATACCCTCAACTTCATTGGGCGTGCAAAAGATCCTTTCTTTTATTTTACGAAGCTTAAGCTCGTACAATTTGGCTTCATTTGGCTTGCTTCCTGACTCTATGTAATAGCCTTTGCTATTGAAGATACCAAGAACTTCAGAAAGCTCTGCTTCCGTACAAGTTTCTGTCCTATGTTCATAAATGGAAGTCATTTTTATTCTCCTTTTATTTTGCCTGTTTAGGTAGCAATTTGGAGAGAATACTCTTGAAGTTTTTGTGTTCTTTTTTTTGTTCTAAAGTAGAAGGTTCAATTTCCTCGCTCTTTCTTCTTTCTTTTAGGGTTTTTGTCTTAAGGTGGTGGCAAGAAGATGCTCTTCCTAAAGTTTGGCTATTGCTATTTTGCTCTCTTTGTCTTCTTAGCTCGCTTGTTGAAATGCGCTTTACCTTTAGAGTTAAGGTGCTATCCTTGTTTTTGACGATCTCATTCACCTGAAATTTTGAAATCGCTAAAACCGATTCAAGAGGACCCAACTCTTCTTCATCGCAAGTAATTTCAGTGAGGGGTGTTGTAACTTCAAGAACATAATTTTCTTTCGTTGAATCCAGGTTTCCTTTTTTGACATAACCTCCCAGGGATTCACTTTTACGAATCTCTTTTTCAAGCTCAGTTTTTGGAATAGTAAGAATTTCTGTCTTATATAAACTGCCAGGAGAAATATTCATAAGTCTCCTCTAATTAATATTTATAACTTAAGCTTTTATAAGCTTATAACTTCCTTTTATCAAATTAAAATTTAAAAAAACAAGGTTTTTTTATTTTTTTATACCTTTTTTAATTATAAGAGAAAGAAAAGGTAATTTTTGTTTTTTAAAAATACATTTTTAAAAATTTTACTTATGACTACCCAAAAAAGTCTATGACAAGGCATGATGCAAATTAGTTTTCATTTGGTTTTTTCATGAAAGTGAGTTCTTTTTTTTCATCAGTCCCTTTCTTCCGGGTCTTTACTCGAGCCCTTAAGGGTTTCATTAATGATGGCTGCTCTTTAAAAGCTGCTGCTTTGACCTACTACACCATGTTTTCTTTAGTCCCCGTTGCGGCGGTACTTTTTGGACTTGCTAAAGGATTTGGGTTGGAAGAGATTTTTGTTAATAGCTTAAAAGAGCTTCTCCAAGATCATCAAGAGATTGCAACTAAAGTCATTGAGTATGTAAATCACGCTCTTGACCACGCAAAAGGTGGCTTAATTGCAGGTTTAGGAGTCCTACTTTTATTTTGGGCAGTTTACATGCTTTTAATGAGTATAGAGCAAGCCTTTAACGAGATTTGGAAGACTTCTTCCCAAAGAACCTTCTTTAGAATGCTAAGTGATTATTTGGCAGTAGTCATTATATGCCCTATCTTGCTCTTGGTATCAAGTAGCCTTTCTTTATACCTAACTTCAACCTTATCTGAATTTGCAACAAAAACCGGGACAAGCGAGTATGTGAATCCCTTCATTAAGGTTTGGCTCCATCTCACCCCGCTTTTGTCAAGCTGGCTTTTATTCACATTTCTCTATTTGTTTATCCCGAATAAAACCGTACACATTCGTTATGCTTTGTCGGCAGGTATTCTTGCCGGATCGGCTTTTCAACTGCTCCAATACGCCTTCATTAAACTCCAACTCTGGTTTGCAAGTTATGGGGCGATTTATGGTAGTTTTGCCGTCTTTCCTTTATTTCTAATTTGGATGCAGTTTAGCTGGTGGATTGCTCTTTTTGGCGCCGAGGTTTGCTACCATGCTTCTTTAGATAAAAAGGAAAGCGCTCACCTAAAGCTTTTAAATGATAAAACTCTCACTGTAAAAAGAGGCGTTCTTGCTCTTTTTTTAATGTCCGAGTCCATAAAAAAATCGCTTGCTGAAAGCCCGCCCCCCACTTTACTTGAGTTTTCCAAAATGACAGGGGTCCCGTATGAGGAATTAAAGAAGACCATGGATGATTTAAAAAATGCGGCTCTTGTTTGGGAAACTGGAAATAATTCTGATGAGACTAGCTATAATATAGCTAAAAGCATGGATCGAATTAAAATTTCGCATGTCTTATTCGCAACCGGAGAATCTTCAAAAGATGAAATAAAGATGGCCTATTCGAAGGATCTTTTCAAGATCACGGAAATCGTCCAGCAATTTAAAGAGGCTCTAAGCCAGGAAGAAACAAATTATTCCCTCTATGAGTTAGCGGAGCTTCTTCCTAAAGGGAATAATGGCAATTATCAAGAAAAGAGCCAGGTTGAAAATGAGCCTGCGATATAGCTAATCAGAATAATCAAGCTTAAGTTCTTAAAATACCAAGAAAAGCTGACTCTTTCTAAGGACATAAGAGCAATTCCCGGGGCTGAACCGATGACAAGCAAACTTCCCCCGACACCTACTGAATACGCAATCATGTTCCAAAGTGCATGATTGATCGGGTAATCTTCAAGAGGGAACATACGTATTGTGGCAGCAACTAGCGGAACGTTATCAACGACTGCCGATAAAACCCCAAGAAGGCTTGCAAAAATTGCATGCGAGGGAATCATCTTCTGTAAGAAAACTGCTGACTCTTTGAGAATCTCAAGAGATTCAAGGGCATCGACAGCAAGAAGAATCCCTAAGAAAAAAAGGACTGTTGAAATATCGATCCTCTTAAAGGAAGCCATCATTCTTAAGTTTGAACTTTCTTTATCATTATGATGTAAAAAGTCGGTCATCGCCCAAAGGATTCCAACGCCTAAAAGCATGCCCATAAAAGGGGGCAAATTGAAAAAGCTCTTAAGAGCCGGCACGGCAATTAACGCAGTAAGACCGCTGATTAAAATAAGAAAAGAACCTTTTGTTTTCGGAGCTTCCCCTTCTTCGTTTGGCTTTAACTTAAAGTCGCTTGGGAGTTTTCTATAAACAAGGAAGCCTGTCACTATCATGGTAATGATACAAGGGATAAAAAGAGTTTTAATAATCTCAAAAGAAGATATGCAATCTCCAATCCAAAGCATTGTGGTTGTGATGTCTCCAATCGGGGTCCAAGCCCCCCCCGCATTCACAATCGGCACAAGAGCGGCAGAGAGGATTAACCGATTTTCCTTTTCCGGGATAATCTTTTTAAGAAGTGAAATCATTACGATAATAGTCGTAAGATTATCTAAAACAGATGAAAGGAAGAATCCTGATAGAATAATTAGCCAAAAGGTAAGAAGCTTTGAAGGAAAACAGATCTTTTTGCTGATGATTTCAAACCCTTTATGGGCCTCGATCAAGTCGACAATTAACATCGCCCCGAGAAGAAAAAAAACAACTTGGCTGATATCGCTTAGGTGTTCTTGAAGATGAGAGGCTTTAATAGCGAAATCCCCGGATCCTAGGGCAAAGTAAAAAAGCCAGCATAAAATACCGGTTATCAAGGCTGTTGCAGCCTTATCTATTCTTAGTTTGTGTTCAAAAATGATGCCCAAATAGCCGGTAATAAAGGTAGATGCCGCTAAAAACATATTTCTCTCTTAATTTAATTATTTATTAGTTAATGTCATTGTTAAATAGTAACAAATATTACACCAAAAATAAATAAAAAACTTGCTTTTGTAAAAAATGATGCATTTTTATTAAAAAAACTGTCTTTTTTCCTTTTTTCTATTGTTTTTGCTTTACTCACTTGAATTTGATCATTTATAATCAATGAATTATGTTTTTTTTGAATTTGAACATTAGACTTCTTTCGAAACTCCATTCAATTGTTAAAATAGCTGTTTTTGGCATCTTTTTTCCTAAATTTTTCATGCATAGGTCATCCTATGCTTTCAAAATTTATCAAAAAATTTGCATAAAACTAGCCCGCTCTTCCAATCAAAGCGAGTTTCGAAAGAAGTCTATTAAAAAAAGAAATTCCTGAGTGATTTTTTAGAAATTTAAAATTTAAAAAAGAGTTCTTTTTCAAAGATTTTTAGGTATGAATTTTTAGCTGAGTTGGCTTAAGCTTAACTGCAAAATTTAAACTTAAAAATTACTCGGCTCGAGCCTTTATCTGTTTATAAAGGCCCAATTTTTAGGTCATTTAAAAAATCTGTAGTGCGGCGGTTTACATGAATAAAAACTCTTCGGTCTCTAAGGGCATCGCGAAGAAAGTGATTTTTTCCCTTCTTGGCTTTTTTGTCCTTTTAGTCCTGCTTCTTCCGACCCTGGCATCCACTGATGCAGGTAAGAGAATAATTTTTGATTCTATAAAAAATCACTATCATTTGCCTGGCAGATTCGATGCTAAGACATTAAATTTATCTTGGCTTGGGCCTCAGAAACTTGAAGGGTTCCGGTGGCGAAACGACCACGAGACACTGCTTTCTTTAGATAATGCATCTCTTAATGCCTCTCTTATAAAAATTTTAAGAAGGGATTTCGGGTTTCAGGAAGCCAATATAGAAAACCTTAATGTCGATTTAACAAGCATTGTAAAAGAGAAGAGCCTCAATATTGGAGACTTCCCAAAGCTTTTCGATGTGAACTTGAATCTAAAGGAACGAAATCAAAAGTATTTGGTCAATGTTCAGGGAAATACAAGTTATGGAAATAAAGATGGCCGGATTGATTTTAATGGAGAGATAGACCCTAAATTTTTAAATGAAACCTCTAGGATTATTGGTAAACTTGAAAACTTCCCGGTCCTTTTCCTCGATAATTTTGTTTCCCTGAGAAATAGGGATTTTAATGGGCTGATAACCGAGGCTTTAGGACAAACTATTAATGCTGAAATTAATGGAAACGGAAAACAGACAGAAGTTTTAGTTAAAACGGATCGGGGCAATGGAAGGTTTGCTCTCTCTTTTTCAGATAATGGAGTATCTCTAAAAGAAAATAGTTACATTAAAACAAAGCTCACTCCTAAATTTTTTGAGATCCTTTTAAGCAAAAAAGGGGTTCTTTCCGAGATCAAATTATCAAGGCCCACCTCCCTTGATGTGAATTTAGATTACTTGTTTTATCCCTGGAAAGAGGGCAAGGATAATGAACTGATCCAGGTTAAAGGAAACTTTAATGTAGGACCTTTTGAAATTCAAGAAAGTTCAAAACTTGCTAAAATTGAAATCAATGCCTTGAACGGCAAAGTTCAAACCGTACAAGATTCCAGTGAAATGAGTTTTCAACTTCAAGGACAAGGATTTCAAAATAAAAAAGAAATTAAGTTGTTTGTCGATGCTGAAGTTGAAAAATCAGACAGTCTATCTTCTTTAATCAATAATCTTAGACAGAATGCAAAATTTCGCCTTGAAACCACCTCTCTTCCCTTAAGCCTATTCAATGGAGTTCCTAAGTGGGATTTGATCTCTTCTTTTCTTGGGAGTGTGGTTAACTTAAAAACCACACTTGATTTAAAAGAAGGAAAGGGAGAAGCCACTCTTTCTCTTGCTTCCGATAAGGTGTTTTTAGAACCTATTCTTTTAAATTTAAGTCAGACCCAAGTGACTTTAAAGGAACCTTTCCGTTTTGGTTTTAATTTGCTGCCGGAAACGCTTAAAAAACTTGGTGCCACACCGATTGTTCTTAAGGAAGCCCTTCCGATCGAGGGGGAAGTTCAAAAGTTTGATGTCTCTATTTTAAAAGATGCTGATCTTTTTGAAGCGATCTCTAGATCCGAAATAAAAATGCAAATAGCCTCTTCTAAAAAAAGCACTTTATCTATTCAAGACGAGTTAATCGATATTGAAGGTTTCATTGCAAATATTCACCAAAGACAAAATGGGAAAGCGGATGTACAAGCTCAAGTTTATATCGAGCCTCAAGAAGGGAGCACCCTTTCTTATATTTTGGATAAAAAAAGCCGGTTCAACCTTGTCGGTACACTTAAAAATCTCTACACCGATCAAAAGAGCTTTAAGCTAAATACTCATCTTGAAAATTCCCTTTTAGAATCGGGACTAGCTTTAGAAATTTCTGCAAAAGGCATCGAGATCCATTCCCCTTCTTTTGCAAACTATAAACTTACTGAAAAAACTTTTAAAAATTTTGGCGGCACTTATGGAGAGATGATTTCTCTTCAAGAGCCAACTCTTTTGCAATTTGTTTTATCTCCTTTAAATGAAAAAATCAACTTTGAGAACCCTCATTTTATAGGAAAATTAAATGTCGATACCATTCGCCTTAAATCCTTAAAAAACCAATTTGCCTTAAAAGATATTACAATTCCGGTTGAAGTTTCATCTCGTGATAAAAAAATTAAGTTCGGCTTTCAGTTTAGCGGCAAAACAAGCTTTGAAAATCTCATTAGTGAAGGGGTTTTTAGCGGAAGGGCAAGCTTTAAAGCTTTAGAAAATCTCGATAAGCCCCTTATTGAGATGGAGCCTAAATTACAATTGTATGTTGAGAATGCTCCCCCGGAAATTTTAACCGGTCTAAGCCCCTTACTTACTTCTTTTATCAATGGTCCATTAGAGCTTCAAGTCAACTTTGAAATGCCTGAAAAAGACAATGGCCTTTTCCTCATTAAATCAAATTCTAAGGACTTTAATTTAAATCTTTCCGTAAGGCTTGAAGACACGATCAAGCTCTATGATGATGCCGACAGTTTTATCAGAATTACTCTTGATAATGACAAAATTCAAGCCTTGGCTCAATTTTTACAAAGCGACGAGCTAAAAGCTTTTTCTCTTGCCTCGGGTGCTGATCTAAAAATCCATCTAAAGAAATTTGAGCTTCCAAAAAGAGGCTTTTTAACCTCCGGATTTTTAAATGAACTTGGCAAAGCAAATCTTGCGCTTCTTATCGGTGTTGATAATCTTTATGTGAGAAATGAAAAAACTTTAGGCGAAGCTCACGTTTCTGAATTTAGAACCTCTATTTTTGGGAACGAGCTTGGTAAAAGAATGGATCTCGAATCTCATTTAAAAGTGAAAGATAAGCCGCTTTTTTTACGCGGATCGATTGAAAATTTATTTAACGGCAAGCAAATCGATTTAGGCAATTCTCATATCGTTTTAAATTTAGATAGCCATAATTTTCCAAATGAGGTGTTAAATCTAATTCCGAGCGATTCTATTCCTTACGGCTCTTTTGTGAAAGGCCTTTTCGGTGAGGAAACAAAAGCTTCCCTTGGGGTGGATGTCAAAAGCTTAACCGGCCCGATCCGCCTAAATTTAGAGGGCGGGAATGGTTTTTTTATTTTAGATGGGGCCTTAAACCAGGGTTATTTAACTTTAAAGTCACCTTTACGCCTTTCATTTAAGCCAAACCGCTTTCTTTCTGAAAATATATTAAGCCGTTTTTCAGAAACGCTCGGAAAATTAGAGCCTTCCCAGGAAGCAATAGAGCTTGTAGTCGATTCGGGAGGATTTTCTCTCCCTCTTTCTTCAAACCTTCGCGCTATTAAAATCCAAAAGGGGTCGCTTAGTATTCAACGACAATCCTTTAAAAACTCACCTGACCTTCAAACGCTACTTGGCTTATTTAAAAATGCGTCTGAAAATAATGTTTCCATTTGGCTAACTCCCCTTTATTTTTCTTTAAATGACGGCGTTGCAACCCTATATCGATTTGATCTTCTTTTAAACGACCGCTTTCACTTAGCGTCATGGGGAAGAGTCAATCTCATAGATAACAAATCGGATATGATTATTGGAATTACAGAAGGCGCTTTAAGAGAAGCTTTTGGGATTACTGATTTGTCAACTGACTTTATGGTGCAAATTCCACTTAAAGGTCACTTTTCCAACCTAAAGTTGGAAAAGAAAAAAGCGGCAGCTAAAATAAGTTCACTTGTTGCTCAATCGCAAGGGCCGCAAGGGATGATACTCGGAACTTTCCTTGATCTTGCAAGCGGTAATGACCCAACTCCCCCAAAGCCTACCACTTACCCATTCCCTTGGGGTGGAGAAATTCAAACTCAAGCTGAAAGGGAACCGGCTGTTTTTGATTTGAAGCCCGTAGAGAAACAAATCGAAAAAGGAGTTGAGAAGATCGAGAAAGGGGCTAAAAAACTTTTCCGCAAGATTTTCCAATAACTTCTTCGAAACTCGCTTTGATTGGAAGAATGGGCTGGTTTTATGCAAATTTTTTGATAAAATTGACTTCATAGAATTTGGAAAGTAGTCTAAGCTTAAGCTGCAAGCTCTCCTGTTTCCTCATAGTTTTTACTAAAATGAAGAAGAAGGGCCGTCGCCGCCAAGAAAAAGCCGCCGCCGAGACAAAGAACACTTTCCGAGCCGAAAGCTTGGCAAAAAAAACTGCCGAGAGCCGGGGCAAAGAGACCTCGAATACCAACTGTCACGACATTTACTGCCGTATAAGGCGAGCTATCCGCCTTCTTTGAAAAGATGGGACCTGAAAGATTCCAGGATAATTCAGAGCCTGCTTGCATAGCTCCATAACCTACATAAGCTGCGAAGACAAAAAGAAAATTCCACTTAGCAAGAATCAGGAAAACAGGGAAAAGACAGGCAAGCGCTGTGACACTTGCGCTAAACTTAAAGATATCCATCTTTTGCATGCGTGCTGCCCATAAAGGGGATGAGAGGGCATAAGAAATCCCTTTGCAAACAGAAAGCGCAAGAGCAAGCTCGACATAAGACATCCCGAGCCCATCCACAAAAAAGATAGGGAGAGCAGGCTGCATAAGCATAAGGCCTGTACCCATGACCATAAAACCAATTTGAAAAAGTAAAAAATCCCTTTTCTTCGAGAGGATCTCAAAAGATTTCTTCCAGGGTCCTAGCAGATAGGATAGAAAAGATTTACGAGTTCTTTCTCTAGACTCCCCTGTACTTACTACTTTTATTTTTATAATTAAGGGAAGAGATGAAAGGGAAATAAGGGCGCTTAAGGGAAAAATCCATTTCCAGGCTTGGGGAGATCCATCGAGAATCCAGCCAAGAGCGAGCGGTAAAATTCCTCCGCCTAAGTATCCAATTGAAGACCCATAAGCAAACGTTTTTTTGCAATCCACATCGGTGAGGTTGCGTTTTAAAATTTCCATCCAGGCGGGCAAAGCCCCGACAGCAAGACACATGTAGATGGCAGACGCGATGACAAGAAGCCAGGAGCTTTGGAAAAAAGGGACAAGAAAAAATAGGGTGCTCCCTAAACATTTAGCTAGAATAATGTTTGTTTTTAGAAGTTTTGGTCTTCCATGGACCATCGAACTCCAGTAGGAAGAAAAAAGAGAGACAATCGGCTTGATGGCGATGAATACGGCAAGTTGAAAGACGGAAGCTTTAAAGTCTTTTAGAAGAATGAAAGGAAGCATGTTGAAGATCGCCCAAAGAGGCGTATCAAGAACCCTTGCCCAGAAATAGCTAATGCTTGCCTGGTCATTTGAGCGGTATAAAGAAAAGTTCGTCATGACTCCATACTCTATAAAACGCAAATTATATCTTGAAAGATCTTAATTGAAAATCTTTTAAAAGAGGTCTTAAGAGAAGCCCTCTTACCTACGGAATGTTGACTTTAATTATAAAAATAATATTATTGAAACGATTTTTAACTAATTTCTCATAAACTTAAAAGAAATCAAAAATAAGACATTATTCATTTGATTACGAGTGGAAATAAACTGCTGCTATTCCAAGCTTATAGGTATGAATCCATCAATTATTTGGCGATTGCTTCAACGTGACAATCGAAATTAAGGAATATCCATGAAATTCGACCTTAATAAATCTCTTCAGGACTTAGAAAATTCAGATTGGGGAGAACCTAAAAGTGATTCTTCTCTGGAAAATAAGTGTCTCCAACTTCGTCGGGTTCCTCTAATGGATTTAAAAGGAAGCGACTTGTTGCGTCTGATTTCCCAAGATATTGGGATTGAATATTTAATTCCACTAGCAATAGAACTTTTGCGTGTTGATCCCTTAGCCGATCGTGATGTTTATCCGGGTAGCCTTTTAGGGGCTCTTCTTGAAGCTTCCTACAAATATTGGGATAAAAACCCAAATTTGCGGGAAGAGGTTGAAAAGATGTACAATAAAATTCTCATAAATGAAAAAAATGATGAGGATATTAGAAAAGATGTTGTAAGAGAATTGAAAAAATCCCATCTAACTTTTGCAGAATTTGGGCGCTACGCCAGTTTACTCTGGGATAATATTCAAGTAAAACAAACCTGTAACTCTTGCGCTGTAAAAATACTTGCTGTCATTGCGAGTAAGCAGTCCATTATTTTGGAAGATTTAACTTCACTGATATCATTCCCCATTTCGGAAAAAATGATTGAGTTTTTACTAAAGAATAAATTCATTACCTATGATTACGAAGGATCATACCCGGCGGATCGTTTTTTTAGGCTATCAAAGGACTTTAGAGAACAACTTGGTTTAACAAGAAGGAAGAAAGGCTAAAAGAGATGATTAATAACAGCTTACTTCATCCCTTCTAGTTTTTGAAAAAAGAGGTCCTTTCAGAACTTCTTTGGTTTTAGTAAACGCTATGAATGAACAACCCCGATCTCTTGCAAAATATTCTCAGATCCTTCCAATGTGGCTTCAAAAATATCTCTGCCTGTCTTTTTTAAATAGGTTTTGATAAGCCAATACCCTACAGCATAGCCAGCTCCGTGAGGCAAGCCCGTTTTAGGATAATTAAATACATCTGCCATCGCATCCCCAAATAAATAGCTGCTCGCTTTTTGAAAACCTTTTTCTGCCATATGAGGCAAAATAATATCTCCTGCCTTTAAGAGTTCTTCTTCCGATAATCCAATCGTTTGAGGTCCAATATATTTCTCACTGTATAACTCTGCTGCAAAAGCCTCCGCCATTCCTTCATCGAGAAGATATTTACCAACAGAGATATTCATATCTTTAGGCCATGGTTCTATCAGGAAGCGTATATTGTGATGAAACTCATGGACCACAAGAGCTTCCAGGCATTTTAGGACATAATCTGTCGGAGAAAGAATTATAATAATAAAGCCAGGTATGCCACCAAAACCGATAAATCCGTGATTTAGGTTTTCAAGAATGAAATTTTTCCCGTCACTTACAAATACCCCTACATGAAGAGTATCAGGAAAACGAAAGCCTCCCTTTTCTTTAAAAGCTATAAGGGCTTTCTCTAATGCAGCCTGGATTCTATCGATTATCTTTCCTTCTAGGAGAGCATCTATAGAATTTTCGTAAAAGCTCCTCTTTGTGTTGATATCACACGCTCCCATAGCAACAAAGTCGATGGGTGCTATTTGCGTCATAGGTTGAAAAGTTGACACAACGCGTCCCTGCCAGAGCGCTTGTCGCTCCTCTAAGTCAAGCTCTTTGACTTCATCCAAAATAGCTAGTGTATTACAAATTTCTATTTTCACATTTCCTCCTATTTAATGAGTTCTTTTGCAGCAAATATTTGAATTGCCGCTGAAATAAATTCCGGCATTTGCAGGTGGTAAGCTTTGTAGGCCTCACCAAGATTGCTATCTGCAATGAACTTACCATGGCCAGAGTAAGACTCTTTCGTAGGTGTCCAAAATTGAGTTAGCCATTGATAATGCCGGCGAATAACAGCTTGCACCTCTTTCGCATCAGGCTTTATGTTTTTTTTCATCATTTCGGCCAATTCAGTGCAAATCTCGGCAAATTCCTTACGAGATTTTTCCCACTCAGGCTTACCCCAATTTTTTACTTTTTGATGGCTTTCCTCAATCAGAACCTTCCCTTCTTCTCCAAAGCGTTCAATAATTTGTTTTTCATACTCTTTTTGCTTTTCTTTGCTAAAGCCATGATATATTTCTGAATCCTTCATTTTTTTCTCTCCTGATAAATGGTTAATTGTCTTGTCGATAGTTTTTATTAATTCTTTTGTTCTTTCTATGTTGGTTTGTAAGATTTTTCTATGAGAATGAAGGGCTGCGACTTGGTCGAATTTTCCTTTTACTAAGATTTTTTGAATTTTTTTTAGCTCGAATCCAAGCTCTCTAAAAAAAAGGATCTGCTGAAGCTGCAGCATCTCCTTTTCTTCATAATAGCGATATCCGTTGGCCTCGGTATAGGCCGGCTTAAGCAAACCAATCTCATCATAATAGTGAAGGGTTCGAACACTCACCCCCGATATTTTTGCTAATTTTTTAACTGTGTAAGCCATAGTTCTCCTTCTTAAAAGGTAATGGCTAACATTATAAACTATGACGTTACGTGATAGTCAATAGGGTTTTTTTTATTATTATCGGTTTACTTTAGGACAGGGCTTTGGTTAGAATGAAAGAAACCAAATAATGTTGAGACAAAAGATGAAATTCGATCAGTTTTTTTGTTCTTACTCTTTCAAGAAGACTCCTCCTTCCCCTCTTTTCCCCCTTTAGGGGTTATTTTTTCCTGATCATTTCCTTTGATTTAAAAAAGGTGTTTGTCGCTTTTTACCGATTCTTTGCTATCTGTATCTCAAAAAAAGATAGCCATATTTATTGTTTAAAATTATTTATTGCTTTTTAGAAGCGGGTTAAAAAATGAAAAAGCTAAAAAGAATTGTGGTTAAGGTCGGGACTAGCACCTTAACGCAAGGCGGGAGTCAACTTTCTCGTAAATTTATGCTGGGATTAGCTTCCCAGCTTTCCAAACTCCATGAAAATAATTTCGAAGTGATCCTTGTTTCATCGGGCGCTATTTGCGCAGGCAAAGAACTCTTAAAAAATCCAAGTGTGGATCGAACCCTCCCAAAAAAACAAATGTTTGCAAGCATAGGCCAAGTTGAGCTGATGCTTGTCTGGAAAGAGTTATTTGGCCTTCATGAAATTCATGTTGCGCAAATTCTTCTAACAAGAGACGACATTTCAAATAGAAAACGATATCTTAATGCGAGAGACACGCTTAACTGCCTTTTACAGCATAGAATTATCCCTGTAATTAATGAAAACGATACTGTGGCGACAAAAGAAATTAGAGTGGGCGATAATGATAATTTAGCAGCATTAGTATCTAATCTTGTGGCAGCCGATCTTTTGATCTTATTAACCGACCAAGAAGGACTCTTTACTGCGGATCCAAGACTTAATTCTAATGCTAAATTAATTCCCTTAGTTAAACATATTGATGAGTCAATTATGGCTCTTGCTAAAGGCACTTCAACTTCTCTTGGGACAGGCGGCATGTTAACAAAAATTGAAGCTGCAAAAAGAGCCTCTCAATGGGGAACGCCAACAATCATCGCCTCATCAAAAGTCCCGAATATTTTATTAGAGTTAGTAGAAGGTAAAGCTCACGGCACTTTATTTCAAACAGAGATCACCTTGCAAGAGAGCCGAAAAAGATGGCTTTTATCGGAGAAGCCGCAAGGGGTTATTGAATTGGATGAAGGCGCATCAGATAAGATTCTTCATCATGGTGCAAGTCTTTTACCGCCTGGGATCGCAAAAGTAAAAGGACCTTTTGAGCGTGGCGCTATTGTTCATTTAATAGACTCAAAATCTAAATTATTGGCAGTTGGCATTACCAATTATGGAAAAGATGAAATTGAAAAAATAATTGGGGTCCACTCTAAAAAAATAGAAGATATCCTAGGCTATAGTTATGGCGGGGAAATTATACATAGAACGAATATGACAAGAGTTAAGTCCAAAGAGGAAGAGTCTTTATCATGAATGTTGAACAACTTGCCAAAAAGGCAAAACTTAGCTGTCCTCAAATGGCAAAAGCTTCAGATAAACAAAAAAATGAGGCTTTAATGAAGCTTATTTCGCTTCTTAAAGAAGAAGAAAAGGCTATTTTAGAAGCCAATCAAAAAGACATTGATGAAGCGATAAAAAAGGGTTTAAGGGAAGCTTTAATAGATAGACTTTCTCTTCAAAATCGAATTAAGGGCCTTATTGCCGACATTGAAAAAGTGATTGAACTCCCGGATCCCATCGGAGAGTGTTTTGAAAAATACCGACATCATGATTTAGAAATAGAGAAATGCCGGACCCCGATTGGCGTTATCGGCGTGATTTACGAATCAAGACCGAATGTCACACTAGACATCAGTGTGCTTTGCCTAAAGTCCGGCAACGCTTGCATTTTAAGAGGAGGCTCTGAGACACTTAGGACCAATATCGAACTTAGCCGATTGATTCGAAAAGCCTTAAGTCAATCAGGCTTACCGGAAAACGCTGTTCAGCTTATTTCAACTAGCGATCGAAGCGAAGTTTTAAAAATGCTGCGTCTTCATGATTTTATCGATTTAATTATTCCAAGAGGAGGAGAAGCGCTTCATCGTTATTGCCGGGAAAACAGCACTATTCCTGTGATCACAGGCGGCATTGGGATTTGCCATTTATTTGTTGATGAGACAGCAGACTTGGAAAAATCTCTAAAAGTCATTATAAATGCCAAAACGCAAAGACCGAGCGTTTGCAATGCCTTAGACACATTACTTGTTCATGAGGCTATTGCTTCGAGCTTTATCCCCAAAGTTGCAGATATACTTAAGTCTCTAGGAGTTAGTTTTAAACTGGATGCTAAAAGCCTGGAATACGTGAAAGATACCACTCCGGCCTCTCTTGCTGAAGAAAAGGATTGGGATACGGAATGGCTAAGCCTTGTCTTGGGAATAAAGGTAGTTAAAAATTGTGATGAAGCCATTTCGCATATATTGCTTCATAGCACAGGTCATAGCGATGGCATTTTGACCGAAAACCGGAAAAATGCCGAGGATTTTGTAGCAAGCATTGACTCGGCAGCGGTTTACGTAAATGCATCGACACGGTTTACGGATGGAAGCCAGTTAGGTTTAGGGTCTGAAGTTGCTATTAGCACACAAAAATTGCATGCAAGAGGCCCTATGGGATTAAAAGAGTTGACATCGTATAAATGGATAATTAGAGGTGATTATGCTATCCGGAAATAATATTGCAATTATCGGCACGGGAACTATGGGCCGCGGTTTAGCTGAGAGGCTATCGCAAAGCTATAACCTTTTTTTGTATGATCATCATTACGATAAAGCTCTTTCTCTTGAACAGAAGGGTTTTGGAAAAGCCTGTCCCGACTTGAAGACGGCAATTGATAATGCCGATATTGTGATTTTAGCCATTAAACCGCAGAGTTTAAAGGAAGCAGCTCCTCTAATTGGCAGTCTTCTTACCGAGCAAACCCTCATTAGTTTGCTCGCCGGCACAACCATTAATACCCTGAAAACCTATTTTCCAAATACCCGAATCATTCGGATGATGCCTAATCTTGCGATTACAAAAGGTGAAGGGCTAGTGGGTCTTACCCCGGATAGCAAACTTTCAGAAAATGAGATTATGCAGCTTTTAAGTCTCTCTGATCCTTTAGGAAAGGTGTTTTGGCTTTCTGAAGAAAAAATTAATGCTTTTACAGCATTAGGCGGCTCGGGTCCGGCTTTTGTTCTTGTCATGATAGAATCAATGGTGGAAGCCGGCATTGCTATGGGCTTTAACGCTAAAGATTCTGAGCAAATTGTCAAACAAATGGTGAAAGGAAGTTTATGCCTTTTAGAAAATAGCGATAAGCATCCCGGAGAAATCAAATGGCAGATTTCATCTCCTGCTGGAACCACGATTGCCGGGCTTCTTGCTCTAGAAGATTTAAATGTCAGGTCGGGCATTATCAATGTCTTCTTGGCTTGTTTTGAGAGAACAAATGAGCTTTCTTCAGATTGATTATGAATAAAACCTATCAAAGCCTTTGCTCTCAATTTTATGAACTCGACAAGCCGACTGTATCAGATGAAATTCTGAAATGTTATTTAAGCTATGCAAAAGACCTGAAAGGTCCCATCCTTGAACCTATGTGCGGAACGGGCCGTTTTTTGATCCCGTTTCTAGAAAGAGGCTTTAGGATTGAAGGCTTTGATAGCTCCCCTCACATGCTTGACATTTGTCAAAAAAAATGTGAAGCCAAAGGATTAAAGGCTTCCCTTAAAGAAGCCTCTTTTGAAACTTTTTCAAGCGATCATACCTATGACTTAATCTTCATTCCAAGCGGCTCTTTTGGTTTATTAACTTCGATCGAGGATGTAAATTCTGCGCTTAAGGTAATTTCCGATTCTTTACAGGAAGGGGGCAAATTTGTATTCGAGATTGAAACCTTAAAAGCCGTATCGGAATCTCAAAACTCTTGGAAAGAACGATTTGTTAAAAAAGGTGACTTGAAAATTACTCTAAAGACTAAAGCTCATTTTGATCTTCTTTCTAAAATTGAAACCACAGTCTGCAAATATGAACTGTGGGAAGATGACAAAAAGAAATTAACTGAAACCGAAGATTTTAAAGTCAAACTCTATGAGTTTAATGAAATAGACCCTCTTCTCACCCAAAACAATTTAAAAGTTTTAGGAAAATGGCAGCTTCGATCCGACATGAAAATTGCAGCTAATGAGAATTCGGATCTCATTTTATATGAATGTGTTAAAATTTAGAAAAGCCTTCCCCCATTTGGGATTTTATAAGTGGGCTCAAGTAAGACGACATGGCCATTTTCATCGGGCAAGCCAAGAGTTAGGACTTCCGAAATAAATTTACCGATTTGCTTTTTAGGAAAATTGACAACGGCGATTACTTGTTTGCCTAAAAGAGTTTCTTTTGGATAGCGATCGGTAATTTGCGCAGATGATTTTTTTACTCCGAGCTCTCCAAAATCAATTGTAAGCTTATAGGCAGGCTTTCGAGCTTCCGGATAATCTTCGACAGAGACAATCGTCCCAACTCGAATCTCCACTTTTAAAAAATCTGCAAATTGAATGAGTTCTAAGTTTTTATCTTGAGATTCCATAGATCGCTTTCCTTATAAGTCCTTGGTACTATAGCGATCTAAAGAAGGGTTGTCCAGCAGTTAGTTTGTGAACTTAAAGCTCTTAATGATCTCATCAAAGGTTTCTTTATAGTCATTATAAGAGACTGTCATGGCGCCTTCTGTAATAAGATAGGCCAATTTGTCTTTAACAAAGAAGTATTGAACAATTTTAGTGAGATCATCTCCCCTATTATAAGAGATCCAATTTGAGGGGACTCCTCCGATTTCTGCCGTTCCATTATCAAAATTATGGATAAACTCATTATTTAGAACAAGATGAGTCACATTCTCTCTTGTATAAACCTCAAGATCGACATTCGGCGGTAGTGGACCGCTAATCACACTTAAGTTTGCAAACGATTGACCCTCTTGATTTTCAGGAGATTTTAAAACGATATCAAAACCTTTGATATCGACTTTCTGCCAATCTTCCGGGTAATCAAAAGAATAGCCCTTCTCGGGACTTTCAAAAGTTGTTTTTTCAATCTGTTGTAAAGGGTCTAGTTGTGCAGCGTTAGAAAAACTAGTAAGTATTAGGAAAAAAGAAAACATAAGCAGCGGGTACATAATATAACCTCTTCTTATTTTTCTTTAGAACTAACATTAACTACTAAAAATAGCTACACTTTTAATTACTCTATAGAAGTAAACTAGTTAAATAAAAACATTACTCAATTTCTAGTTGTTTTGTTGAGTGGCTTTTATGTTGCTAAAGAACTTGAACCTTTCGATAAAACTATTAACGGTTTCATCGACGCTTTCAAAAAGCTCATCTTTAAACGTTTGCTTGGAGCTTGCTCTTAAGCCTTCCCTATCCCAAGTGATAGCTTGCATAGTTAAGCCATCAGGCAAATTGATTCTTGGCAAGGTGACTTCTTCAAAGAGCCTTCCTGACACATTATAGATATACCCTTCGGGGATGCTGAAAACAAACACCAGAATATGAAAGAAAGGAAGGTTCGGTTTTCCGGCACTTGCATCTGAACGGGGAACAATATTATTTTTTTGAAATATTTCTCTCACTCTCTCTTCAATTTCTTTAGCGGTCACCGGCGCTTTTTGATTGTCAGGGAGGGAGATTTCAGCAAAAACAGAAATATGATCGCTTAAATTTAAGAGGTGATCGCTTCCAACTAACCTGCCGTCTTTAAAGCCGACTATTCCGGGAAAAGCGTAAGGAATAAGATCGCTTTCAGAGCTCGCCATTTGTGTAATAGTGCCATCATCGACGGATTGGTTTTTTAACTGCGCGTATTTATCCCTAAATTTATTGAGAGAGGAATTGTTAGTTCCTGCGTTACCTGGATTGCTCATGTTTCCGGGATTTGTATTTCTTCCTGAGGGTTGATTGGTTGTTTTGCTATTGCTGCTGCTTGGAGTTGAAAAATTGATTCGTTGAGGCATCTCGCAAAAAACAGGCTTCGATATCAATAAGCTAGACAAAAGTAAAAAACTTTGAAATCGTTTTGAAATCATATAATTTCCTGAACTTTTTAAAGAATTAATAATCGACTTCTTTCGAAAGAAGTCTAATGGATTATTTTCCATTGCTAATGCTTTCGTTTAATTTAAAGGATGAAATAAAGCGATTAAACTCCTCTTCATTCACCTTATTTAATTTTGAAATTCGAGTAAGTAAATAGAGTTTATTCCTATATACAAAAGCGATGCCTGAAATATGATTTTCATCACTTTCAATTTCGAACTTAACGGCTTTTCGCCCCTGAAAGGTCGTTTCAATTGCACTTTTTAGTTGGTTATTCACTCCTTGCGCAACCATATCCGCTATAGTATTTTCTAAAATGTGGATATCATTTTCCGGTTTATTATCAGGGCCGAAGCTGATGGCTGTAATTACATAGAGGGAAGAATCAAGCTGCTCTGAAAGGAAAATCTTATAATGCTTCTTTTTAGCAGTTCTATTGTCGAGAGCACTTTGAGACGTCACATTTGGAACGGTTGGCAAAGACACATGGAATTCCTTAGATTCCGGCGAGTAATCTTTCCATAAGTTGTAGGCTTCTTTAGCATCGTTATTGGCTTTGCCCCCCGAATCAATGATATTGGCACCACTTGGCCTTAAAGCGAAGTAGCTTAGGATCAGTATAGAAGCTGCAACGACGGCGATCAAAAGTTTTGACATAAGATTCTCATTAATTACTTTATCGATTTTAGAATAACACTACCCATTTGCTTGCTTATTGTTATTTACACGTATTGAAAAAAAGTGAAAAGAAAATTTGTTATAATTCTAACCTCAGCGTTTCACTAAATTCGGGTTAAGCCCTTCGGGAAAAATTGTTCGATTCTTGACTTTATCCAGCATAAACTATAATTTTTTAGGATGAAATCAAAGACGGGGCTTAAGGAAAATGCGTTTCATAATTTTTATTTTATTTGGCTCCCTTTCCTGCTTGCTTGGCTGTGATGGAAGAAAAGAAAACTCCAAAAATTCTGAAAAAATGCTTCGCGTAGCGATTAGCCAAGACCCAGAATCGATAGATCCAAGGAAGATACGAACCGTCACAGCAGTTGGCGTCTCCCATATGCTTTATGAAGGCCTAATGCGTTTTGATGCGCAAGGCAAAGTCGTTCCGGCCCTTGCTGAAAAAGTTGAGATCTCTAAAGACAAGAAGACCTATACTTTTACTTTAAACCAAAGCTATTGGTCTAATGGCGATCCCATAACGGCAAGTGATTTTGCTGAAACCTATAAAAGCACGCTTAAGCCTGATTTTCCGGCTCCCAATGCGTATCAACTCTATGTGTTAAAGGGAGCTAAGCTTGCGAAGCTTGGCCTACAATCCCCGCAAGAAATCGGGGTCATGGCAAAAGATGAAAAAACGTTAGTGTTTGAACTTGCTGAGAGCTGCCCTTTCTTTCTATCGCTTGCAGCCACCCATTTTATGTACCCTGTTCATAAGTCGTTAAGAGAAGGCGGGAGTGTGCATGCAACCCCTATCACAAATGGACCTTTTCAAGTCGATAATTGGCAAAGAAGCCATAGGCTAACCCTCAAAAAAAATCCTAATTTTTGGGATAGTCAATCGGTCCCTCTTGAAAACGTTTCGCTACAGATTCTAGATGAAAGCACCGCCTACCAAATGTTTAAAAAAAATGAATTGGAATGGACGGGCTCACCCCTTCTTGCCATGCCGATTGATACCCTTAAATCTCTTATGGACTCAAAAAAATTAAGCATGGCTCCGGCACTTGGAAGTTTTTGGGTAAGGCTTAATACGAAATCGCCTGTTTTCACATCGAAAAACATGAGACGAGCCTTCGGTCTTTCAATTGATAGAAAATCGCTTGTCGAACATGTCGTTTACGTGGGCGAGCCGGCAACAGGAATCGTTCCTAAAAAAATGGGGTTAAATCCCAACCCTCTTTTTCAAGACCATGACGTTGCAGAAGCTAAAAATTTTTATAAAAAAGCGCTTGATGAGGACTGCGTGAGCCCAAAAGATCTTAAGAAGATTACGCTTTGTTATTTGCAAAGCGATAAAAATCATAGGATCGCTCAAGTGTTGAGAGAGGACTGGAAAAAAAATCTTCATTTGGAAGTTCTGCTGCAAGCCATTGAGCCAAAGCTCTTTTATGAAAGGTTAGCCAAAGGTGATTTTGACATAAGTTTAGGCGGATGGGTAGCTGATATCCCGGATCCCATTAATTTTTTAGAGATTTTCAAATTTAAAGAGAACACAACAAATAGCACGGGCTGGGAAATGGAAGAATACCAATCCCTTCTTGATCGATCAAACCAAGCTGATAAAAGAGAGCGTTATGAACTGCTTTCAAAAGCTGAGACGCTCCTGATTGATGAAATGCCGATTATTCCCCTTTACCATGGGGTATTCGGCTATTTGCAAAATCCAAATGTACAAAATGTCGGAGTTTCAGATCTTGGCTTTATGGAGATTAGAAATGCGCGGGTTAGTCAATGAGATTTTTATTAAGAAGGCTTTTTCTTGCTTTGTTAATGACTCTTCTAACCCTGACGATTACTTTTATCTTGATGAATCTTGTGCCCGGCAACCCTTTTTCAGACGAGAAAGGGCTTTCCCCTGAAATTAAAAAATCCCTAGACGCTCATTTTGGGCTGGACCGTCCTTTAATTTATCAATATTTTTCTTACATTTATTCTTTTGCTACCTGGGATTTTGGTCCTTCCATGCAATACCCGGATGTTCAAATAAAAGACATAATTAGAAATAACTTTCCTGTCTCCTTTATGCTTGGCATGGAGGTTCTTTTCTTTTCAATTGCCATAGGGGTTTTTTTAGGCTCTTTAGCAAGTTACTATCGAGGCGGTGCTCTTGAAGCCCAAATTTTTTACATGACTATGGCTTTTATCTCTGTTCCAAGTTTTTGTGTAGGCGTTCTCTTGCAATATGTTTTTTCAGTTAAACTCGGATGGATGCCGATAGCCCACTTAGATAACTTTTGGCAAAGCATTTTGCCAACTTTATCCCTCTCTATTTTTCCGATCGCCTATATCACCACCTTAACCAAAGAAAAAACCATTGAAACTTTGAAAAAGACTTATGTAAAAACAGCTTTTGCGAAAGGCCTTCATCCCATAGTTGTGATGGGTAAACATGTTCTACCGGGTTCTTTTTTTCCCCTCATCGGCTATCTTGGACAATTAACCGCTAATATTTTAGTGGGTAGTTTTGTTATTGAGAAAATTTTTGCAATCCCGGGTCTCGGGGGGTTTTTTGTTCAAAGTGTCTTCGCAAGAGATTATACCGTTATTATGAATTTAACCGCTTTTTATGCCCTTATTCTAAGTCTCTGCATTTTTTTATCAGAAATCCTCTCAATTTGGCTAAACCCTTTTGAAAAACAATGTTTAAAAGACGATGGTTTTTATGAAAAGTTATAGCCGGAATCTTGGTTTTTTCCTTTTAACCCTTGTTTTATTGGTTGCTTTGTTCGGACCCTTTTTTTCATCCTATTCCTACGATGATCAAAACTTGGCTCTCAAAAATCAGCCCCCCGGCTCTTTATTTTGGCTCGGAAGCGACGACCTAGGAAGAGACATTTTTACAAGATGTTGCTATGGTCTAAGGATTTCTTTATTTATTGGAGTCATTGCAGCCCTTATCGATTTGGTGATTGGCGTTGGAATCGGCTTTGCTATCGCTTTTTCAAAAAAGAGAAATGAAGAAATTTTAATGCGGCTAATTGATTGTCTCTACTCTCTTCCCTATATTCTTGTTGTCATGGTGGTTCTTTTAGTTTTAGGCCCTGGCCTTCTTTCGATCATTACAGCTTTATCGCTAACAGGCTGGATTACGATAACTAGAATTGTTCGTTTTGAATTTTCTCTTCTTAAACATGAAGAGTACGTCGTTTATTCCAAGATGCTAGGAGCTACAAAAAAATATATTTTAATGAAGCATTTAATTCCTAATTGCAAAAAAGCCATATTAGGAGCTGTAGGTTTAACCATTCCGGCAGCCATTTTTGCCGAGTCTTTTTTAAGTTTTTTAGGCCTTGGTGTGCAAGCGCCTTTAGCAAGCCTTGGCACAATGGCAAGCGATAGCTTAGCCGCTATCGAATACTACCCTTGGCGATTGCTTGTGCCGCTTGCTTTCATTGCCCTTCTCATCTTGGGATTTAATCTTGCCTTCACAAATTTTAACAGTAGGAAGCCAAATCTTGTCTCCGCTTCTTGAAATAAAAAAACTTGGGCTAAGCTATAAGAAAAATGTCAATGGGCTTGTAGACATTTCCCTAAACTTAAATAAAAATGAAGTGTTAGGAGTGGCCGGGCCTTCAGGCTCCGGCAAAAGCTCCCTTGCTAAAGCTATTTTAAACCTTCCGGGCTTTGCGCCGGAAGCTCAAATTTCCGGCGAAATCTTATATAACGGAAAAAACTTGCTCCTCTTTAATAATAAAGAAAAACGCCTCTTTTGGAAAAAAGAAATTGGAGTGGTGTTCCAAGATGCCTTAGCTTCTTTAAACCCTTTTATGAGCATAAAAAGCCAATTATTTGAAGGGATAGAATCAAAGAAAGAAAGGCTTGACATTGCACTCGATCTTTTATCGAAGGTACGTATTCGAAACCCTTTGCAAATTTTATCTCTTTACCCTCATGAATTATCAGGCGGTATGCGACAGCGTGTGATGATAGCCTTAGCTTTAGCTAAAAAGCCGAAAATATTGATTTTAGATGAGCCGACAACAGCACTTGATCCAACTGTTCAAGCCTGCATCCTATCAATGCTTAGAACTATTAAACAAAATTCCAAGATGGCTATCCTTATGATTTCACATGACCTTGGCGCACTTGCCGGCCTTGCAGATCGAATTGCCATTATGGATAAGGGTCGCTTAATTGAAGAGCAAGGAGTGGATAGTTTTTTTAAAAATCCGATTCACCCCTTTTCTAAAAAGTTGTTAGACGCATTTAAACAAATAAGATCCCTATGAGCCTATTTGAAGTAGAAAATTTATCTGTTGAATTTAAAAAAAATGGCTTCGTTTCTTTTCATCTTGAACCTTTAAGCTTCTCATTAAAAAAAGGAAGTATTTTAGGCATTGCCGGCGAAAGCGGCTCCGGAAAATCCACTCTTGCTAAAGCGCTTCTTGGGATTCTTCCTCTAAAAACGGGACGCATTCTTTTAAAGGGAACGGTTTATGATAGCTCAGATTTCAAGCAAAAAAGAAACTACCAAGCCAAAGTACAATTTGTTTTTCAAGATGTTTATAGTAGTTTTAACCCTTCTCTATCTCTAAAGGCTTCTTTGCTTGAACCGTTAGAAATCCATTCCAACCTTGCAAAAAAAGAAAAGCTTGAAAGAGTCTTAATGCTAGTTGATTCTGTGGGGATTTCAAAAGACCTCATTGAGAAAACCCCACGAGAATTAAGCGGCGGCGAGCTTCAGCGTTTGTCTATTGCAAGAGCGCTAACTCTAAATCCTGATGTGATCATTCTTGATGAACCCCTCTCCTCTTTGGATGTCCCCTTGCAAGTTGAAATGATAGAATTCTTACGAAAGAAGGTAAAGGAAGAAGAGGTATCTCTTATTATGATTAGTCATGATTTAAGCGTTTTACATTTTTTATCAGACGCACTTGGGTTACTTTATCATGGCCAATTTTTAGAATATGGGCAAACAAACGTGATTTTTAAGACGCCTAAACACCCCTATACCGAAGCTTTGATTAAAGCGATCCCTGAACCGGATCCTGAAATTGAGAAAAAAAAGCAATTTCACTTTTTTGAAGAAGCGGCTTTCTCAAAAAAAGGCTGCCCTTTTGCTGCCGCCTGCGATCGAAAAAAAGATAGATGCCTAGAAGAAACGCCTAAGCTTGAAAGAAAAAACGAAAACCATTCAGTTGCTTGCTTCTACTAAGAGGATTGATTCTTAAATAGCGACAAAAGAAGCTCGTTTGGCAAAGGGGCTATGCTAGTGTTTCTAAAAGTAGAATAAGGGCACTCTGCATAGTCATTAAAATGATCAATTGTCTGAGGTTTCCAAGCCAACATACACGTATCTTTGGTTCGCTTAAAAACAATTTTTTCTTTAGCCATCGCTTGAATGAGGATATAGATCTCGGGACCTTCTATTGCTACCTTCCCCTTTCGGCCATCTTTTAGTACAATTTTACAGGTATGAGTACAAGGTAGTCTTTGCTGATATTTCTCAAGGATTTGAAATTTCTCAACCATTTCAACAGTAATAGAATTCATTTCTTTCCTAAATTTGTGTTTTTTATTTAAAAAAAATCCAAAGGCTTACCAATACCACATTAAATAATATAACGATATTCGCCAACTTTTATCGCTTCTAGTTTAAGGTCATGGTTAGGCTGAAAATTCTTTTTGTTTCTTGCTTTTATTAAGAAGATTCTTTCTTAAATAGCGACAAAAGAAGCTCGTTTGGCAAAGGGGCTATGCTAGTGTTTCTAAAAGTAGAATAAGGGATGTCTGCATAGCAGTCAAAATGATCAATTGTCTGAGGCTTCCAAGATAACATACCCTTATCTTTGGTTCGCTTAAAAACAATTTTTTCTTTAGCTATCGCTTGAATGAGGATATAGATCTCGGGACCTTCTATTGCTACCTTCACCTTTCGGCCATCTTTTAGTACAATTTTACAGGTATGAGTACAAGGTACTCTTTGCTGATATTTCTCAAGGATTTGAAATTTCTCAACCATTTCAGCAGTTATATTGGGGTCAGTTCGGATCATTTTTTCCTAGTTCAAAAGAAGTCTATTACATAACATAGCGATATTCGTTCGTCTTCATTGCATCTAATTTAAGGGTCAGGGGAAGCTGGTCTGAAAATTCATGAGGCCCAAAAAACTGAATAGGCGGTGGAAATTGGAAATGGTCCTCATAGGCCCATTTTAAACGCCATTCTTTATAAAGATCAAAAGCGGCTCCCTTTAAATCCACAAGCGCTTTTTTGATGACAGCTTTTTCTTTTCCTTGGCGATTTTCAAAACCCATCATGGATATTAAGGGTAAACCAATCGGCGTCCATGCTTCCACCGGTTCATTAAGGTGAGTAATCCCGGCCATATACCCGGTTAGCCCATGTTTTATAAGAAGAGCTGCAGTCAAGCCTAAAGCATAGCAGTAATTGGCATCAAAATTTGAAGGCATGGCAGATCGGCCCTCATAACCCAAAAAAATAGCTTGAGGGCTAAAAGAGCCTTGATAAGAGCCCTCTTCTTTTCGCTTTTTCAATTCTTTTTGAACCAGCTCTAAAATGAGTCTTTCGGTTTCAATCTTAGTGACTTGAACATTGCCATGAGGGTCTCTTTCTAAAAGAAATTGCTTTTGAATTTCTTGAGGCAAATCTTCGAATAAGGTTTTAGCTTCTTTTGATAAGTGGTTTTTGATGACTTGAGTAAGATTTTCTTTCGGGTAATTATTTATTTCACGAATGAGCGTTTGGACATCGTTAAAAAATTCAATGGACCCTTCAGGTATGAGAAAGAGTCCGTAATTCTTATTTTCCTTGGCCCTATGGCAAATGATATCAGAGAGTAAAACTACAACATCACGAAGATTTTGTTTTTCTTCCTTAATTTCTTCACTGATCAGCGTGTAGGTTGGATGAGTGGCAAGGGCGCATTCTAAAGCTATATGAGATGCAGACCTTCCCATGAGCTTTACAAAAAAGTAATATTTTTTCTGGGACAGCGCATCTTTCAAAAGACTACCAATCGTATGAGCATAGGTTTTACTCGCTGTATCAAAACCAAATGAGATTTCGATATATTGATTTTTTAAATCTCCATCGATAGTTTTTGGAACGCCGATGACTTTTGTTTTGCATCCCTTTTCTAAAAAGAACTCAGCTAAAGCCGCCGCATTTGTATTTGAGTCATCCCCCCCGATGATAATTAGACCATCGAGCGAAAGATCTTCGACAATTTTTAAAGCGACTTCTTTTTGTTCAATGGTTTCAATTTTTCCGCGTCCCGTGCTTAAAAAATCAAAGCCTCCTAGATTTTTTATTTGGGCGATATCTTCTTGAAAAATGTTTCGCGTTTTTCTTTTTAATAAACCATCGGGGCCGTCTAAAAATCCTATCAATTGAGAATTGGGTTGGAATTTTTTTATGGCATCGAAGATTCCGGCTAAAACGTTATTGCCACCCGGGGCAGGTCCTCCTGAAAAAACCACTCCTACCTTCAAAGGAAACTTTTTTTTGACATCCGTGAATTCAAACTCAATAAGAGGAAAGTTATAAGATTTTGGAAAGAGAGTTTTAAGTTCTGTTGGAATTTTTTCAGGACAGTACACAGGCTTTGCTTGAAGGCCAAGCAAGTGTTTGAGTTGATTCGGTATCTTAGGCTTGTATTGCAAACGTAAGCTTTCAAAAGTATACATAAAAAATTCTTTCCCTAGCTCTTTTTAATAGCTGCAATTTTTTCCTGATGATTTAAAGTAGTATCGAACCATTCCAAGGTCTTTTCGATAGCTTGCTGCTTTTCTTGGTAGTTTGAAAAATCGTGATCGCTATTAGGAAGGCGTAAAAATTGTGATTTTTCTTTTGACGAAGAGCGCACCCTTTCGTAATCGAGGGCATGTTCTAATGTTACCCGCTCATCCGATTCCCCATGAATATGTAAAAGTGGTATAGAATGAAGTTTGGCAAGCGCTTCCTCAATATTAATTTTCATAAATTGCTCAAAAAAAGAGATGCTTCCTTGCTGACCATTAATACGCATTAATTCTTGTGCTGATTCCGGGTCTATAGACTGATTAGCCATTTGCTGCCATTGGTCTATCCACTGCTTGCCGCTAAACATAGGACACCAAAGAACTAAACTTTTGATATCTTTAAAGCGACTCGCGGCTTGTATAGCGATCGGTCCGCCAAAAGACCTTGCAAAAATACCGATTCTGTTTTTATCGATAAGGGGATTCTTTTTTAAATACTCAAGTCCTGCAAGAACATCTTCAATAAAATGCTCGGGTAGGAAATCTTGAAAAAGTCCTTCGCTATCCCCGGAGCCTCTGCAGTCTAACCGAAAAGAGGCAATGCCGATCTCAGCTAAACGCTGGGCTATTTCAACATAGATGCGATCCTTGCCGATTTTATTCCCTGCAAGACCATGGCAGAAAAAAACTACAGGCGGGTTCTTAACGTTTTTCGGCAGATGAAGGATTCCAAATAATTTGTAACCGCCGCTTTGCAAAGTCACAGACTCGCGTGTTTCAATTATTTTCATAAAAACCCTTATTTGAATCTAATTTTCATATTACCGAAAAGAGAACTAAATCGCCAAGAAAAGTCCTTTTGGATGTAAAATGCTTAAAAGACTAAAAATGATTTAGTTAAAGAGTTAGCATTCAGGCACGTTGGCAGCTAAGCCTCCAAGAGAGGTTTCCTTATAAATTGATTGCATATCCCGGCCTGTTTGCCGCATGGTGTTTATGACTTGGTCTAAAGAGACTCTATGTAAACCATCTCCATTTAAAGCAAGGATCGCGGCATTGATTGCTTTAATCGCGCCCATTGTGTTTCTTTCAATGCAAGGGATTTGAACAAGACCCATCACCGGATCGCAAGTTAAACCAAGGTTATGCTCCATGCCAATTTCAGCGGCGTTTTCAATTTGTAGCGGCGTACCCTTCAAAGCTGCGGTTAAGCCGGCAGCTGCCATTGAGCAGGCAACACCAACCTCCCCCATGCACCCCATTTCAGCCGCTGATATTGAAGCTCCTTCTTTATAAAGGATGCCAATCGCAGTAGCGGTTAGGAAAAAATCGATTAGGCCGTCTTCCGTCGGATTTTCCGTAAGCTTAGCATAATAGTGAAGAACGGCTGGAATACCCCCTGCCGCTCCATTTGTCGGAGCTGTTACAACACGGCCGCCTGCCGCATTTTCTTCATTGACAGCAAGAGCCCATAAGCTTACCCACTCAAGAAAGGTGGATGGAGCCATTTCTTTTTTGGGAGCGTCTTTTGAAAGTTTATCATAGAGATTTTTGGCCCGGCGTCTTAAGTTTAACCCCCCCGGCAAAATCCCCCCTTGTTCGCAGCCTCTTTTTACACAAAGCTGCATGACCTCCCAAATATGTAAAATTCCTTCACGAATTTCCTCCTCGGATCTCCAAACTTTCTCATTTTCCAAAACAATTTCGGCAATGCTTTTTTGAGCCTTTTGACAGTGTTTTAAAAGCTCTTCTGCGGTTTTAAAAGGGTAGGGAATTTTTGTTTTGTTTTGATCTAAACTCTCATTTTGCTTGGCTTCATCATGTTCAACGACAAACCCTCCGCCTACTGAATAATAAACTTTTTCAAGAAGAATTCCATCCATTCCAAAAGCTGTAAACCTCATCCCGTTAGGATGATAGGGAAGCAATTTGTCTTTATGGAAAATAAGCTCCCGACTTTCATTAAAGGCAATTTTATGTTCCTTTAGAAGGATCAATTCTTTCGAGCTTCTTATTTTTTCCAATTTTTCAGGAATGCTATTTGGATCAATGTCTTGAGGGGTTTCACCTCCTAATCCAAGTAATATGGCTTTGTCGGTTCCATGCCCTTTTCCTGTGAGCGCAAGAGAGCCAAAAAGTTCAACTCTTATGCTTTTTACTTCTTTTAAGAGGTCAAGCTCTTGTAATTTTTGAGAAAAACGTAAAGAGGCCCTCATGGGGCCTACCGTATGGGAGCTTGAAGGACCAATGCCTATTGAAAATAAATTAAAGATGCTTATAGCCACCTATGGATCCTTTTTTCTTATTTTTGAGCTTTCTAAAGCTAAAGAATTTGAGTACGAAGTTTTAAAGAGAGAGATAATCCTATTATATCATTTAATTTACGAAAATGCCAACTCCTGAAAACTCATTATTCCTTCGCAAACTTCTCAAAAGCTTTGAAAAAAGGCATTAAGAGAAAAGAGTTTAAGACCATGGCGCTTAAGATAACGATTGCGACTGCAAAAGAAGTCCCCTCATAAAAATAGCCGGTTAGTGCCACAAGGAAAAAACAAAGAAAGGCGCGAAGGCTCATGGTAAGAGAAGATGCAAAGCCTTTTAGTTCGCTAAAAACGGTAAAAGACTCGGTAAAGATGACCGGGTAGCAAGCTGCAAAGCCGGCGCTAAAAAAAGACATGGAAAGGGTCATGGCAAGAGGCGAACTTAAGTTAAATAGGGTAAGGAAGAACATTAAAAAGGCCGTCGCAACACATAAAAATAAGCCTAAAGCTACAGTTCTTTTTGGTTCTAAAGCTTTAAGTATTTTATCGGAGAAAAAACTAACCAAAGAAAAGGACCCGATGATTAGGCCTTGATGAAGGGTGTATTGCAAAAGGGAAAGACCAAAAGCTTCCCTGTATAAAAAGGGGCTTTGCGTAATAAAGGCCATATAAGATGCATAGAAAAAGCTTGGAACAAGCGAAAGGGCTAAAAACTTAGGGCTTAAAAGGAGTTTTTTATAAGGTGTTAGAACGTCTTTTAACTTTATAAAACTCTCCTTCTTTTGGGTTTCAGGAAAGTATAGATACAAAGAGATCCAGGACGAGAAAGAAAGGAGCGCAATAAAGCCGTAATTTCCCCTCCAGCCGATTAGGTTGTTAATGAAAGAGCCGATTAATGGAGCTAAGGCCATAATAATGGTTAAAATAGCATTCATCCTGCCAATAAGCTTTGTTGCTTTTGAACCCTGATAGACATCGGCAATCATGGTAAAGACAAGGACAGCTGAGGTGCTAGCCCCTAGCCCTTGTAAAAACCTTGCCGCCAATAGAAAATTTATTGACGGAGCCAAAAAACAACCGATCGCCCCTAAAAGCAAAAGACCATTTCCAAAAACCATAATGGGACGCCTTCCGAAATTATGGGAGAGCGGGCCATAAAAAAGCGCACTTAGGCAGAACCCTAAAAAATTAAGGCCCACCGTTAGCTCTATAAGGCTTTCAGTGGTGTGAAAATTCTTTGCGATGTCAGGAAAGCCGGGAGCTGAAACTTCCACTTCGATGCAACAAACAATAATAGATAAAATAAGCAAAGGCAAAAACCAACGTGACATAAGTTTTCCAAGTTTAAATGTTACAAAAAAATAAAAAGAACGAAGATTAAAGGGATGATAAGATATGAAAGAGTAAGAAAGAGAAAAAACGACCCTTCCCCTAAAAAAGGAACTTTTTTATAGGGAAGAATCGAAAGGGTAAGGGGTTATATTATTAACTATAAATAATTTGATCAAGGGCAAACTCATCATCGCCTATAGCGTCTTTTAAAGACATAATGCGGCGAAAAGAAGCGGCATCTACTAATTGCTGTATAAGGTCAGGATTGGCATCCTGAAACTTCGAGACATGCTGGACGAAATTTGAATATTTTTCAGCGTTCTCGCCTTGGTTTAGCTTTAAGTTAATCTTTTCAAGCAGCTTTAGAACGAAGTTATGAGTCCGGTCATCAATTTCCATTCCCTGACGGCTTAAAAATTCTTGATGGATAAAAATTTCATAGATCTGAGAGGGGTCCATCTCCGATGCGAGGGAGATTGTTTCCATAATTTCAGAAACCGCAGATTTAATAGTTTCATCTATTAGCGACGGCTCTTTTTTCCCTTGGGGCTCAGCAGACTGAGAGACGCCTGTCCTCATAGCCTCTTTTTGGGCTGCTAGATTCCATAGCATTTGATGAGCCGGAAATATATTCATAAATAAACCAATTGTTATTATTTGTTTTGTGATTTCAATAATTATAAACAATTAGTTTATGAATTGTGTAAAGATATAATTAAAATATGTTTAATTATATATTTTTAGTAATTACTATGGGGATTGAAAATTTAATAGAATGTAAATTAATAATTTAATATAATATTAATATTTTAAAAATAATTATAAATATAACTACAAAAAGGAATCTTTATGATTAATACCAATTTTTCATCCATTGGAACTTCAGCGCCGGCTCAATCTCCGATTGAAGCAAAGCTTCAAAAAAAACTTAACCAAACTTGCCAGCTTTTCAAAAATGGCGAAAGCCCTGGAAAAATTGGTTTTCAATCAATTTATGAGAATTTTTTTAGAAAACAGCCGGCAGATGCCTTAGACATAGCTCTTAGGAGCTTAAAAGAAAATTATTCTAAAGACGGGTCCTATACAGCCCAAGGTTTTATTACAAATGATATTCTAATACGTATTGCTATAATTACTTATCGCTGGTCAACCCCAGGAAATTATAACTATAACGCAAAATTTATAGGCTTGGCTGACAAAATTATAGCTATTTCAACTGATAAGGCGACTAAAGCCGAATTTTCTAAATGGAAAGAATCATAGTAGTTAAAGGAACAGTTCCTTACTGTCCCTTCGTAAAGACAGGCAAACTTAAGATTGCTTGTCTTTCCGATCTTCTTGAGAAGATCCTCCTATTAGCCAATGCAAGCCGGGCCAATAACTTGGGGGTTCTTTTGAAACTTCTCCCGTAACATCAATGATCGTCGGTTTATCGGCGTGTACGGGTATACTTGGATGATTAGTTCCCGCGCTAAAAGGAACTTTGTTCAAGTAGATCGCTCTAAAAGTAGTATCTCCATGAGGACGGTAGTAGAATACACGGCCTTTTAAATCCTTTATGGTTGCCCATAAAGTCGTAGCAGTAAGTATTTCACTTGCAACCTCAGCCACGACCACCCCGCTTGGAATATCTGTCGCATTAAGAATATGAGTACACGCGCTGAAAGCCTCAAAGCTGTCATTAGGTTTAACAGTCTTTGTCATCATCGAAATGCGAACAAAACGGCTGATTGGCGACCAATCTCCTGGCAATCCTAACATACCCCGAGAGACTTCTTTAGGGTCTTTACTTGTAATGTCAGGGATAAGCTCTTCATACTGCTCTAAATTTTTCAATTGCCAAGGAAGCTCTGGGTCATTTGTCAAGACGCCCTTCGGGTTATCATAAAAATTGACTTTTCCGCCGATAAGCTCAATAACCCCATTGTTTCCTTCAGCGTCATGTAAAGCGATATGAAGCCCCGGAACTTTGTTAAGGGCTTCTACCACTTGCCCCCAAATTAAGACTTTTGGAAGAGCTTCTTTAACTTCAGCTACAGTCGCAAAACTCCCCAAGATCCACTTGCCCACATCCAAAAGTGCAAGAGCCCTATCCTTTTGATCTTCCCCAACTGTCTGGTATTCAGTTTCTTCAAGAGTTAAAACTCCAAAGGAGAGTCCGGCTTCATTTAACCCTTCAACCGGCCCATCATTAAAAGCCGTAATGCCCGTAAAGCCATGATTAGATCTCCATGTCAAGCCTTTAGTGTTATCTGGAGCAATGCTTTCAAACGGCTCATCTCGATTGAAAGTGACGATTCTTCCATACTGTCTTGATAAAAATTCCATCGAGCGACCACAAAATTTTGAACCATCCTCTGCGCTCACCATAAAATCGCCGCATGCAAAACTTGGCAATCTTGCCGCATTTAAATCTGAATTCATTGAATCTCCATTTTTCCAGGGTTATGAAAACTAGCTGTATAGAATCTACAGACAAGGTTGCATGCGGTTATTAGAAAAAAGATCGAAATTGTCAAGTGTTTTTAGGTGGTACAGGAAAAAAGGATTTTTAGCAAAAAAAAGCCCTTCACAAGTTTCTTAGAAGGGTATTTTCTAAATCCTATTTAACGTTTTTTTCAAACTCGTCGCGAAGGATAGCCACCCCTGTGTGTTTGTCATCTTGACTAAAAGAGATTGTGAGACCATTTGCAGACACGCCTCCGGCAACTATTTGGTTGCCCTTAAGCTGATCAGTGGAGCGTGTAAAAGTCCATGGCTTTGAGCTAAATGAGCGATAATTTGGATCGAAAAAATATTGGGACAAAATGCAAGCTGAATATTTTAGTATATTTGAAATTCCGTAACCGGTAAGAGTTTTTTCAGCTAACTCTCTGACCATTTCTTGTTGCTCGATATAACTTTTACTTCGACTTCCAGGCAGGACATCTTTTGTCATGATCACCCACACCGATTTATCAATTGATTTTTCTCCAAACTCCTCCATTGCCGTCGGCCAAATGAAATTGTAACCTGTTTCACTATCTTTAAAGCATTTTTTTGAGAGTTCTCCAAGGTTTTTTAAGTTAAGCTGCCCATTAAGAGTTTTAGGAAGCCTTACAATCATGAGGAATTCTTTTGCATTTTTTTCGGGAAATAAGCTTTTAAATTTCCTGCAATCAGAAATGAAATCTTTCCATGGAAAGGAAGAATATTCTTCTTTTCTATCCTCGTCTTTTACAACCTCCTCCCCAAACACTTTCGCCCAGATATCATTTGTGAAAGCTATTTCCCTATATATAGCGTTTTTCCATAAAGCGGGGTCTTCGGCTAGTAGTTTCCAGCTTTTGCTTATAGCGCCAATGGTCCCAAGCGAGGAGAGATTTAGGCAAGAAAAAATAGCCATAACAAGCTCATCTGGAAGAAAGCTTACAGGGTCTAACGCTTCATAAGAAGGACGATTGTTATTATTTGAATTTATGGTTAGATTCATTTTATATTCCAAGATGAAAATTTATTAAATTTTAAATAAAAAACTATAAAGAAATTGAATTATTCAGTAAATAATTAATTAACCTAACCTAAGAATGCATAAATGTACGCTGGTTTTTAATAGAGATTATGATTAAGAAGTGGATCTAAGAAGAAGGACAAAAGTTATGATTTTTTAGCCAAAAAAAAGCCCTTCACAAGTTTCCTTGGAAGGGATAATTTCTTTAGCGGCACCTGGACTCGAACCAGGGACACACGGATTATGATTCCGTTGCTCTACCAGCTGAGCTATACCGCCTTAGTCGCAATTAGCGGGGGAAGGATTCGAACCTCCGACCTTTGGGTTATGAGCCCAACGAGCTAACCCCTGCTCCACCCCGCGATAAGATTAACATTTATCAGATATTGAAAGTAAAAACATAACAGATAAGCTCTTTATTTCACAAGAGCATTTCTAAAAAAAAATCAGAAAACTCCTTTTTCAAGGCTATTTTCGATTATTTTTAATGTTCTAAAAGAACTTCCTGAGCTATCTTGGATAAGCTTTCTGCCATTTTCTCCAAGATGTGTTCTTAAATTATTATTTGCTATCAATTCTGAGAGGCAATTTGAAAGATTTTTCATATCCACTTGATAACCAACGTTATACTCTTTCGCAAGCCGAACAAGTTCCGGTTGAGAGTGCATATAAGGGCCGAAAACGACAGGAATGCCAAAAGAACATGGCTCTAAAATATTATGGCCCCCGACGCTTTTAATGAAGCTGCCTCCGACAACCGCTGCATGAGCATGGCGGTAACACTTCATAAGAAGGCCCATTTGATCCAAAAGAATGAGCTTTTTTTTGTGTCTTCCCTCCCCTATTTCCGAGTAGCGGAGAAAATCGACTTGATTCTTTTTTAATCTATCGGCGACTTCATTAAACCGTTCCGGGTGTCTTGGAACCAAGACGGCCTTAACATGCGGATGTTTTTTCCAAATCTCATTTAAAACACCTGTAAATTGATCTTCCTCGTTAAAGTGGCTGGAACCAAAGACAAGCACAAAATCGTCTTCTGCAAGGCTTAATTTTTGAATTAGAGCGGCATCCACATTCTCATCTACCGATAAATCTAACTTAATATTCCCTGTGACATGGATTTTATTCTCTTTTACCCCGAGGGCCAAAAAACGCTTTTTGTAGTCCTCGCTTTGCAGACAAAAACAATCGATGCGATTAATAATTTTTTCTTTTATCGAAGGAAATTTTAGTAGGCGATTTAAGGATTTTTCACTGATTTTTCCGTTTACAAGAACAATATTAGCCTTATTTTTCTTGCAAGCTGCTAAAAAATTGGGCCAAAAATCAGATTCTATAAGAAGGACAAGCGAGGGATTCACACGTTTTACGAGAGGGAAGATAATAAAAGATAAATCCCAAGGCAGATAGCCAAAAAAATCGGCTTTAATATTTTTTTTAGCCTCTTCTTGACCTGTTACTGTCGTTGTTGTAAAAACAATTAAGCTATTTTGAAACTTTTCTTTTAGCAGTTTTACAAGTGTTTGGGCTCCCCTTGTTTCACCAAGCGAAACGGCATGAACCCATATGATTTTTTTACCAAGACTTGCGTTGTGAAGTGAAAACCCAAACTTTTTGATTAGGCTTAAGCCGTACTTCGGGTTTTTAATACTTCTAATCAATAAGTAGGGAGCGCTTAAAAGAAAATATAGAAGCAAAGAAATGTTATAGAATAAAGAGAAAAGCATAACAGTCCGAAAGTCCTAAGGTAGCGTCAAGTTTTATTAAAGGCTTTCTTTAATTAATTCTTTCATGAGGTAAAAAATGATTCTAATTCATTCCATAAAAAAATTCTATTCCAGTTTGATCGGACTTGCAGACCTTTTTTCTAATTTATTTCTGTTTGCGATAAGACTATATTGGGGGTATTCTTTTCAGACGGCGGGCTGCAATAAACTGCTGAATATCTCCGAGACAGCTTCTTTTTTTGCCCAGCAAAAAATCCCTTTTCCGGAATTTAACGCTTATTTAGTCGGCGGAGTTGAATGCCTTGGAGGCTGGCTTTTGATGCTTGGTCTTGCCACAAGACTTGCAGCTCTTCCGCTAGCTTTTACGATGGTTGGAGCGCTTCTCACAGCCCACTATGCCGGGTCTTCACAAATCTTTACGGACCAGAACGCTTTTCTGTCACAGACGCCTGTCACTTATTTACTGACGGCCCTAACTTTATTTTGCTTTGGACCGGGTGCGATTTCTTTAGATTATGGGATTGAAAAGCTTGTGTTTAAAAAATAGAAAACGCCCGAAATTGATCGGGCGTCTTAAGAATTTAGAGTTTATTTTTTGCCTTTAGATCTAAAGGCAACGATTCCTTTTTTGATTTTTACGGTCCCTTTTTTCATAGAGATAGAATGAAGGCCCAAATTTTTCTTTTTAGGAGCGCTTTTTTTCACCGTTTTTTTCAAAGGAGTAGGCGCTTTATAAGTTTGTGCTTGAGGATCTGCTTGCTTTAAACGTTCGTGCAGCTTTGGATTCAATTCTAAAGCTTTGCGGATATCTTTTGTCGCTTGTTCTGTGTTCCCTTGAGAAAGATGAGCGACTCCCCTGTCGAAATAAGCGGTACTATTTTTAGGGTTTGCTTCGATTGCTCTCGATAGATGAGAAATAGCTTCACTGCTATTGCCTTCGGCAAAAGAGATATGGCCTTTCAATTCATGAGCCTGCGAGTGATTTGGATTTTCCTGTATCACTTGGTTTAAGTGATGATGCGCTTGTTTGAAATTTCTGGTTTTAAGAGAGTTATGAGCATTATGAATATGATGATCGTAATTAGCTCCGCTTAGAGAGGTGGCGGCAATTAAGGCTGCAAAGAGAAAAGAAACTAATTTCATGAGTCCTCAAATAATATTAATTGTTATATCTTTTAACACACTTATTATTTATTTTCAATCAATTCGCAAGTTTTGAATAAAGGAGATGATTTGTTATATTTTTAAAATAATTATTACTCATTTAAATTTAGGTTTTATAAAGAAACTATTAATATCCTATAAGTTAAAAAAAAGATTGCACTCAAAAGCTCAAGGATAATACGTTCAAATTAAGAAACTTTCTTTTTTAGAGACAAAAGCAAATGAGCCTTTATTTTGATAAAGCCGGACTTATAATCTTTCTTTCCTTCTTCTTTTTTAGCTTCATTCTCTTTTTCTATTGGACGGGAATGCTCTTTGATAGCGCTTTTGGAGCTGTGATGGCAGCCTCTCTTGCTTGGGGATCTTACGTGGTCTTAAAAATTCTCTATTTATTGTCTCGAAAATAACACAGCCCGTAAGTTACTTTAGTTGTAAAATCGATTCTTAAACTAAGAGATATTCACCATGACTATTGCCCAAATTGAGTCTGAATCTTTTCTAAACCCTTTAGGACCCCCCGGGGTAAAAAGCGCCGACCCGTGCGTAATGGTGATTTTTGGGGCCACAGGCGATCTGACTTCAAGGAAGCTGATACCGGCTCTTTATAATCTGGCTCTTGGCGGACAGCTCCCCATTAACTTTGCCTGTGTCGGGTTTGCAAGAAGGGATAAGTCCAACGATGATTTTAGACATGACATGGAAGTGGCGATACAGGAATTTTCGAGGACTAAGCCTGTAGATGAAAAGGTCTGGAAAGATTTTAAAGAAAAGCTTTTTTACCATAGATCCGAATTTGATCAAGACGAGGGTTATGATTCTCTTGCTTCTTTGCTAAAAAAATTAGATGCCACTTTCGGCACCAAGGGAAATAGGCTTTATTACCTTTCTACTCAGCCAAGTTTCTTTCCCCTGATAATTGAAAAGCTTGATCAACACCATTTAATCTACGATAGCTCAAAAGTTAATGACAAATGGTCCCGGGTTATTATTGAAAAACCTTTCGGTCGGGATTTAGAGTCTGCCGAGGCTTTACAAAAAGACATCCTTCTTCACCTTCACGAAGATCAAATTTACAGGATCGACCACTACCTTGGAAAAGAAACGGTTCAAAATCTTTTAACTTTTAGATTCAGCAACCCCATTTTTGAATCCATTTGGAACAATAATCATATTGAAAATGTTCAGATTACAGTCGCTGAAGATATAGGAATCGGAACAAGAGGAAGGCTTTGGGAAGAAGCCGGAATGCTTCGAGATATTGTTCAAAACCATATGATGCAGCTTTTAACACTTGTCGCAATGGAACCGCCGGCAAGTTTTAAAGCAAATCCTATTCGGGACGAAAAAGTAAAAGTCATGCAGGCTGTGAGGCCTTTTTCTGAAAAGAATATGGAAGAGTTCATACAAAGAGGGCAATATGCACCCGGCTTTATCAAGGGGGAACCTGTAAAAGGCTATAGAGAAGAAGAAAACGTATCCAAAACCTCCTCTATTGAAACGTACGTTTCACTTAAACTTTTTATCGACAATTGGCGCTGGAATGGAGTCCCCTTCTTTTTAAGAGCCGGTAAAAGGCTGCCTAAAAGATCCACCGAGATTGCCATCACCTTTAAACCGGCACCAGGATTTCTCTTTGATGAGCAATTAGAGCCTAATGTCCTTGTGATCCGCATTCAACCGGATGAGGGTATCTCCCTTAAAATGAACTGCAAAGTCCCCGGCTTGAATGCCCCCATCCAACCTGTTAAAATGGACTTCCAATATGGCTCATATTTTGGATCTAAACCTCCTGAAGCCTATGAGCGGCTTCTTTGCGATGGCATGTCTGGCGATAGCACTCTTTTTGCAAGAGAAGATGAAGTTTTGGCTTCCTGGAAGCTTTTTGATCCGGTTCTTAAGTATTGGGAAAAATCACCCCCTCATGACTTTCCGAATTATGCTTCCGGAACTTGGGGGCCTAAAAGCTCGGAAGAAATGCTTGCTAAAACAGGAAATAAGTGGCGAACCCTCTAAATTTTAAAGAGATAATGACTCGTGGATATTGATGCTGAAATAAGGCGTTTGACCTTAGAAAACAAGCAAGGAAATAAGATAAAGGGTTGTCTTTTTAATTTGCTTGTTTATACAAAAGATGAAATACGCGGCGATTTTTTAAGAGGTGTTGTCCAATCCATAGTTCAGAAGCTTCCCTGCAGGCTTATTACGGTACAGTCTTTAAGCGCATTAAACGAATCTCTTGAGATAAAAGTTAAACAATATGGGGATGGAGAGATTGTTTGCGACCATATCGCCATCAAATGCCCTGCAAGAGAGCACGAAAAAATCCCTTTTATTGTAACCCCGCAGTTTGTTCCGGATCTACCCGTTTATATTATTTGGGGAGATGACCCAAGTCAAAATTTTGAAGTGTTAAAAGAGTTGATTCCGTATGCGACAAGAGTCATCTTTGATCTTGAGAGTGTTTTTGAGTTCAAAAATTATTGTCCTAAAGTGACAAGCCTCTTAAAAGAGGGGCATGAAGTTATCGATATTCCCTGGGCCATTCTCTCTAGCTGGAGAGAAGTTTTTTCCAAGGTTTTCAGCTCTAAAGAGAGTTTGAAAAAGCTGCAAAATTCCACTGAAATTGATATCTATTTTAATGCTATCGATTCGAATATTGAAAAAAGAAGTTCAACGAATGCTCTTTATCTCTCGGCATGGATGACATCTTCCCTTGAATGGGAACTAAAGAGTGTTTCTTGCATCAAAAATGTCACCTGTTTAGACTATGATAGCGATTTCGGAAAAAGAAAAATAAAACTAACGCCAAAAAAAATGGATGTTATGCCGCAAGGCGCTATTGTTTCTATACAAGTTAAAAATGAGCCGGTAGAATCTTTTGAACTTGTTTTTAAAAGGGGGCCTGATCGGGTACTCGTGCATGTTTCTTCTGAAGACAGATGTTTTCTGCCTCTTTCTTTACAGATCAGAGATCTGTCCAAAGGGCTTAATTTCATTCAAGAATTACTCTATAGCAAAACGCTTTTACCTTATAAGAAAACGATGATTGAACTTGAAAAGCTTTCTCAAAAAGAGGCCTCCATATGCGAGATATAAAAACTTCTTTTCGTATATTTGATTCCAAGAGAAAGCTTGTGATTCTCCCGACTGCTAAGGAATCCGTTGAATTTGCAGCCCATCAGTTTATGGCAGCTTATGAAAAAGCGATCAAAGATCATGGCTTTTTTTCGGTTGCGTTATCAGGCGGATCAACCCCGAAAGCCATTTATCGTCTATTAGCCTCAGATCCTTATCGCGAAGCAATCGATTGGAAAAAGGTGCTCATTTTCTTTAGCGATGAGAGGGCGGTTCCTCCGGATCATCCGGAAAGCAATTATAGAATGGCTCTTGAATCCGGCTTTTCTTTCCTACCCATTGAGGAAGATCAGATTTTTAGAATGAAAGCGGAAGGCAGCATGGAAGTTGAGGCCAAAGCCTATGAAGAGATCATGGATGAAAGGCTTTATAAAGGAAAGTTTGATCTTATGATGCTAGGGCTTGGTGAAGATGCCCATACAGCCTCTCTTTTTCCAAAAACACATGCTTTAAATGCCAGGGAGAGAAAAGTTGTTGGTAATTTCGTCCCCAAATTAAATGCGTGGCGCATGAGTTTAACTTTTTCTTGCATTAATGAAGCCCGGGAAATTTTAATTGTGGCTCTTGGAAAATCTAAAGCTCGGGCTGTCGAAGCTGTTTTTTTTGCCCCTTATGATCCCAATAATTACCCGGCGCAAGGAATAGGAACTCCGGAAAATAATTCTCTATGGGTTCTCGATTATGAATCCGCCGGCAATCTCAGAAACCAAATCTAATTTTGATAGATTATTTTTATAATAAACCTTTATGAAAATATATTTATTTTAAATTCTGAATAAATAATAATTTAAATCTAAATTTTTAAATTAATTTTCTTGAGATATGTATATTCTAGGGATTGAAACAAGCTGCGATGAAACGGCGGCCTCTATTGTTAGGGATGGGAAAGAAATTCTATCGAATGTCATCGCCTCGCAAGCCGACCAGCATGAAATTTTTGGCGGAGTAGTCCCCGAGCTTGCTTGCAGACGCCACATCGATGCGATTATTCCAACTTTAAAACAAGCTCTAAAAGAGGCTTCTCTAACTTTGGATCAAGTGGACTTAATTGCGGCAGCTTATGGACCCGGCTTAATTGGAGCCCTTCATATAGGAGTGACTTCAGCAAAAGCCCTATCTCTTTCTAAAAAAATCCCTTTTCTTGCCATTAACCATATTGAAGCGCATCTCTACGCAGCTTTAATGTCGCATCAAGACGTCTTGTTCCCCTGTCTTGGCGCTGTTTTATCCGGCGGACATACCTCTCTTGTTCTGATAGAGAGCCTTGGCACTTATTCTTTGATCGCAGAAACAATTGATGACGCTATTGGAGAAGCTTTTGATAAAGTGGCAAAAATGATGGGGCTGCCTTACCCGGGAGGTCCCATTCTTGAGGAATTGGCAAAACAGGGAGACCCTTACTCCTACTCTTTGAAAGCCGGCCATGTTAAAAAAAAACCTCTTGATTTCTCCTTTAGCGGTTTAAAGACGGCTGTCCTCTATAAACTAAAAGGTCCAAACACTAATAGCGACAAAATAGAATCGCTTTCACTAAGTGAAAAATGCAATATGGCCGCTTCTTTTCAACGGGTAGCCTTTCAAGATGTTTTAAGCAAAATCCTTTTGGCGGCAGAAACTTATAAGACAAAAACCGTTATCTTTGGCGGGGGGGTAACTTCAAGTCAAACTTTAAGGCAGCTTTTTTCAGAAAAAGCCCCGCACTTAAGAACCTTATTTCCGGGGAAGGGTTTGAGTTTGGATAACGCTGCAATGATAGCCGGGCTCGCTTTCCATAAGTGGCAAGAAAAAAGAGAAAGCGACTCTTTTGGTTTGGAGCCTGCTTCCCGAATTCCTATTTCCTCTTTTAATCCTCTCACGCATTAAAATCCCATAAGCGAATAGTGGATCCCATGGAACCGCCATAAACGATACCTTCATTTGAATGAAGAGACAGAACACAAATCGTATGTCCTAGCGTTTTTAATATTCTTGATGATCTCGCATCAAAATATCTAATAAGACCATCCCAGGAACCCGAGCCAATTTTATGGTCTATCACATCAATACAGCTTATGTGATCTTTACAATAAATGACTGAAAACGAACGATCGTTTCGAACATCCCAAGCTCTAATCGTTCCGTCAAAAGACCCGCTATAAAGTTGATTATCTAAAACGGAAAAACTTTTTATCATTTCATTGTGGCCAACAAAATCTTGGACGACTCTTCCTGTTTCAATATCAAATGCTTGCAGCTTTCCGCTGCTAAAACCTGCATAAACTCGATCGTTTACAAAAAGACTTGTAACACAGGCGTCGTTTCCGCTATTTAGGGCTATTGCTCTTTTATTTGAATTGATATCGAAGATTTCAACGGAGCCGGATTTAGAACCGTAGTAAATAAGATCTCCTAAAACTTGAAAAGAGCTAAACGGAAAACCGGGGTTAAGTATGGCATCTTCGGGATCCTCCCTATTTCGACTCAAAACATGAACTTGATTACTTACGCCTCTAAAATAAAAATTACCTTCTTCAATTTGCATGTCTTGAATGCTATCATTTAGAGGTAAAATAAGAGGCTCCTGAGATTCAAGCGACCATATTCTAACTGTCCCATCTCCTGATCCGCTAACGAGCGTTCCATCTTCTGTCGTTTTAAGACAAAAAACACTTCCTTTATGGCCTTTTAATTCTTTTAATTCCGGAGTTTTGTTGGAGGAGCGCATTCTCGTTTCAGTTTTTAAATAGTGAATATAGTCCGGCTCTACCATTCTCCGCTTCCCTTTACCCAATCTCGACACCCGATCCCCTAGGAGTCTTTTAGCTTCTATTCTTTTCAAAGTATCAGGCATGAGGTGTGAGACAAGACCCTTTAAAGTTGATCGATCAAAAACTAATTTATTCCAAGTTTTTGAGGTGCAAGCGATTGAACAAAGAGATGAAATAGGTAAACGTTCAAAAATTAAAACTAGAACTTCTTCTGATAAAAGATTTATGGGACTATCACTTACCCCATCCTTTGCAAGCTCGGCGCCGCTCATTTCATCAATTGAATTCTCTTTTTCTTCCTCCAAATCGTCTTTTACCAAAGGAGGCATTCTTTGCAGGGAATAAATTGTTGGAGCATCCATAAAATATCTATTTTTTTGATTTTTAATAAAGATTATTTTAATGAGAATTTGTTAAGATTATATTAATTAATTAAAGCAAAATCATTTTTAATTGTTATTATTCAAAAAAAACATTAAGTAAAGTCACCCCTATTGATTCAACCTAGTTGACCATCCGAAGGCGTTCATCAACTTAAGACTCTGAGCTAAACAGAGTGCTTTTTTTAAAAAAATGAGAAGAAACCGAAAAAAATCAAATTCTATATTTGACTTTTCTTGAAACTTAAGCGGTTATCCGCTATGATGGCTGATTATAAAAAAACTTTAATGGAGTCTACCATGGCAAGTAAGCGCGAAAAAATTAAAATGAGAAGTTCTAAAAGCCATTTTTGTTACTACACAAACAAAAATAAAACTAATACACCTGATCGCTTAACTCTTATCAAATACGATCCCATCGTTCGTGAGCACGTAGAGTTTAAAGAAGCAAAATAGATTTATCATGCGCTATTATGAGCTGTCGATTGCTTTAAAGTACTTAACTCCCCGTATAAGACAGCTCTCTGTATCCATTATCAGCCTAATATCGATTATAGTTATTGCTTTAGTCGTTTGGTTGATAGTGGTTTTTTTTTCCGTCACCCATGGTTTAGAAAAAACTTGGACGGAAAAACTGATTTCCTTAACGGCCCCCATCCGAATCACCCCGAAAGAAGCCTACTATCAAAGCTACTATCATTTGATCGATAGTCTAAGCGAGGCCTCAGATTATAGCGCTAAATCGATTGAAGAAAAGTCTTTAAGAAAAGCCGGTGATCCTTACAATCCCCTCACCGATGAAGCGATTCCCGAGTCTTTTCCCCTTCCTTTGAAAAATTCAGATGGTTCACCCAAAGACCTTGTAAAAACAGCTTTTAATGAAATCAATAAGATAAAGGGAGCAAAAGCTGCAAGTTATAGACTTGCGCCAAGCACCCTTAAACTAAAAATGGTTCGCTCGACCGGAAAAAATTTAGCTGAGGCCGGAACGGTAAACTTTATCACAACGCCTGCCTATCTAACCGTTTTTGATAAGTCCATCCCAACTTTAAAAAAATCCCTGATTCCTCCTAGAGAAGAGGATGTTGAAAACGTCCTTAAAACGCTTGCCTACTCGGATGAAAATATTCAGGAAGAAAGTGAACGGATAATTGCCGTTGATCAAGAGACTTATAAGACTCGCTTGATTGATTTTTTTTCCTGTGTCTCGGTAACTTCCATCCAATCTAATAAAATTCCTTTGGATTGCAGGGATTTTAAATCTAAAGAGCCTTTATACGGCGTTTTTTTAAAAGGTACCATTAGACAGACTATTTTTATCCCGAAAGAAAAAGAAGGACTATCCCGACTTGAAAAAAATCTGAAAGAAAAAGGCCTTAGAGTCGTTTCCGGAAAGCTTACTTCCGGCGGACAAAAATTTGAGTTTTTTGAATCAGACGAGGGAGAAAAAATTGCCTTGGCCTATCCCGAGGTCTATTTTGATCCTTTTGAACCGGTTCAAGCAAGCTTAGATCCACGAGATATAAAGTTAAGAAAGTTTGATGAGATTCAATATAGAACCGATTTTCAAGTACAGGGGCGAAAACTAAGAAAAGAAATCCGCTTGAAAGACGCCAGAATTCAAGGAATTCAAAAGGGAAATTACGATAAGCCAAACCCCTTCTGGGTCGCAAAAAACAATTCCGTTTATGAGATGCCTATCCCAACTGAGAGGGGCGAGCCGATTCTTATCCCGAAAGCTTTTAAAGATTCAGGGGTTCTTATAGGCGATCATGGCTTTTTGACGTATCAAACGTTAACTACGAGTTCTCTTCAAGAGCAGCGTATTCCGGTGTTTGTCGCAGGCTTTTATGATCCGGGCATTTTTCCTTTGGGAGCAAGAATCATCTTAACGACAAGTGATGTTCTCAATATGGCCTTCTCCCCCTCCTTCCAAAATGAGCGGATGGCAAGTGAAGGCATACATGTCAGGTTAGATGACCTTGCTTATACAGATGATGTAAAAAATCAAATCACAAAAGCTTTTGAAAAAGAAGGGTTGACCCCTTATTTTAATATTGAAAGCTATAAAGAATATGAGTTCACAAAAGAAATTATTCAACAGCTTAGAAGCGAGAAAAATCTCTTCACCCTTTTAGCTACTGTAATTATTGTAGTGGCCTGTTCAAATATTATTTCCATGTTGATTATTCTAGTTAACGATAAAAAGAAAGAGATTGGCATCTTACGCTCTATGGGCAGTAATACCGGAAGCATTGGCTTAATTTTCGGGTCGGCCGGTGTTTTTATGGGATTTTTTGGAAGCGTGATTGGAATTACAGGGGCTCTTTTCACCCTACGCTATTTGAACCATCTCGTTGATTTTATAAGCCGCATGCAAGGCTTCGATTTATTTAGCTCTAACATTTATGGCGATGAGCTGCCAAGTGAGATTAGTTTTGAAGCCCTGGCGTTTGTAATACTTGCGACAGTTATTGTCTCTTTAATTGCAGGCTGCATCCCGGCTGCTAAAGCTTGTTTGATGAAACCAAATGAAATTTTACGGGCAGAATAAGCATGGAAACCACACCGCTTCTAGAAGCTAAAGAAATTTCCAAAACTTTTTTTAGGCCTAAAAAATTTTCAATTTTTAATTCCCTTAATTTAAAAGTTTATCCTAACGACAGCATTGCTATCATTGGAAGATCAGGCGAAGGAAAAAGCACACTTTTGCATATTCTTGGAACGCTTGAAAAACCAACCAAAGGGTCGCTTTATTTTAATGGAGAAAAGCTTAATTTTTTTAATGCTTCAAGAATTAGAAGAACTCAAATCTCTTTTGTTTTTCAATCCTATCACCTTTTAGATGATTATTCAGTTCTTGATAATGTCCTTATGCCGGCAAAAATTTTAAGAAAAAACTTTTCGAAAGGGTCGCCTGTTTATAATAGAGCCTTTGAGCTTCTTGAACTTGTCGGTTTAAAAGAAAGAGCGTTTTTTTATCCAAAACTTCTTTCAGGCGGAGAAAAGCAAAGAGTGGCTATAGCAAGAAGCTTTTGCAATGATCCGGATCTTATTTTAGCTGATGAACCTTCCGGAAATCTGGATCTTGAAACAGCTAAAACGATTCACAATCTTCTTATTGATTATTCTAAAAGGCCGAATAAGGCTTTAATTGTAGTCACGCATCATCCGGAACTTGCTTCTCTTTGTGGAAAAAAATTATTTCTGGAAAAAGGTCAATTGCAACCTTCGCATGAATAAAGCTCAAAAACTTTCTTAAACCTTTTGATTTTTTAAAGGTCGATCGGCAAAATTAACACCAAGCAATTTAGTTTAAATACTTTTTAACCGTCCCAAATTTAACCTAAGGGCTTTTTATGAAGATTGTTTTCACAAAAATCAAAACCGTGGTTTCTCTTTAATTTTTCGCTCCTTTGAGGTTTTATATGGTTAAAAAAGTTATGCCCTTCTTTTTAACTTTTGCGGTAGGATTCCTTATTTGGCTTCTTCCGATACCGGAAGGCATAACAGAACAAAGCTGGCATCTTTTTGCCATTTTTGTCGCGACCATATTTGGTGTCGTCGCAAGGCCTCTTCCTATGGGAGGGGTAGCTTTTATGGCGCTTGCGGCTCTTATTTGGACTAAGACTCTTCCTTTTGATGTCGCTTTCTCAGGCTTTAGTAATGAATCCGTCTGGCTAATTGTTTTTGCCTACTTTGTCGCAAGGGCCTTTATTAAAACAGGCCTTGGAACAAGATTAAGCTTTGTTTTTATGCAGCTAATGGGAAAAAGAACGATTGGACTAGGTTATGGGATATTAACCACCGATCTTGTCTTAGCGCCTGCAATTCCGAGTAACACTGCAAGGACAGGCGGCCTTATTTTGCCAATTGTCGAATCTCTTTCCGAGATTTTTGAAAGCAAGCCTAAGGATCCGTCTTCAAGAAAAATGGGCGCTTATCTCTCTCAAGTAGCTATTCAGGCCTCTTGTGTGACAAGCGCTATGTTTCTAACGGCTATGTCAGCGAACCCACTTATTGCAGATATTGCAGGAGATATGGGGATTCCAATCACTTGGGGCAGCTGGGCTCTTGCCGCCATTGTCCCAGGGGCCATTTGTCTTTTAGCCATACCCCTTCTTGTTTACTGGCTTATCCCGCCTGAAATAAAGTTTTCTCCGGGAGCTCCGGCTCTTGCAAAAGCTCGCCTTAAAGCTATTGGACCTATCTCTACTAAGGAATGGATTCTTCTTTTTACCTTTTTTCTTCTTCTTATTCTTTGGATGTCCGCTGCAAAAATTGGGGTCAAACCGACCACTTCAGCCTTAACAGGACTTGTTATTCTCTTATGTACCGGCGTTTTAAGTTGGGATGATGTGAAAAAAGAGCATCAAGCCTGGGAAACACTCATTTGGTTTGCAACTTTGTTAACTATGGCGACACAGCTTGGCAAACTTGGATTCACATCCTGGCTAAGCGATTCATTAGTTCAAAGAGTGGTGGGGTATGACTGGAAATATGGGTTCGCCTTTTTATCTATTGCCTACTTCTACGCCCATTATTTTTTCGCAAGTAATTTAGCTCATGTCAGCGCTATGTACGCAACTTTTTTAAGCGTATCGATTATCTTAGGCACGCCCCCTCATTTTGCAGCCTACACCCTTGGTTTTTTTAGCAGTCTTTTTGGCGCTTTAACTCAGTACACCTCCGGCCCTTCGGCGCTTCTTTTTGGAGCCGGTTATGTAGACACGCCAGCTTGGTGGAGAGCAGGTCTTGCGTTAAGCATTTTCAATATTATTGTATGGCTATTTATTGGCGGCCTTTGGTGGAAATTCTTAGGCCTTTGGTAGCATTAGGGCGTTAATCACGGGTTTAAGACTCTAAAAGCAGCTTTATAATGGGTTTGCTTCGTGTATCAAAACGAGCTGTCGGTCTTGAATTTAATAGATCCAGCGCAGACATTCCCTGGCTGTCTCTAAGGGTTGTGTCTAGTCCTCTTTGAATTAATGAAAGGGCTAGCTCTTTATGATCATTTTTTAACGCGGCAATTATCGGTCCTCCGATTTCATCGGCCGTATGAATGTCTACCCCATTTTCAAGCAAGAAATCAATGACTTCAATTTGGTTATGATAGGCCGCTGCACTAAGAAGAGAAACGGTGGCTTGAGCAGTATGGCAATAACTTGCAAAATTGATTTTTGATGGATCATCTTTCAAGATTTCTTTTAAGCTGCCAAGAGCTCCGACTTTTATAACATCAATAAGCGTAGGAGGCTGACTTGCCGGCCCATCATGGTCTATCCTTAAAGGCAGGCCTTCTAGCGCAAGGAAACTATTTTCAGAACAAAGATCAATCTCCTCATTATTTATCCCAAAAATGGTTAAACGCTCCTCTTCATTATCGGTCCCATCGTCTGTATGGCGCTCCCCCCTTCTCTTTTCAGCTTCTGAATCTTCATAGGCATGCATAAGGTGAATGAATTCATGGACTAAACGAACATACCTTGGAGCCTCAACAAAAAATTTCTCTCCATCTATCCGGGCAACATAAAAATAAGGACGATCCGTTTCAATTTTTATTAGATTTAGATTGCAGAAGGTTACCGTTTCTTCTGAGGGAACAATGGTAAATCGACGCCCGATTTTTGCAATACGGTCTAAAAGAAGAACCCCGGGCTCCTTGACCGCAATTTCATGAATCAAGGGAATAATTTCTTGCGACTCAAGCGTTGCGAGAGAAAGAAACTTATTTACGGAATTTGAATGTAAAGATTGCATCTTGTTGGCTACCAATTTGTAAAAGCCCGATAAAGCAAGTTTGTTTTATCGGGCTTTTTAGTTTATGGAGTCGCAGTCTTCGCGAAGACTTGCTTTATCAAAAGTGCGCCGCCAAACCCGGTTCCGGCTGTTATAATAAAAGTAACGGCAAAGATAAGCCAGGAGGCTGTTATTGCGGCGGTTACAGCTGCAACGCTTGCAAAAAAGGCCACGGCAAAAAGAGAAACAGCTCCAACGGATTTATAAAAGCGGCTTTCCGCGTCCTTTACTTTTTTCTCGTTTGCTTCCCGAGTCTTCTTCTCTTCTTCGGTTTCTTTTGGAGGCTCTGCAGGAGGAGGTGGTGCATCAGGCCCGGGTGCCGGTGCAGGATCTGGCTTTGGCGCTGGCGATGCAGGAGCCGGTGGTATTGTCAAAGGCTTAGGTGCATTCGGAGAACTTGGCGTTGATACAGGTGAACTTGGCGTTGATACAGGTGAACTTGGCGTTGATACAGGTGAACTTGGCGGAGTTGTAGAAGGAGGGGGTGAAGCGGGTGCTTTAGCAGTGGGCAAAGTTGAATCCGCCTCCTCTGCATCTTGCATTATTACTCCGGGAGGAAGAGATGATTTTGGGGGGTCCTCTTCCTCTTCCTCTTCGTTTACATCTTCTATTATTAGTTTCGATGGGGGCGTTGATGGGGGCGTTGACGTTGAGGGTTCAGCTGACGCCACAGGATCCTTCACATCATCAACCGGTGTGACAGGCACCATCGGGGGTTTGGGTAGCTCAGTAGTTTCCTTGAGAGACTCTGCCGTTTTACCCTCTGGTGAGACGGGGACCGGTTTTGACGCATCTTTTTGTTTTGATTTTTTTGAAGACTTATCATTTTTCAAAGGTTTTTGCAAGTCTTTCTCTTCAATAGGTTCCTTAGTTTTGGGTCTATCTTCATCGGGCGACAAATTGTCAAATAGGTCTTCACCCTCCTCAGCAGTTTCGGGAAAGAGGGAGGGGTCTTTAAAAGTATCCGAGTCAAGTATAGTTACTTTTTTGGGATCGTTGGTGGTAACAGTAACAGGGGGCATCTCACCAAGCATTCCATCAAAAAGATCATGTACAGCGCTTGCTGTATTTGCTACATCACTTTGTTCGGCGGTAAGAACAGGTTCGGTTGTTCCGGCAAAGGGAATGGGACTTGTTGTGTCGGTTACATTATCAAGAGGTGTGGTCATAGTTTTATCCTTTCTGACTTAGGTGTGTAGGAATTTTAAAATATTAAGACTCAAAAAGATTTTTAGCTACTGTAAATCAAACATTAATATTATATTTTTTTTTAATCAGATTTTCAACTATTAAAATTGAATTTTATCTATTTATTGAATAAAATTGTGTACTTTATAATTAATTAATTCTGATTTTGATGCCTAAAATCTATTTAAATGCGAAAAACTTAATTTTAATTTTTTTTACTTTATTCTTAATCCAGCTCGTTTCGTTTCTTTTTGAAAAAAATAGTTTACTTATTCTGTCTCAGTTTGAAACGTCGACGCTTTGGCAAAATTCATTAGATTCCTTTGCAAATATCATTGTTTTAGCCTGTAGCTTAACTCTTCTAATTCTCAGTCTGTTCTTCGATTTTAAAATAATCATTCGACTTTTTTTTATTATAATTCCTTTTCTTTCCCTTCTCTTTCTTTGTGAAAATGCGGCTAACTATCCTTCGATCATTCATAAGCTGATTCACCAGAAAGAACCCGGCTTCATGCTGTTTTTTTATAAAGCGCCTTTTCTTGCCGGAAAACTTTTAGTTTCTAAAGTTCTATCGCTTAGCTTTTTTTTCTTTTTCTTTGCTTATATGAACCGGTATTTCTCTTTTAGACAGTTAAGCCTCTTCTACCCTTTATGTGTTTTACTTAACTTACTTGCACACTATTTGTTTTTTGATCTGTCCTTAACAAAAAAGTTCTTCATTTCTTTTTCCTTTTCTCATTATTCCTTGATTTTACTCTTAGGGTTAGCTTGCTTTCTTTTATTTGAAATCCTCCCCAAAAATGAGAATCAAAAAGATACACGGGAAATAGAACAAGCATCCCTTTTAAAAATTGGAGCGCCCTTTATTTGTCTTTCCATTGCTTCCTCATTCACGTTCTTTTTTGATCAAATTGGGTCAACAGGGTCTTTTGAGGTGACAAATGCAATTATCAAGAATTTTCCGCCTGTTATGCCTCTTAAAACGGTTGCAATCCTTTTACAAAGCGGCGGCCTTCTATTTTTAGTATCGACTTTTTTCTTTAAAAGAAGCCAAGCCTGGAAAAATTTCTTTCTTGGGTCGCTTTCAACTATCCTTGTGATTGCCATTCTCTTTTTTTATTACAATTTATCGTTTGAAAATAACTTTGATCTAAGACGGGAGCTTTCTGAAAATGAAGAATTATTGGGAAGTATGACGGTAGGCCTTGGTTATGAAATACTGATGCTTGGCGTAACGGCCCCGCTTTTCTTTTGTTTAAAAGAACTATCCCTGCAGCTTATTCCGAGACGTTTCCGATTGACCTGCAAGATCATCCTAGATTTATTGTATGGCAAAGTCGGTCTCTTCTTCGGGCTTCTTTTTATCCAGGGAAGTCTTTTTGTATCATCAACTAGCGTTCAATTTTTTATATTATCAGCCATCTTTGTTCTCTCTTGCTTTATTCTCAGTCTCTATTGCGCATTTAAACTTGGAAAAATCATTGAAAAGATTGCTTAAGTTTATATAGTTTTCTTAAAAATGAGGTTTTATGAGCATTTGGAAAACTCCCTTTACACTTGAGTCCATCAATAAAATGAATGAGAATACCATGGTAGACTATCTAGGGATTCAAATTTCTGAAAAAGGCGATGATTTTCTTGCGGCTACAATGCCGGTGGACCATAGAACGAAACAAGTGTTTGGCATCATGCATGGCGGAGCATCGGCCGCTCTTGCTGAAACTGTCGGAAGTTTGGCTGCCAATTTCGCTGTTGATTTGGATCATTTTTATTGTGTCGGGCTAGATATTAATACGAGCCACATAAAAATGGCGAAAGAAGGGTTTGTGAAAGCAATCGCAAGGCCTGTTCATCTCGGCAAATCCACTCACGTTTGGCAAGTCATGGCTTTTAATGAGCAGGATGAGCTTGTTTCCTTAAGCCGTTTGACGATGGCGGTCTTGGAAAAAAAGAAAAGCAAATAAAAAAATAAAGCGGGTTAAACGTTTAACCCGCTTATTCTTTTAGCTATAAAATTTCTCTTTTTTCGATGCTTTTTCAAGCAATACTTGGCTTGGGGCAAATCTTGAGCCATACTTTTTTTCAAAAACTTTTAAGCGCTCTACAATATAAGGAATTCCCCTTTCATCGGCATAACGCAAAAGGCCTCCTCTAAAGGGGGGAAATCCCGTGCCATATACTAAAGCTAAATCAATATAAGTCGGGCTTGCAGCCACCGATTCACCAAGGCATCTAGAAGCTTCATTGATCATGGAAAAAAGAATTCTCTCTTCCGCATCGCTTGGATCAAGTGTCGTCTTTGGCTTTTGAGTTTTTGAAAGAAGCCTTTTTATTCCGGGATTTTTCTCTCCCTTCCTCTCACCCTTCCAAAGATAAAAACCTTTCCCATTTTTTTTGCCTAGATATTGATTATCTACCATAAGTTTCATAATTTCAGGCTGTTTCATTCGTTCGCCATAAGCGTTTTCAATCACATTGAATACCTTATAGACAATGTCATTCCCGACTTCATCAGCTAAAACAAAAGGACCCATGGGCATCCCAAAAGAAGTCATCTTTTTGTCAAGAGTTTCCATATCGATCCCCTCTTCCAATAACCAACTAGCTTCATTGGCAGCTGTTGCAAAAACCCGGTTGACTAAGAAACCCGGAACATCTTTAACAACGACGGCTGTCTTTCCAAGTGTTTTGCAAAGATTAACAACTCGAGCTATAGTCTCTTTTGATGTTTTAGACCCCGGGATAATTTCAACTAAAGGCATTCTATCCGGTGGATTGAAAAAGTGCATGCCGATAAAACGCTCAGGGTGTTTTAAAGTTTTAGCCATGCTATCGATCACAAGGGAAGAGGTGTTCGTCGCAATAATGGCATCCTCTGAAAGAATCGCTTCAAGCTCGCTAAAAATTTTATTCTTAATCTCAAGATTTTCAACCGCCGCTTCAATCACAAGATCGGCTTGTTTAAACCCTGAATAATCTTTTGTAGCTGAAAGAAGCTGAAATTTACGGTCCGCCTGTTCTTTTGTAAATTTTCTTTTCTTTACAAGGATTTGATAGATTTCAAAAACCGTTCCATACCCTTTTCCAAGTAAGTTCCAATTTAAATCTTTGAGCCTTACAGGAATATCTTTGCTCGTCAGAAGATAAGCAATCTTAGCTCCCATAGTGCCGGCCCCAATGACTGCTGCTCTATTAATTTTGGGAACTTCTTTTGGCAGATCCATACCGGGATTTTTTTTAATTTCTTCGCTTGCAAAAAAGAGGTTGATTAAGTTCTTTGAATTGGAAAAATCTTTTTGGAGCCCCCTTTTAAAGACAGCGACTTCCTCTTTAAGCCCTTCATCTAATGGCAAAGCGTAGGTTCTTTTAATGACATCTAAGGCAAGTTCCGGGGCTTTATAGTGGCCTTTAGTGGTTTCCTGAAGCTTTTTATTAGCCATGTAAAAAAATAAACTTCGGCCAAGCGGATTGTCTTCTAAGAGAAGCTTTTTAAGACCGCTCTTTTTTCTTTTGTCTATTAACTCTTTTTGCTTCTCTTTACTTTCTATTGATACCATGAATTTTTGAAGCTCTTCTTTGAAGAACTCTTTTGGTAAAACGGCATCCACAAGTTTTAGCTTAAAAGCTTTTTTGGCATCGACAGACTTTCCGGTTAATATGAGGTTTGTTCCTTCTTCAAGACCGATTAACCTTGGCAGCCTTTGGGTTCCGCCCCAACCGGGAAAAATGCCTAAATTAACTTCCGGCGTTCCTATTTGAACTTTGGGACTGTCGGAAGCGACCCTAAATTTGCAAGCTAAAGCAAGCTCTGTTCCCCCGCCAAGACAAACACCGTTAATGGCGGCAACAGTTGGAATGGGCATAGAAGCTAATTTTCTAAAAACAGCGTGGCCCCGATCAATTAATTTTTCTGCAATGGCCGGGTTTTCAAACGCTTTTTCAAAAATTTTAATATCAGCGCCTGCTATAAAAATATCTTCTTTTGCGCTTGTGATCGCAAGGGCTTTAATGGGTTTGGTCGAAAGGGCGTCAAGTTTTTGCTCGAGATCATCTAAAACATCCGGAGATATTTTATTTATCTTTTCACCCGGGTAATCAAAAATAAGGGTCCCTATTCCCTCTTCTTCTTTGTATTTGAAGTATTCTGTCATGACGCTGCCTCCACTATTATGGCTTCCCCTTGTCCACCGCCAACACAGAGTGAAGCAAGTCCAATTTTTTTATTTCGTCTTTTTAATTCTTTTAAAATCGTTAAAATAAGCCTTGCACCTGATGCGCCAAGCGGATGGCCAATTGCTAGAGCGCCGCCATTGACATTTAACTTTTCCATATCAAGTGTCCCAATGGCTTTATTTTTGCCAAGTTCTTTCTTGGCAAACTCATCTGAGGCTAAAGCTTTTTGAACGGCTAATACTTGAGATGCGAAAGCTTCATTGATTTCGATTAAATCAATTTGATCAAGATTAAGGCCGCTCGAATCCAATATTTTGGAAATGGCGTAAGCCGGTCCAAGCCCCATGCGGCTTGGATCAAGAGCTGCCCAGGAATAATCTAGAATATACCCAAGAGGCTTATACCCTAATTCCTTACATTTTTCTTCACTCATTAAAAGAAGGGCGACAGCACCATCCGTGATTGGGCTTGAGGTGCCGGCTGTGACGGTGCCGGAAATCGTGTTAAAGACAGGTTTTAGCTTTTCAAGGTCTGATAATTTTTGATCATCCCTTATGCCATCATCTTGCTCAATCATGGTTTCATATTTTGTGGGCATAGGGATGGGAACGATTTCTTCTGCTAGAACGCCCGATCTTCTTGCAGCCGCAGCCTTTTCCTGGCTTTTAAAAGCAAATAGATCTTGCTCTTTTCTTGTAACTTTAAAATCCTTTGAAAGAATCTCGGCAGTATCTCCCATCGTCAATCCGCAAAGCGGGTCTGAAATTTTAGGGATGTCCGGCTTAAAGTGTGCGGCTCTTAGTTGTCCGAGCATTTTAAGTTTAGCCCAAAAACTTTTAGCTTTAGAGAGGTTCATAAGCCATTCCTTCATGGCTTTACTAACAAGAATCGGAAAGTTGCTCATAGACTCAACTCCGCCTGCAATAATGACATCGGCTTGATCAAGCTCTATTTTATTTGCGGCTGCAACCACAGCTTCCATTCCGGAAGAGCAATTTCGATTAACCGTAAAAGCAGGTACGCTTACCGGCAAGCCCCCTTTTACAGAAATTACCCGCGCTATATTGGTGGCATGAGGCGGTTGGAGCACATTGCCAAAAATCAATTCATCGACCTCATTCGGATTAATATTTGTTCTTGCGATTAACTCTTTTACAGCGTAGGCGCCAAGATCATCCGCTTCCATAGCTTTCAGGATCCCATTCGCTTTAATAAATGGAGTTCTAATCCCGTCAACGATTGCAATTCTTTTCTTTAATGCCATCTCTTATTCTCCAGCTTCTACTTCTTTAGCTTCATACATCCCTTCGATTAAATCCCGATATTTTTGCGAGACTACCTCCCTTCTGATTTTCATAGTAGGGGTTAATTCCCCGCCTTCAATCGTTAGGTGCGTCAATACGAAGCTGTAGCGATGGATCTCTTCCCAATGATTTAGATGCTTGTTAAGCTCCTCAATGAGGTTATCCATTTCTTTTTTTACAAAATCTGATTGTACAAATTCTTCGTCGGTCTTATTTTCCATCTGATTGGCTTTTTTTAAGGAATGGAGCACATCTAAATCAGGAAAAAGAAGACAAGAAGCAAAGTTTCTCCCTTCGGCTACAACCATAGCCATATCGATAAGGGGGGCCTTCATCAATTTCTGCTCAATTGGAACAGGCGCTATGAATTTGCCGGTTGACATTTTGTAAAGCTCTTTCATTCTCCCGATAATAGTTAAATAGCCGTCTTCATCAAGCTTTCCTTTATCGCCTGTATGGAGCCATCCATCAGAATCGAGCGCTCTATCAGTGGCTTCCTTATTTTTATAATAACCCTTCATCACAATCGGGCCTTTAACAAGAATTTCCCCTTCGTCGCTTATTTTTATTTTGATGCCGGGAAAAGCCGGGCCAACGGTTCCAATCTTTACTTTGCCGGGAAGGTTGGCACCGACTGTGGAAGCTTCTGTCAGTCCCCAGCCTTCATACAGAGGTAAACCAATATCTTTGAAAAAATGGTATAAATGAGGATTTAAAGCAGCGCCACCTGAAATGATGACGCGTAAATTTCCCCCTAAAGCTTCTCTTAGGGCCGAGTAGACGATTTTATCCGCGAGCGGATGAAGAAGCTGCTTATACAAGCTTTCATCTTTTTCATTATTGGCAAGATCAAAAGCCCATTGACCAAGGGCTCTTTTTAAAAAGCCGGCTCCTTGCACATTGGCAAGCATTTTTGCGTAGATTTTTTCAAGAAGCCTTGGAACTAAAACAATGATTGTCGGATGTATTTCCCGGCAAACGTTGCCGACTGTTTTTATATCTTTGATGTAATAAACACTTACACCCCAAAGCATCATGCAAAAATTAAGAGACCTTCCGAAAATATGGGCAAGGGGCAAAATGCTTAAATAGAGATCTTTTTCCTTGTCCCAGCTAAAAGGGTCAATGTGACCGAGTCCAATTAAATTAAAATGGGTGAGCATGACGCCTTTTGGAATGCCTGTAGATCCGCTTGTATAAACAATCGTCGCTAAATCGTCCGGCTTGACTTCGTTTAACACTTTTTCAAATAGGTCGGGATTTTGCTGGTCTAACGCTTTCCCTTGTTCTAAAATTTCATTATAACGAAGAGTTCCTCCCTGGCCTTCTTCATCATAGAGGGTGACCACCGACTCAAAAGATTCCTTGTGGTTGCCATACATCTCCCACGGCTCTTTGCCTGAAATAAAAAGGGTGCGAAGGCCTGTTTGCTCTACTTCAAAGATAAAATTTTCATTGGAGATATTGGCAAATAAGGGAACTGAAACAGCGCCGGCTAACATGATAGCCACATCGACAATCGACCATCTAGGAGATGAGTTGGCAAGAATCCCCACCATGTCTCCTTTTTTGATCCCTAACTTTTTTATACCAAGGGTCATATATTTAATTTCATCTAGCACTTCCTTGGTGCTCATTACGTCCCAACCGGTATCCGTTTGCATAGCTAACGCTTTCGGATTATCGTGATGTTCTCTAACATATTTGTAAGCTTCTGCAATAGAATGAATCGGATCCATTAAAATTCCTGTCAATTTCGTTTCGTGAACGGCTAATAATGTTTTATAGACATTTCGTTTTTATTTTGGAAACGGAACAAAATAAAATTTTAATCATAAACTCATTCCTACCCTAAATTTTCAAAAAAACATAAAAATAAAAAAAGGAGGTTGTATATATATCTACTAGTTGGTAGAATAACTTACATGAAAACAAATACTTATGATCAAATATTAGATGAGGCCATTAGGCTCCTTAAAGAAAAAGGGGCTCAAGGGTTTAGTTACCAAGATTTATCAGAGGCAGTAGGCATAAAGAAAGCAAGCATACACTACCATTTTCCTCACAAGGAAGATCTTTTGCTGGCTATTATTTCGACCCAGCACCTGAACCTTGAGTCCTACCTTAGGCTTGGGAGTTCTTTAAACCCTAAAGAAAAAGTAAAGTACCTCGCTCTGCTTTACCGCAAGGTTTTAGAGGAAAATACAAATTATATTTGCCCTTGTGGAATGTTAGCGGCTGAATGGTCTACGCTTACAGAAAAAATAAAAGAAGCTTTGCAAAGATTTTTTGACCTTCAAAGAATATGGCTTGGCGATGGAGCACATTCTGAGTCAATTGTCGCAAGTTTGCAAGGACTCCTCTTAATGGCGAGATTGAACCACAATCCCCTAGAATTTTTCGATCGTCAAATACAATTAATTGACTAAAAAATTTTTAATCAAAAACCTACCAACTGGTAGATAGGAATAGACAAATGACAAAGAAAGTAATTAAAACACTCTTCACCTTTTTAATGATAAGCGCTTCACCCTTATTGGCTAAAGAAGTTGCAAAACCAACGCCTTCAGTTGTTTATGGAGTTAAGGTTTCCCCTTACGTAAGAAAAGTAGAAGCGGCTCTAAAATACAAAAATCTCCCCTACGAGATCAAAGAAGTGTTGCCGACCAAACTTTCCGCTGCCCTTAAAATGGACTCATCCCCTGATTTTCTGGAAGCGAGTCCTTTAGGCAAGATTCCGGCTTTAAGACAAGGCAACTTCACAGTGTCAGATTCCGCTGTTATTATTGCCTATTTAGAAAAAACTGCGCCTCAAAAAAGTCTTTATCCAAAAGAGGCTAAAAAATATGCCAAAGCCCTATGGTTTGAAAAATATGCCGATACAACGATGTCTGAGGTCATCCACCAAAAGATTTTTGTTGAGCTTTTTGTAAAACCGAATGTTTTAAAAGTTGCGCCAGACCAAGTCTTAGTAGATAGCACAGTTGCCAATGAACTTTCCGAGGTTCTTCATTATCTTGAGAAAGAAGTTTCAAAATCTAAAGGAAAATTTCTTATTGATAATGAATTTTCTATCGCGGATATTGCTGTGGCCACTCACCTAAAAAGCTTAGATCTTGTGAAACTCCAAATTGATTGGAAAAAGTACCCGGCCTTATTTGCCTACAAGAATAGAATTTTTACAGAAACTGTTTTTAAAGACTTATAATCTCTTAGGGCGGCGCCTATCGTAAGACTCATGGAATTCTAAAGGGTTCTATGAGTTTTTTTGATAAATGGGTTAGCTTGGATTTTTAAGCTGAACGATTATCGGGTTAGACTTCTCTCTATGCGGCGATGAGCCGTAAGGGCCTTGATTATGACCTGAGAGTTTATAGAGAATATAAGTAATCAGGTGTAGAAAGCGTGAGCCGAATTTTAAAGGGTATCTTTCTAATTGAAACCAGGTGAACGTTTGAATGGACCCATCTTCTTTTTTTATTTGTTTCCTGGAAAAAAGGCATTCTTTGACACAAGTTCCCGTCAAACTAAATTGTTTTGCGTCAGATACGTGAGAGGAAGTGCGCTCTTTTAAGCTTCCTATTTTTTTTAGCTCGTCGTATGACTTTCCCTGATCTTCAATCATCACATAAGCCCCTCTGAAAATTTGTAAGAAGAAGTGGCTTTTATCGAATAAAGTAAAATTTATGCAACGACTCAAGTAATCGAAAAATTGCATTTCCTCAGCAGAAATATTTTTCATCTGTTTATAGATGAGCCGCTGCTCTTTTAAAGGCAAGGAATCGAGGATTTTTTTAAGTTCCAGATTTAATTTTAAGAAAGTAGGGTCTTTTCCCCCAAAAAGAGTTCTAAGAAAATTTCTTGCCAAGCGATAAAGGCTTTTTAGGAATTTTTTGTAGCGGGGGCACTCAACCGGCTTTTGAAGGGAGAAACTAGATTTATCAATGTTCTTTATAATCTCTATCGATCTATTAGTTTCTTTTAAAATAACTTTGAAATTATCATGCGAATCGAGGGAAACTCTAATTTTTTTTAGATTGGTCTCAGATATGATGGCTTTATGATCTAGTAGCTCATTAAAAAAAGTTACCAGCTTATCTTTTTTAAAGCCGGTTAGCTCTTTCCCTTGGATTTTTACCCTGTAAACTTCTCCATTAGTTAAGTTGGAAAAAACTAAATAGTTACCTAGAGGGGAAGACTCTAGGTCACATGGAGAGTACTTAGGAAAAACTAACGGTTGCATAACATCCGAGTTAATTTAATTAATTATTTAATTATAGCGATAAATATTAAAGAAAGTATAAATTTTTAAAAAGTAGAAAATTAATTGTTATAAAAACTTATTTATAATGTTTTCCTAAATCGTTTAAAAGAGATTTATATGCTTGATTTAGTTTTTGAACAAGTTACGACAAACGGTGATCGTAATTTTGGGTATTTAATAGGCGATCGTAATGCGAGGGAAGCTCTTATTGTGGACCCTTCTTTTAGACCCGAATATTTAGTTAGGAGAGCTGAGGTTCAAGATTTAAAAGTTAAGCTTATTCTAAATACCCATGGCCACCCCGATCATACGTCGGGTAACCTAGTCGCAAAAAGGTTGACAGGCGCAAAAGTTGCAATTTTTGAAGATTCTCTTGTTCCTCATGATCTTGGATTAAAAGAAGGCGATGCCTTTAAATTCGGACAATTTTCAGTAAAAGTTCTCTATACTCCTGGGCATGCTCCGGATCACGTGGTCTTTTATTTTCCGGAACTTGAAGCGGCGATTACGGGCGATCATCTTTTTGTTGGCAAGATTGGCGGGACTGTAACTCTTGAAGAGAGTAAGCAGCAGTATGATGCCCTAAGAAGATTAGTTGATGATCTTCCCCTGTCCACTACTATTTGGCCAGGTCATGACTTTGGGGCGAGGCCCTCATCCACCCTCTCCCTCGAATTAAAATCAAACCCCTTCCTCCAAGCTACTTCTTTCGAAGAATTTCTAGAAGTCAAAGAGAATTGGAGGGAAATAAAAAACAAAAACGCTCTTTTATAGTATCTTTTTATTCATACTATAAGAGCTCACCCATCAAAGATACTGATCTTACCCAATCTTACCCTCTCAGGAACCGCCTTTATTTCTTACATGCACATGGAAACATAAGTCTTCTTTAAATCCGCTCTTCTTCTATGCTGTCATAATAAATTATGGAAAAGGATCAAACTATTAAAATATTATAATTATATTAAATGGCATTATTTTAATAAATTAATACAATTTAAACGAAATCTTAAAAATTTTGTAGATAAAAAACATTACCTTGTTGAATAATCAACAACTATTTTCTAATGATAAGCAATACAATATCAATGACTTAAAAGTCATTGTAAGCGAATTTAATATAAAAACTACACACATTGAAGACATGAATCCAAGCAAAAAAAATCAAAGCAGCCTTTTTAAAAAAATTGGTGCTTTAATTTTCATCAGCACTGTAATCGTATATTTCACCCTCTCGGGGTATCATCTTTGGGTTATGCGCGATTTATGGAAAGAAGAAAACTCGATATCAGCTTTAAGAGCTTCTGTTAGCGAATTAGAGAAGAATGAGCGTTCTCTTAAATTTTCTCTCGATCTATTGAAGAGAGAAGAGATCAACCTTTCAGAATTACAAACACTTAAGGCGCAAATAGAACAAGAAAAGAGAGCTTGGGATGCTCAAAAAAGAGAAGAAGCAAATCTTGCTAGCCGTATCCTCGACCTGCAAAATACGCACAATAAACTGGCTACTAGTTCTTCAAATCTTAGAGAGGAAGTTACGCATCTACAAAATCAATTGAATCAAACAAAAATAGATCTTGAAATAGAGCAAAAAAGAAAATCATCGCTAATTAAATTGGAATCTCAGGTTGTAGAAACTAAAAGACAACTCACAACTCTACAACAGTCAATAAAAGAACTAAAAACTCAAGAAGAGAAATTTAATGAACAACTTCAAGAAATCAACGATCTTAAAACTAAAAAGAACTCGCTTCTTGACGAAGTAGTTGAAATTGAAAGAAATTGTGATTCAAAAAGATCAGATCTCACCATTTTGAAAAAAGATTTAGAGTTGATCGAACATAACTTTAAATCACTTAAAAGGCAGGAAAAAGAAACATCAAAAATTTGTGAAGATCTCACAGCCAAATTGAGTTCTTCCAAGAGTTCCCTTAGCGCCCTTCAATCAGAAGTCAATACTAAATCTATACAAAAACAAGAACTAGAGAATGTTCTCATTAATTTGAGAAAAGAAAAAAATGAGCTGATCACAGCTCGTTCTAAGTTGGATGAATTTCAAAAAAAGCTACAAGAGGTTTTGTACACCTTTGAACAAAAGTCAAAAGAGTTGCAAGAAATGCAACTTCAACTTACGCAAGCGACAGAGAAATCAACCATTGAACAAGAGCGTTTAAAAGAACTCCAGAATAAAGCTAAAAGAGAGATGGCCGAAATATCAAAGCGGAGTGAGGAGGTGTATCAACTACAACTTCAAATCACTTCCCTTCACCAACAAAAAAACATTCTTCTCAATCAAAAAAAGGCGATTTTAGATCAACTTGAGCTAGAGGAGAAGCAGCTCTTAGCTAGAAAAGCCAAGATTGATAAGCAGCTTAAAGAAGGTGAGAGTAGGTTCATAGAAGCGCAAAACCAAACCCCTGACAGTGCTCAAGTTATAAATGGAGCTATTTAAGCATGTTTGAAACAATCTCACACACGATAAATTTGATAATCTGGTCTGTTAGTGTTTTTAGTGGCATTGGCTTAATATACTCCTATCTCGATTTTACGAAGAGAGAACAAAGACTTCCCATAGCAACCATGTATGAGAACCTCGAGACATGCTTTGAACTGAAGAAGAAAGAATACGATACGATATTCCAAGAAGTTGAGGTACTTCATGAAAAGAGACTTGAACGAGATAGTTATGTTAATGAAGTAAATTTGATAAAAACAAATATTGAATCTAGCAAAAACGAACTAATAAAACTTAAAGCTGAGCGAGAAGAACAAGAAATTTTGCGCGCAGAGATCTTTCGTTTAAATCAAGAAGCAATGCAACTAAAAGGGCTCATTTCGAAAAATCAAGAAGAACTTGAATCCTCATTTAGAACTAAAGAATTTAATGAGAACCAAATTCAAAAATTTGAGGATAAGCTAATTGAATTAGATATAGAGATTTCCTCTAAGCAAGAAACCTCAAAAGAGAAAGCTAAACAAATTGAAATTCAGCAAACGCTTCTCTTTCAATTACAAAATGATACATCATTATTAGATGAGAAAATAATTAACTCCAGAAGAGATTTCGAATTATTACAGACTAAGATTGAAGAGCAAAATGAAATAATTCAAGAAAACACGCGCCTAGCCGCTCAAACAGAAGATCTCAGAGAAATTATTAAAAACTTAAATGAAGACAGAATAAAACTTAATGATTCCCTAGAAGAGGGATACTTGGAAATCAAGTCCTCTCAAGAGGCGCTTAAAGATATAAAAAATTCCCTTAAAAAAATTGAAGAAGAAAAAGCTGAAGCAAAATACGAATTACAAATAATCAGGCAGGAAAAGGAATCTTTAGAATCTGAACGGAACATTTTAAAGCAAGAATGTGATCGTTATAGTCCTCTTATCAAGGAATATAAAGACAAATCTGAAAACAAGAACTCTCTTGAAGATCTGGAAAAACCTTATTTCGCTATAAAAGTGGATACCCGCAAGAAAGAAATTAAAGAAGAAAAAGCCCTTAGCGATCTCAAAACTGAACTTGAAAAAAGAAAATTGCACTATCCTCAACGTCTTCTCTACAGTTTCCATACAAGTTTAAAAATCAACGATGTTTCTCCTCTGGTTGTACTGTCGGGAATTAGCGGTACCGGTAAAAGCCAATTACCAATGGCGTATGCATCTGCTATGGGAATTAATTTTTTAAATATAGCTGTTCAACCTCGTTGGGATAGCCCTCAAGATATCTTCGGTTTCTATAATTATCTGGAAGGACGCTACAAAGGAACCGATCTTACAAGAGCTCTGATCCAGGCCGAGAAGCATAATCGTAAGGATTGGACAAGTCTTAAATTCCCAAATGATTATCCGGAACTTCAAGATCAAATGACATTATTTCTATTTGATGAAATGAACCTTGCCCGAGTAGAGTACTATTTCAGTGAATTTCTATCTAAAATGGAAGCTAGAAGAGGTATTAATCCCCAGGATGCTAATGAAAGGCTGAAAGCAGAAATTACTCTTGACACTGGTAGACTTCAGCAAGGTAAGGACATGCGTCTTTTTGTGGATAAGAATGTCTTGCTCGTTGGGACGATGAATGAGGATGAATCCACCCACTCACTATCTGACAAGATTCTAGACCGTGCCAATGTTCTCCGGTTTGGTAAGCCAAAGAAATTAATCTCCAATAAAAGTAATCAAGTTTCTAGTCCAAACGAACATCGTCTTTCTCATCAAAATTGGGACTCGTGGGTACGCAACGTTGATGAATTACAAAATTCTATTTGCGAAACGCTACAAGAGAAAATTAATAAGATAAATGCTGCCATGGAACAGATCGGAAGACCTTTCGGGCACCGGGTTGGTCAATCTATCTTAAGCTATGTGTCTAATTATCCAGGTATTTCCAGTAAACCGGAGAACATTAGTTTGTTGGCTTTTGCAGATCAGATTGAACAACGAATTCTTCCAAAACTTAGAAACGTTGATTGTCGGGCAAATAAAGAACATTTAGACGCTATCGAATCCCAAATACCTTGCTGTGACTTTGAACTCCTCTCTTCCTTCCAAGAAGCCTCAAAAAAAGATTATTTCGAATGGAATGGGGTAGCAAGAGAATAAATGTCCTTAATTGCCTATCTTCTTCCTGAACCCTGGAGTTTGCTTTGCGGAAATGCCATCAAGATAGACTCATCTAAGAATGAAACAATCGTCATTGATACCCTTTACCGCTCCTTGATGGTGCCGTTTAATACAAAAATATTTATTAACAATGTAGAAATTCCAAGCAAGAAACAGTCCTCTATTTTTACATGGGAAGGAAAATCTTATAGAAGAATCCTACTTCCTATTGAGCTGTCTCAAGATCAAGACAGCAAGTGGTTCATTGAGCTCAAAAATGACAATTTCAATCTTTCTTTCCGATTATCCCCTCCTCAGTATAAAGATAAAATCGAGAAACTTAAATCATTAATCCGATGGCAAATAGATAATTTTCTAGAGTTAGGCTCCTTAAAAATAGAAGGTGATCTCTCTGAGGAAAAGTTTGGATGCTCTACACGTAGATCTTGGAGAGTAGCAAAAAAATTTTGGTTAGGTGACGTCGGTGGAAATACCTCTCATCAATCTAGCTTGTTGATTAAACTTGCAAGAGACAAATTGTTGAATAAGGCTCTTTCCCATGTTTTAAAAAACCCTAATAAAGTACTAAAAAGAGAAAGAGTTCTTCAAAATATCGCTAAAGCAAATGAATTTGATGCTGGTTGCCTACAATGGTACATCCAACAGCCAGGAAATTCTCTTAGGGAAAAAGCTGGACACAAACAGAAATTACTTTCCATGTCCCGCCAAGACAACATTAATCTTTTAGAAAACCGAGTCAGCAAATGGGTTTGCGATAAACTTATCCATCTAGCTCACGCCTACCTAAGGGACAATAAAAACTATTGTTCTTCAGATAAATATCTTGAAGTAAGAAGCTTTGAAGCTCGAATTAAAGCTCCTATCACCCAAAACTTCTTAAATGAAGTTTCTTCTTGTGAACATCATTTCAAACCAAACTTTGTATTAATGCAACACGTTCACTATCGTCATATTTGGAGAGTTTATCAGGAGCTTAGAAATCAACAAAAAATAGAAGACGAGTGTTGGAAATGGCAAACCAATCTTTGGTGTGAAACAGGCAGACAGTTGATGGGTGCCATAATGACATTAGTCTCTTCAAAATTTAAGATTTCCTTAATGGGAGATTCCTCCTTTTATTTAAAACAAGAACAACTGGATGGATTTTGGCAAGAATCTCCAATTACACCAGGTCCATTTAGAAGTGATTTAGGGATTATTGAATACATCGATCTTCGCGATGGTGACATCGAAAGTTATCTCTTAGATTGGATGCTTACCTTAGGGTGTCAACAACTACTTAGGCAAAAAAGGAACGATGATAGGGAATTCCTAATGCCGATTTGGTTTTGGCATGCTACCGGAGATGAAGTCAAACTTGATGAATATAGAACCCGTTGTCTCGAAGCTTTAACAATCAGCCTTCCTCTTTTGCAGGCAAATTCGGTTCAGACTAAAGGCATCCTAATTTCGAGTGAAATAGAAAAAAATACTCCAGACACAACCCTTACTATAAATCAAGTTGCTATCCGCTGGCTAAGACTCACTCGAAATCATGAAAATAATATTGCCATTTTACATGAGTTAGCGGAAGAAATAGAAACTTTTTTTAGTTAATTAACCAAGGTTATTGTTTTATGACTTCTGAAAATTGGAAAGGTATCGACTTATGTCAGTCATATCCAAACTTATCAAACAGTGATCTTTCACCAGTTACAACATTACCTAAAATTCCTCCTAGCGCTATATTGAATCGATATTTAGGTGAAACGCCAATTTATGGAATAGCTGCCACCAATCATCGTAGAGCTAGAGGTTGGGACTGGCCTAATGAATGCAGGCTTGAGCTTGCAAGTGAGCCTGGAATTGGATGTTCAAGAATTCCTGTTATAGCTGCATTTGCAAGGTTACAAGATTTCCAAAAAAATTGGGAACTTGGTAAAGCTGTTTTTGAAGGGTTTAAATGGTCGCCGCAAAATGTTCTCATTACATTAGATTCTAGCAAAATCATCAAAGGAACTCTTTTAAGTTACTCAAATAATATAAAAAATAATGTACTAGTAATTCCAAATACCTTCCGAGAGATCGTTCAAGATAAACTTAGCAAAGATGAAAAAAACACGCTTCTAATTCCGAGATCGATGGCCCTAGCGCTTTTATGGATAGAGAAGTTCAAACAAACATTAATCGAAAAGCATGAAGAAGGATACATCGGTCATATTCGGGTTAGCTCTTTGGGTCTTGATGAATGGACTTTTCATACGATTCCTCTCAAAATTATTTCTGAAAATAACGCAAAATATGTCGTTCCAATTTTTTGCCCTCAAGACTGTGCTTTGGGTCTTGGATTATGGGGCATCGCCTACGCATCACATATTTTCCATAGAGAAAGTGAAAAACCTCAACCACGTAAATTCTGGGCTGATGCACTAAATGGTGAATTTATCGACAGCATCTCGGATGGAAAAGAAGAAATTCTATTTAGTTCAACGAACACAATTCAGTATAGCAATCACATAAAAAGCATGAAGGAACTCCCAATTTTCGAAAATATCCCAGCTGAAATTCTTCCAGACGAAGACTTATTTCTCGCTGTATCGAAATTATGGTTAGAGCAAACAAAAAAGCTCCCAAGGAATTGTCAAAATTTTCTTGGCCTTGTAAATGATGGCTGTTTCTGCCTTTCACCATGGAATGGGAAAAATCTTGGTGAAGATCTTTCAATTTTAGGAATCAACCAAAATGTTACATGCATTGTCACAAAAATTCCTCATGATGTCTCTTTAGCGTCTAAGGGTGCTGCTATATTTGGAACCAGGGTAAGCTGTAAAGTTCCATCGTATCAATATAAGCTTATTCCGATGGATATCTATTGCTTCACTCAGGGCAAAGAAGATTGGGTTCCCTTGATCAAAGAAAACACAACTCTAGAGGCAGGCAGACAAGCTCATCTTGAGGAAATTGATCGATTTTCTATCAAAAAAGGAAAGTCTGAATTACCACTATACCTTAGACGGCCAAGCTTTCACTCAAACAATTCCATCTATAAAAAAATTCCGGTCTCGATAAAAAATCATGAATTCAAAGAAGACACAAAAGTCATATTGAAAATTATAATAAAACCCGGTGAAGGTTTTGCAAAAGTCGAGATTAAAACGAGAAGTGGAGAGGTATTGGCAGTCATTGATTGGGAAAAAATGGAAGAAAGCGACCCGCCGACACAGATAGGATATATTAAAAAACTACGCAGGATTAAGCCCCAGTCCTCTTGCTGGAAAGAAGTCTTTGATATGACTCAAAAAATCGCATCAGATATCGATAACAACAAGATGCCCTCGAAAGGCCACATAAAGTTTTTAAGGGATGCATTAAAGAAAAAAATCATGATAAATGATGATGCAGGTAATCCAACAAATGAGTTTTATGGGCCGATTAGTTCCGATACAATCCAAGCTTGTGATCAAAATGGGTTAACTCAATTAAGAGCTGCCCTTTTAAACCTTTTTTATAATCGAAAACTCAAAGATTCAATCTTAAGAAATTATCTAATTGAAGCTATAAGTTGCTTATATCATTTTGTTCCTCATGATTATCTAGACTTTCTGAGAAAGCTTACTTATGAAAACAAAGAAAAGCTCAATCGTGTCCAACTCAATTGCCTTGCAAGAGCTTTCTGCTCCGAAGAGGACATAAGACTATTTTACAATGCCTTCCTGGAAAAAATCGTTCATAATCCAGAGAAGCCGTATTACTGGATTTTAACTCTCAATCAATTGCTAGTTTTTAAAGAAAATGCACTAAAACCGGAAACTGTAAGCACAGACATTATTTACACTCTGCTGAAGTTTTTAAAAATCCAAATAAGGGGCTCGACAGGTTACGCTAACGCAAGCGTGTTATGCATAGCCTTTTTACTTTATCGTAGAAAATTTGACTCCGCTTTCTTGGAGGAAAAAAACGAAGAATTCAAAGAAATTGAACAAGCTCTTCAGTCCGTTATTCAAAGAAATGATCTAAAGCAAATCATCAAAGATAGAGCTCTAAACTGTTTAAAACTCCTAAAACATGAAGCTTCAGAGGAAGATGTTACATCACTAATTGAGACGGATTCTGAAACTGAAGAACTAGAAGAAGGTTAAATAAAGAAGCTAATATGAATTTTACCAATTATCATACACAATTTTTCGCACATCAATTAACAAGACGCTTTTCCTCTAACGACTCACAAAAACTTGCATCAGCTCTATTTGATGCAAAGGTTGACTTAAATCCCCATCAGGTTGAGGCTGCTCTATTTGCTTTTAAATCCCCGCTCTCAAAGGGTGCTATTCTTGCTGATGAGGTAGGACTTGGCAAAACAATCGAGGCAGGTCTTGTCATTGCACAAAAATGGTCTGAAAGAAAGCGTAGAATATTAATTATTGGACCTGCTTCTTTAAGACAGCAATGGCTGCAGGAGATACAGGAAAAGTTCTATATTCCTGCAATGATCCTTGAGGCAAAAAATTATAAGGAACTAAAAAGGAATGGATGTCGACAACCTTTTAACGATTCTGAAAAAGAGCAGATCATCATTACCTCTTATAACTTCGCTGTATCAAAAGCAGAAGATCTATCCAACATATGTTGGGATTTAGTGGTAATTGACGAAGCCCACCGTCTTCGAAATGTCTATAAAGCTGGGAATAAGACTGGCAAAGCGATAAAAACAGCCCTGCAAGGCTCACCAAAAATTCTTCTTACAGCTACTCCCCTACAAAATTCTCTTTCTGAGCTTTATGGGCTCGTTAGCATTATTGATGATCATGCTTTTGGAGACTTCAAAATCTTTAATAACCATTTTTCAAAGTTAGAAGATTCAGAAAAGTATATACTTTTGAAATCACGATTGAAATCGATATGCCATCGAACGTTAAGAAGACAAGTAAGAGAGTATATTAATTATACAAACCGTATCCCAATCCTACAGCGGTTTGATCCTACTTGGGAAGAACAAAAATTATATGAAAACGTTTCAGAATACTTGAGACGTAGTGAATTAAGAGCTCTTCCTCCAGGTCAAAAAAAGTTGATGATCTTGGTATATCGACGCTTACTAGCCTCTTCTTCCTATGCAATTGCAGGAGGATTGAATTCCCTAATTAAAAATTTAGAGAAACAAATTGGGATCCCAAAAAAAAATGAAACATTGATCGAAGAAATTGGCCAAGATTATGAAAGTTTTTCCGAAACAGCAGATGAATGGGAAGAAATAGTTTCTGATACAACATCTTCTATAAATAAGGATGATCAACAAGCTATTTTAAATGAAATTAATGATCTGAAAGCGTTTAGGGATTTGGCGCAATCCATTAAGGAGAATTCTCGAGGACGAGCTCTTTTAGTTGCTCTTAAAACAGCATTCTCGAAAGCAAAAGAGATTGGAGCTGCTGAGAAGGTTATAATATTCACAGAATCACGTAAAACACAAAACTACCTGACTGAACTCTTATCTAATGCCGGCTTCAGTAATGAATTAGTCCTTTTTAACGGATCGAATACAGATCATCGTTGCAACGAAATTTATAAAGACTGGTGTAAAAGAAATGCGGGTTCAGATAAGGTCACCGGGTTAAAAACTTCGGATATGCGTAGCGCACTTGTTGATGAATTTCGTGAGTCGGCCAAAATAATGATCGCAACAGAAGCTGCAGCTGAAGGGATCAATTTGCAGTTCTGTTCAATTGTAGTTAACTATGATTTGCCTTGGAATCCTCAAAAAATAGAGCAAAGGATAGGGAGATGTCATCGTTATGGTCAAAAACATGATGTTGTTGTTATCAATTTCTTGAATGAAAAAAATGCTGCAGAAGAGCGTGTTTATGAGTTACTGAATGAAAAATTTAAGCTTTTTGAGGGTGTGTTTGGCGCAAGTGATGAAGTTCTAGGGGCTATCGAATCAGGAGTGGATATTGAAAAAAGAATAGTTGATATCATCCAAAATTGTAGGACAACTGAGGAGATTGAGGAAGAATTTCAAAAATTTCGCAGAGATGTTGACGGTAGGATAAATCAAGCCATGAAAGATACCCGAAAAAAGCTACTCGAAAATTTTGATGCGGCAGTACACGAAAGATTGAAGGTAAATCTGAGAGAAAGCTGTGAATATATTGGAAGTTACGAACGATTGCTTTGGGATCTAACTCGACACGAATTAAAAGCTAAGGCTGATTTCAATTTTAATGAGCTTTCCTTTTGCTTAAACAAAAAAATACAAACTTGTGATGAGATTCCCATAGGCAAATACAAATTAGGAAAGGAAAGGGAAGATGTGCACCGATATCGAATTGGGCATCCTTTAGCTCAGTATCTAATCAAACAAGCGATTTCAAGGAAACTCCCTGGCGCCCACATGATTGTTCATTATACCAAGAAAGGACCCAAATCAGCTGCTCTTGATTCCCTGGTAGGTTCAAAAGGAATTCTTGGCCTTGTTAAACTACGAATCGATGGAGACGATGCAGAAGATCACCTCATACTTTGCGGAAGAACTGATCAAAATGTCCCACTTACAGAAGAACAGGTGCGTCGAATTTTTGATTATTCCGCAACTATCCAATCAGAAGAAGACCTACGATGGCCGCTACATTTTGAAGAACAAACAAAAGCAAAACGCCAAATGATAATTGATCAGCTTACTATTAGACAGGTATCTTGGTTTGATGATGAAAATGATAAACTTGATAATTGGGCTAATGATCAAAGACTAAGCCACAAAGCAAATTTAGAAAAGATGGATGATGAAATAAAGGAGCTAAAAAAAGCATCCCGTCAAACTAAAATTATCCAAGATAAGATTGACTTACAGCGAAAAATTAAACATTTGGATTCAAGGCGTCATGAAGCTTGGAGAGTATTAGATGAAATGCGTCAAAGAATCAATCAACAAAAAGACAAGCTGTTAAATGAGGCTGAGGAAAAATTAAAAAACAAAGTTACTGAGGAACAAATATTTATCTTACGCTGGGAATTAATTTAAATTGGAAGTCACTTTAACTTTCTCTAGTTAAATGGGAATATTTATTCTTCTAGGGTTTTATTCCAGAGTTTGATGACTGGGTTTTCTCTTTCGTAAGAGAGGATGGAAAGCGAGTTGGTAGAAAGGGTAAAACAGGCGCCTTTTTTGCCGGGCAACCCAAGCCACCTTGCGGTCAAAATGCGAAGAATATGACCGCTAGAGAAAAGAAGGGCTTTTGTTTTTACGTTTCTTAGTTTGGATACTATTCGATCGGCCCGAGTAGTAATTTCTTCAAGGGTCTCGCCATTTGGGACGGGGTGCGTAAAAACTGTCCAGTTGGGAATTTTTTTTCTGATTTCTGTTGTCGGAACTCCTTCATAAATGCCATAGTTCCATTCCATTAAATCATTATCGATTTTAACTTGGTCTCCGAAACCTGAGGCATTACAAGTTTCAAGAGCTCTTAAAAGGGGGCTTGAGTAGACAACTTCAAAAGATTCTTTTTGTAGTAATGTTTCCCCTAACTTTTTAGCTTCTCTTAACCCATTTTCAGTTAAAGGGATATCACTAACGCCCGTATGTTTTCCAAGTTTCGACCACTCTGTTTCCCCATGTCTCACAAGAAAGATTTCCGGCTTATCACCCATAGTCTCCTCTAGTTCACGGTCAAATCAAAGCTGTCAAATAGGCTGATTGCTTGAAGGCAAACATTTCTAGCTTCAGGAAAAGTAAGGTGGGCTTCCGCTTCAAAAAGCGGCACCCATTTTAGATTGAAGAGTTCCTCTTTTTGAAAAACAGCCTTCCCTTGAACTTCAGCAATAAAGTAGGTGACAGATTTTTTAATCTCCTCCCCTCCCTTAATAAAGTCGTAATGCTCTTTAATCTCGGCGTCTGTGAGGTATCTTTTTATCGTAAGTCCGGTTTCTTCTAAAAGCTCGCGGGAAGCGGTTTCCCTAGAGGTTTCCATATCCTCGGCCTTCCCTTTAGGAAATCCCCAATGATTTCCACCAAGGTGTTGGACAAGGAGTACTTCCCAGACACCGCTATGTTTGCGTAAAGGTATAACACCGAAGGAGGTTTCTAATTTCATAGGACCTTAAAGAGGTTTTCTAATCTTTAAGTTAGCAGAATAATTTTAATAAAACAAATGGGAACGAGCTTAAAAGGCCGTTCCCACGGAAAAGTTTAAATATATTTGCCGAAGAGGATTGAAGCATTATGTCCGCCAAAACCAAATGAATTGGAAAGAGCGACGTTGATAGGCGCACTTATGGCTTTTGTCGGCAAGATGAAATCGATATTAGGTTCAGGATCTATTAAATTAGGCATGGGGTGAACTTTTTGCTGATTAATTGATAAGACAGAAACAATCGCCTCTATCCCCCCGGCAGCTCCAAGTGCATGGCCAAGCAGACCTTTTGTCGAATTCATGATGATTTTTTGCGGATTTTTGAAAACTTTTTTTAAAGCGCTAACCTCAGCCATATCGCCAACCGGTGTAGAGGTGCCATGAGCATTAATGTAATCGACTTGTGATTCATTAATTTTAGCATTGTCAAGGGCAGCTTTTATGCATATTTGCACCCCTTGTCCATCAGGTTTCGGATCGGTAATGTGGTAAGCGTCAGAGGACATGCCGCCGCCTAAGTATTCGGCGTAAATGGTAGCGCCTCTTTTTAGGGCATGCTCCAAGCTTTCTAAAACAAGGACCCCGGCTCCCTCTCCCATAACAAAGCCGTCGCGGCCTTTATCCCATGGGCGGGAAGCTTTTGTCGGGTCATCATTTCTTTCTGAAAGGGCTTTACAAGCGCAAAAGCCGGCAAGGCCGATGGGCACAATAGCAGCTTCAGCGCCGCCTGCCAGCATAAGATCTGCTTCCCCTTTTCGAATGTGTTCAGCCGCTGCAATGATACAGTGATTTCCTGTTGCGCAAGCTGTTGATATGGAATAGTTTGGCCCCATGAATCCAAGTTCCATGGCGAGCATTCCGCTACCCATGTTGGTAATCACATAAGGAATAAAGAAAGGAGAAACCCGCCTCCAACCCTTTTCATTAAGAGAGGTGACGCCTTCAACATAACGCTCCATACCACCCATACCGGAGCCGATAATTACGCCCGATCGCTGTTTGTTTAAGGAATCAAACTGAGATCTGCTAAGGCCAGCGCTTTCTAAAGCTTTCTTTCCCCCTACAACTGTGTAGGCAATAAATTTATCTACCCGTCTAGCTTGTTTTTTATCTAGATAGTCGCCTGCATCAAAATCTTTAATTTCAGCCGCTATTTGAGTCGGGAAAGAAGAGGCATCGAAGGATGTGATTTTGCTTACGCCGCTTTTTCCTTCCAGCAGGGATTCAAAAAAGGGGGTGGTTTCATTTCCAAAGCAGGAAACCACTCCTAATCCGGTTACAACAACTCTTTTACTTGCCATGAAGGACCTCAGAATTTGTAATATCAAGTTTTAAGTTAACAATTTTACCCATTTTCCAAAGTTCCTCCAAAGAATAATGCTCGCGAAGTTCCGGCTGAAAAATATGGACCATCACTTCTCCATAATCAATCACACACCAGTCTCCTGTATGATTGCCTTCGATGAGCAAAGGTTTAATTCCAAATTGGAGGGTCGCCTCTTCTACTGTTTTCAAAAGGGCTTTGACATGGCGATCGACAGACCCTTCTGCTATGAGCAGATAGTCTGTCATGGAAGAAATCCCCCTCACATCAAGAGCCAGGATATTAAAACCTTTCTTATCAAAAAGAGCTTGGGCAATTAAGTTTAAAAGTTCTTCAGACTTCATCATATATCAAAAAAAGAAGGGGTTAAAAAACTATTTTACTTAACAAGGGGTTAAAACCCCGGCCAAACAACCTATAGGGACTTAACTCGGTTTTTGGGTTTAAAGTAAAAATTTTATCAAGAGCTTGACTTTAAGTCATCTGAATAAAGTTGATATTTTTTTATATAGGCCTCCACTGAATCAGGGACATAAAGGTTGATTGGCTTATTGCTTTTAATAAGCTGTCTTATCTCGCTGCTTGAGATTTCAAGAGGGTCTATTGAAACCCAACCCTCTTTAACTTTATTGTAAAATGGGGGAAATTTTTCCAAAGCCTCCCAATCAACTTCAGGAGATCTTGCGCCAATAAGCAGATCGATTTCCTTTATCAATTCATCGGCTCTATGCCAAGCAGGCAGCGTTTTCGCTGAATCAGACCCAAGCATAAGATAAAGCTTGTCTTTTGGGTGTTTCTTCTTTAAATCTATCACAGTATCGTAGGTGTAGGACGGGCTTTCTTTCTGACATTCAATGTCTAAAACGCGGAAAACCTTTTTATCCTCTAGCGCAAGCTCTAACATTTTCAGGCGATGATAACCTTTTATCGGGGGTTCGCTCTGTTTAAAAGGACTGATGAAAGCAGGTATAAACCAAACTTCATCAAGTCCTTTTTCATATTTTAGGCTTTCAGCAAGGTGCAAGTGACCATTATGAACAGGGTTAAAACTTCCCCCAAAAATACCGATGTTTGCCATAGGTTAGAGCCTAACTTTTAACTATACAATATAAAGAAGCTCCCTATATTTAGGCAGCGGCCAAAGGCTATCATCGATTTTTTCTTCAAGCTGATCTGAAATTTGTCTTAATTTTAAGCATTCAGGAAAAACTTGCTCGAGTAAGTCTTTTGCTTTTTCAAACCCTGTTTTTTTAGAGTCAATTTTACTTCTAAGGTCTGCTATTTTTTCAGAAAGCGTTAATCCCTCTTCAATTAAATGGGCAATGGATTTTAGAAGCTCTTTTTGTTTGGTAAATCCTTTTTCTGAAACAAGATCCATCATTTCGGAAATCGAGTCCGCTAGGACACCTTGATACTTAATGGCGGTTGGAATCACCATTGTATTAAAAATATCTAAAAGCGTTTTTATTTCGATATTTAAAGTGTGTCCATAGGTTTCAGTTAGAATCTCATAACGGCTTTTAAGCTCTTCTTTATGCAAAATGCCATCAAATGCTTTTTTAGTAGAAGGCGAATTTAAAGATTCAAAGGCATAAAGCGATTTTTTAAGATTCGGCAAGCCTCTTTTCTTAGCTTCTTCAACCCATTCATGGCTATAGTTATCTCCTCCAAAGCGAATTCCTTTTGTCTGAACGATATGCTTTTTCAAAAGGGGCATGATAAGCGGTAGTAGAGTTGCCGGGTCTTTCTTTTTCTGACCTTTAGCTAACTTTTCAATTTCATCCATCAGCTCATTTAAGCTTTGAGCTACAATAGCATTGAGTGTCATAATCGGAAATGAGGAATTAGCCGAAGAGCCAACAGCCCTAAATTCAAACTTATTTCCTGTGAAAGCAAAAGGAGATGTTCTGTTTCTATCGGTATTGTCTTGCTTTAAATCCGGGATAATATGAAGCCCAAGGTTGTAGATTTCTTTAGAACTCTTACTCTTATGAGTTCCCTTTTCAGCTATGTTATCGAGCAATTTTTCAAGTGCTTCGCCAAGATAAACAGACATAATGGCAGGCGGCGCTTCATGGCCTCCCAATCTAAAGTCATTTGATAAAGAGCCGATAGAAGCTCTTAATAAAGCGCCATTTTCATGGATGGCTTTTAAAATGGCTACAAGAAGGATCAAAAAGTGAAGGGTGTTTTCCGGAGTTTCTGTCGGATCAAGCAAATTAATCCCGGTATCTGTAGCTAAAGACCAGTTGCAATGCTTACCTGAGCCATTAATATTATGAAAGGGTTTTTCGTGTAAAAGGCAGCTAAGGTTATGTTTATTAGCTACTTGTTTCATAACTTCCATAAGAAGTAAATTATGATCGATAGCAATTGAAGCTTTTTCAAATACAGGGGCTACTTCATGCTGCGCCGGGGCGACTTCATTATGACGTGTTTTGACAGGGATACTCAGCTCAAAAGCGGCAACTTCAAAATCTCTCATGAATCTTAAAATTCTATTTTTCACGGACCCAAAATAATGGTCTTGCAATTCCTGACCTTTTGGGGAAGGCGCACCCACTACTGTTCTTCCTAAAAGCAAAAGATCGGGCCTTAAATTTCTAAGCGCCTTATCGATCACAAAATACTCCTGCTCCATCCCGACGGTTGAATAGACAAGTGAAGCCGGAATGCCGGTAAACTTTAAAAGACGAAGACAGGCATCGCTTATTTTTTTGTCAGATCGAAGAAGAGGAATTTTAGCGTCTAAAACTGCGCCTGTCCAAGAGAAAAAGACAGATGGGATGCATAAGGTTACTCCATCCCCCCCTTTCCACACAAAAGCGGGAGAGGTTGGATCCCAGCCGGTATACCCTCTTGCTTCAAAAGTAGTTCTAAGTCCGCCGGAGGGAAAAGAAGAGGCGTCAGGCTCTCCTTGAATAAGCTGCTTTCCCGAAAACTTTTCAATAACGCTGTCTTTTGTATCCCACTCTATAAAGGAATCATGCTTTTCAGCCGGAGCTCCGGTTAGGGGTTGGAACCAATGACAAAAGTGGGTCGCTCCAAGACCCATGGCCCATTTTTTCATCGCTTCGGCAATCTTATCTGCGTATCTTTCATCGATTTTAGAGATTCCATCCATCGCCGCCATTAAATTTTCAGCTATTGGCTTTGGAAGCATTTTTTTTATGATGCTTTTTGTAAATACAGACTTTCCAAAGCAATCAGAGGGAACATAAGCTTTTGGGCTGTCTGTTAGATTAAAAGAGCGCTCTCCTGTAGTTTCTAAAGCTTTAAACCTTGCTGTTGTCACTTTTTTCTACCTTTTTAGAGTTAATTTCCCATAAGTAAAACGCAAGATGGATTTTCAGGCAAAGCAAGTTTGCGAGGAAGCCCGGCGGAAGTGAAAAATTTTTCGAAAGTGACTCTGTATGGGATGATTAGAACTCAAAAGAAGTCTATTCCAGAATAGTCCAACCCTTAAGGAGAGCTTCATTTTTTAATTTTTTATCGGGAAAAATCGTTTTTGCAACGTTTGCTTTTCGCAAAAACTCAAGATCTAAGGAAGAATCGCTGAAAGCTACCGTCTGGGATAAAGGGATTTGATAATGATCGCAGAATTTTGAGATAAAATCGGCTTTTCTTTTGCCATCCAGGATTTGTCCAACTTTTATAAAATGGTTCTCATCTGAGGTGACATATTCGCTGCCGATTGAAAAGTCGGCTCCCAAATTATCTCCAATGGCTTTTACTAAAAAGTCGGGAGAGCTTGAAAGAATAATGGCTTTATGCCCTATTTGCTTTGCCTTTTGAAATTGGGAATAGACGGACCGGATCATGCTTCCCTTTAAAGTCTTGATAAAATCGCCTGCAAGATCTGTGTAAACAGGTTTATGTTTATTTAGAAAAATAGCTTTAAAACATTTTTCATGTAAAGTTCGCATGGAGCAAAGTCCCATGCGATGACCTAAAAAAAATATTGAAAGCTTGAAGACGGCTAAAAAGCTAAGATGGTTTTTCCTAAAGAGAAACTTACCAAAAGAAAAACTGCAATTTGACTTGAAAAGAGTCCCGTCCAAGTCGAAAAAATAGATCCACTTTTTATTAGGCTCCTCTTGAAATCCCTTTTTATTGTCAAAATGTCTATTTTTGACATCTTTTTTGCTAAATTTTTTGATCATATGCTCTCATATGCTTTCAAAAAAATTAGCAAAAAATTGGCACAAAAAAAGCTCATTTTTCCAATTAAAGCGACTTTCAAAAGAAGCCTATTATTGGCATGACAATCTGCCACAAAGACCTTAAGCGCTTTTAGAATTGCGAATTTTTTTCTTTAAGGCATTTAATTTTTCTTCAATTTCTTCAATGCCTTGATCCGCTTTTTCTAAACGCTCTTTCCCTTCGTTGATTTGAATTTGCTGTTCCATAGCCTTTTCAAAATCAAGTCCCGAGGACCCGGCAGCCTTGCGAAGCTTCTTTAATTGCTCGGTGATTTCGTTTCGTCTTTTATTTCTCTGTTCAAGCACTTCTTTAAGGGTGTTGAGTGCATTTTTATCATCATCTGTCATCGCAAGAAGAGCTTCTTCTTCTTTTTCGCTAATGATGTCTTTAAGGCCCTTCATCTTTTTGATCAGATCATTTTGATCTTTTGTTGAAAGGCCGGATTCTTGAATAGAGCTTGTGATTTGCTGTTCTGATTGTCGTATTTCATCAAGACTTAAAGCCTCAGCTTTTTTGATAAATTCATCAACAGATTGCTGCAGATTTAAGATAGCTTGAAGCCTTTTTTCAGCTTTTTCCTTTTCAGCTTTTTGTTTGTCTTCCTCTCTTTGTTTGAGAAGCGTTAAAGCCGGTTTTTTAGCTTTAGTAAGACGATCTTTTAATTCTTTAATTTCTTCACGGCCAAGTTCCATATGACGCATAGATGAAGAGATTTCATCAAGGTTTGCCATAAACGCGTCGGGATTTAACTGGCTTTCATTAAAAAGAGCTTCGGTTTCGGTAATTTTTTGGATAACTTCATCATAATTGCTTTTGATTGCATCCCGCTTTTTCGCACGCTCTTTTTTTCTTTCTTTATCGGCATTTTTTAACTTATCCCAGCATTCACTGAGCCTAGTTCTTGTTTCTGTAAAAGCGCTTGTATTCAAGGTAAGGGCTTTTGCTATGCCTTGCAAAGATTTAATTTCTTCTCTTAATACAAACGAAGGCTCATGAGCCCCTTCTTTAAAATGCGCATCGACAAAGCCGTTGATGTCTTTAATGAACTGTTCGCTGATTTCTTTGATAAGCTGTTTTCTCTCAGGGAAAATTTTATCGCCCGCTTGCGATAGGCGTTGGAAAAATTTATTTTTGTGCTTTATGCGCATTTCTGTTCGAATCAATTCCTTTCTAAGGTTATTAATTCTTGCGGCATAGGCATTAAGAAGATTGAGCTTTTTTTGAATCGGATCGTAATATTCTCTTTTGTCATCATAGAATTTAGACGGGTGTTCAAAAACAAGAGGCTCCATTTTTTCTTGGAACTCATTCATTGATTGAATGTCTTGCTCTAAGGCTTTGATCGCAATCTCGATTTGTTCTACTGCAAAAGCGCTTTGCTCATCAAAAAGCTCTTTCAGTTTTCTAGCTTCTTTTGAAAGCTCACGATATTTACCCCAAGCCGTCTGTCTTAGAGTTGGAGAAATGTTTTCTTTAAAAGAATCCAAGCAAATTTTTCTAAGTTCCCAAAAAACTTTAAAGTGAGGGGTTCCTCCTTGCGACAAAGCAGCTTCCATTTGCTCAGTAATAAAGGTAATTCGGTCATCCGGATTTGGAATATTTTTTATTTTCTCTCTAACCTCATTTAATTCATCTTCCGGGAATTTTTGATGGCCTTTCTTTTTAGAAGGCTCGCTTGAATTTTCAATGAGGGCTTCCTTAGGAGAGTTTTCTTCGTTAAGACCTTCAGGAGAGTTTTCTTCGTTAAGAGAGGAATCGAGCATATCTTCTTCCATATCCATTTCACCACTACAGCAAGTTTCTTCTGTCAGGCTATCATCCTCATGATCACATGGGCAGCAAGACAGTTGCGCTATTTCTAAGGATGCTTGACAAGACTGATTCTCTTCAATATTAAGATGATTTGATGGATCCATTGGACAACTTTTATTTTTGGGTTTGAACCGGGAACATTTAATAAAAATGAAATTCATTTATAAAATTTCGACACGTTTTCAAAAGTTTAAGCTGTCGGTTGCTTCAAATCTAAATCGCGTCAAAGAAATTTAACCTAGATGTTACGATATTAGGGATTTTTTGGTAAAGAAAATTGCCCAAGGGATTTTCTTGACGAAAACTGACTTTTTTCGAAACCATCGCATTTCTTACACTTTCAAAAGCATAAGATGTTTATTTTTAGGAAACTACTTTTTCTTTGAAAAAATCGGTTGACCACTTCTTGGTAATTGATGTATAAACTTTGCTTTCTCGGTGGTATAGCCAAGTGGTAAGGCAGAAGCCTGCAAAGCTTCCATTCCCCAGTTCAAATCTGGGTACCACCTTTGAACTTCTCTCATAGTTCGATTTAAGGTCCTCTCCTCAATATGCTCTATGTCGTGTCCACTCCAATAGGAAATTTAAAAGATATCTCGCTTAGAGCTCTTGAAATCCTAAAATCCGTCGATTTTATTCTCTGTGAAGACACACGAGTCAGTAAAACACTTCTCAATCATTATGAAATAGATAGACCGCTTAAAAGTATTCATAAGTTTAACGAACAAAGAGAAATCGCCTTCCTAGTAGATGAACTTTTGAAAGGGAAAAATGCAGCCTTAATCAGCGACGCCGGCACGCCTTTAGTTTCTGATCCGGGCGAACTTTTAGTTTCAGCCTGCATTGAAAATAACATTCAAGTGACTCCAATTCCCGGGGCTTCAGCTTTGATTGCCGCCCTTTCCTGCTCCGGTTTGCCGGTCATCCCCTTTCAATTTTTAGGGTTTGTCCCTAAGAAATTACAGGAAAGAAGAGTGTTTTTGTTCCAGGCGCTTATCTACGCAGGCACATCGATTACCTATGAATCCCCCGAAAGAATTGTTGAGACCCTTGAGAAGATTGATGAAATCGATAGCGATCGAATAGTGGTCATTGGCAGAGAGATCACAAAAAAATTTGAAACTTTCTATAGAGATCGCGCCTCGGTAATCAGACAGCAATTACTAGACACCCCCCCTCGAGGAGAAATTGTTTTGCTCATTTCTCCATCCGATAAGTTTCATAACGCATTAACTAATGTCGACTCAAAAAATCTTGTCGAATATTTAGAAGACAAGCTTTCCCTCGATCGAAAAGAAGCCATCCGGCTGGCCGCCGATCTTTCCTTAAAGGACCGAAGAGCCATTTATAAAGAACTTATCCCCGATTAATCTCTCTATACTGTCCATAAAATAAAATTTAATCTTTAGAAAAAATGTCTATCTAAAAAAAGATTTACAAATTCATTTAAACTTGTTATCTCCATCTCTTAAGTTGTCAAATAAGCTCTTGATTTTAGAAGGTTTTTTTATTTAGATGCTCTTCCTGTCGAGTGCCTTACGGATTAATTATATGGAATCGAAAATGAATAGGAGAAACGAATGAAATGGCGGAACTTTAGCCTTAAGCTTTGCGCTTCTTTGGCTTGTTTAATGCCGGTTTTGAGCCCCCTTGAGGCGGTGCTTGCCGGTATTAAAGTAACAGGCAGAGCCGCAACCTCTGTCAGTGCCCCGAATGATGCTTTTGCAGCAGCTTACAACCCTGCGGCCTCAGTCCTTGTTCCTGACAGGATAGATAACGGGATTAGTTGGGTTCACTTTAATCAAGAATTAAATGTGGAAGACAACGAAAGTATTTTAAATATTATTTTTCCGGACAACCAGTTAAATGGAACAAGGAATGCTGCAAAAACAGCTGATGTTTATGTTCCCGAGTTTGGAGTGGTTAAACACTTTTGCCGAGACATCTGCGGTTGCCCTATCGACTTTGTTGCAGGCCTTACTGTCTACAACCGCTACTACTTGAAAACGACTTATGGCAGAAATATTCCTCTTTTCGGGACCTCTCCTGTCGGGGTTGAATATTTAATGGAGACTGTGGCTCCAAATTTTGCGGTTCGCCTTTCAAGAATGCATTCCATAGGCCTTGCGCTTAATATCAACGTTCAACGTGTTAAGGTAAATGGCATTGAAAACTTTGCGAACCCATTATTTTCAAGCTCTCCTGAGAACGCTACAAACAAAGGTTATAACTGGTCAACCGGCTTTGGAGTAACCCTGGGTTATCTTTTCACTCCTTGGGATAATTTCCGCATCGGTTTATCCTGGACGCCAAAGACTCATATGAGACGTTTCCATAAATATAAAGGCTTCTTAGCCGATAGAGGGAAATTTGATAACCCGATGCGCTTTCAAGCCGGTATTTCCTGGGATCCTTGGGACTGTTTAACGCTTGCTGCCGATTATGAATACATTCGCTGGCGTGATATACCCCACTTAAGAAATCCTTTACTGCCCAACTTATTCGTCTCAGAGCTTGGGGATCCAGACGGCGCAGGTTTTGGTTGGAACAATCAGCATTATTACCGTTTTGGGGTTGAATACCATTACAATAAATGCTGGGATTTTAGAGCCGGTTATAGGCACTCAAAATCCCCAATTCCTCCAAGCCAAGCCGCAATCAACCTCCTTACCATGGAAGCTTGCGAAGATGTTTTAACGCTTGGAACAACTTACCATGTAAATCCTTGTAATGAACTTACGATTCTTTACGCCTATGGATTCAGTCATACGATCCATGGTAAAAACTCCATTCCTTCAGTACCTATTCCTTTCCCTCCTTTCCCCAATCCGGTTAACGTTTTCGGCGGCGGCGAGGCCAATATCAAGCAATCGTTGCAAGTATTGGGACTATCGTACGGAAGAAGATTCTAGTCTCCTAGGGCGGGCTTTTAAAGCCCCCCTTTTTTTCATCAAATTATTAAAAATGGAATGAACTTTTATATCATTAAATGGTAAAATTATATTTTAAAAGTTCGTTAATAAATTGAGTTTACAGAAAATATCCTTAAAGTTATTCTGGCTTAACTATAAAATTGAGGGTTTATGTCTAAGAGCGATTTATTAAAGAGTTTAAAATTAATGACCACTCCTGTGATCTTTGTCCTCAAAGAAGGTCCCGATATCGATCAAGATTTCTTAGATTACTCACTCTTAATGCTTAAAGTTGGGCCAGCCGAACGTATTCCCTCCCCTCCGGTTATTGAGTTTGCAAAAGAATATATTTGCGATACCACTCACGCTCAAAAGTCTAAAAAAAGCCGCAAATCCCGCTATCAAACAGCTAAAAAATAAGCTTTTTTTCTAAAACTAGCAATTGTTAAACCCGTTTGCTAATTTCGAAAAACTAACGCTTGCCAAATTCCCACCCTTTTCGTACAATCCATGACTTTATGAAACAGGTTGGTTATCCAACCTAATTCTTTTTAAGCCCGATGCATCGGCTTAAAAAACGTCTTTTTGGATAGCAAGCCTTTGAACCTTTAGAACTTTTGAGATTATACATATATAGGAGCGGAAAGAGCCATGTCAAATACGCCAAAGGAAATTGTTTTTGATGAAGAAGCACGAGAACTTCTTACAAACGGCATAAAGAAGCTTGCCGATGTGGTTGCTTGTACACTAGGACCCAAAGGTCGGAATGTCGGGCTTGAGAAAAGCTGGGGCGCCCCAACTATCACAAGCGATGGAAGCAGTATCGTTAAAGACATCACATTGAAAAATCAATATGAAGATATGGGTGTTTCGATTGCAAAAGAAGTGGTCGAGAAGATTAAAGAAAAATGCGGTGACGGTACAACGACAGGGACTCTTCTTCTAAATGCCCTCGTTGAATCAGGGATTAAATATATTTCCTCCGGTTTGAGCCCTATTTCCATTAAACGCGGGATGGACAAGGCTTTAGAGGCGGTTCTTAAAGAAATCGAAAAAAATGCCATAGCTATTCGAAATCCAAACGAAATTAGAAACATCGCTATCGTTTCTGCAAATGGTCAAAAAGAAATTGGCGATCTCATCGCGGATGCTATTGATAAAGTTGGTAAAACCGGCGTCATTACCATTGAAGAAGGAAAAGGGACTGAAACTCTGATTGATATCGTTGAAGGGATGGAATTTGACCGCGGCTACGTAAGCCCTTATTTTTGCACGAATGTCGAGAAGATGACGGTTGAAATGGAAAACCCATCCATTTTGATTGTCGATAAAAAGCTTAACAACATTCATGAGTTGATTCCAATGTTGCAACAAGTGGCAACTACAGGAAACGAGCTTTTAATTATCGCTGAAGATATCGAAGGGGATGTTCTTTCAACATTAGTTGTCAACCGGTTAAGAAAAATTCTAAAAGTGGCGGCGGTAAAAGCCCCCGGTTTTGGCGATAGAAGAAAAGCGATGTTGGAAGACATAGCTATTTTAACAGGAGCCACTGTCATTGCAGAGGAAGCCGGCGTAAATCTTGCTGAAGCTACTCCCGAAATGCTTGGCCATGCGGAAAAAATAACCGTGACGAAAGATCATACGATCATCCTCAACGGCGCCGGACAACACGAGAAAATTGAAGGGCGTATTAAACAGCTTGAAGCCGAAATTGAAAAAACGACTAATTCCTATGACAAAGAGAAGCTCCAAGAGAGAAAAGCTAAGCTTGCCGGCGGAATCGCTGTGATTCGCGTGGGCGCACTCTCTGAGCCTGAAATGAAAAAGAATAAGCAACTTTTCGAAGACAGCTTGAATTCGACAAGAGCCGCTCTTGAAAAAGGCATAGTTCCCGGCGGCGGCGTTTCTTTAATTCGCGCAAGCGCAGCCATCAAAAATCTAAAATTGAATGGTGAGGAAGAAGCCGGCGCTGAAATCGTTTATAAAGCTTGCCAAGCTCCTTTAAAGCAAATTGTAAAAAATGCAGGCAAAGATGGCGCTGTTATTTTAGCAGATGTCCTCTCTCGTCCTAACAATTTTGGCTTCAATGCTTTAAACGATAAAGTCGAAGACTTGCTTGAAGCCGGTGTTATTGACCCGGCAAAAGTTGTCATGACCGCTTTAACTCACGCTGTAAGCGCAGCCGGTATTGTTTTAATTTCCGAAGCTTTAATTGCTGATGCTCCGGACGAAGAAGCTGTTTAAGATACGCCTTCTTTAATTAGTTATCCTATTTGCCTTAGATTAATTTGTTTTAATCTAAGGCTTTTTTTTAACTTCACAAAATAGTTACAAATTGATAGGTATAACTTATATTAAAGAAGGAGTCTTTATGTATAAATATATCTTCTTTTTACTCGCTATTTCCTTTCAAAGCCTTTTTTCTGAAGTTAATCCCAAGGAAGCTTATAGACTCCTCTTAGAGGGAAACAGGCGATTCATCACAGATAAACTTCTTCACCCGGATAGGACAAAAGAGAGCAGACTATCAGTCGTTGAAGGCCAGCAGCCCTTTGCAGTCATACTGGGATGCTCAGACTCAAGAGTTTCACCTGAAATCATCTTTGACCAAGGGATCGGCGATTTATTCATTGTTAGAGTTGCAGGAAACGTTGCCGGCCCGATTGAAATTAACAGCACCGAATATTCTGTCATTCACTTAAAGTCCTCTTTGGTTGTTGTTTTAGGACATGAAAATTGCGGGGCTGTAAAAGCGGTTCTTAGTGATAACACAGCCGATATCGAAGCTGTGGCTTCATTAATTCGTCAAGGTCTTGATTCTAAAAAGCATGAGACTACAGAAGCTGCTATAAAAAATAATGTGCTAAATGTTGTGGCTACCTTAAGAAAATCCCCTCCTCTTAAAGCAAGGATTGAGGACGGCACTCTGGATATCAAGGGAGCCTATTACCATTTGGGAACGGGTCAAGTAGAGTTTTTAAATTAAATTGAATCCTTGACTCAACCCTCAAATCAAAGGTTAAAATCGAAAACTGAAAGACCGGTCAGAAGTGATCCAATCATAAGCTGATAGTTTCTAATTTGAAATCCAGTTATTGGAACAAGATCGAAATCAGAAATGGGAAAAGGGAGCTCAAATTGTTTCAAGAACACGCCCCCTTTATCCCAAAGTTTAAGAGTTCCATCAAAGGATGCGCTAAATAAGGTATCGTTGTAGAAAGTTAAATATTTAGCATCTCTCTTATGCGCTCGCCATTCAAAAAGAAGGGTTCCTTTTTTTCTATCAAATGCGGAAACTGTGCCTTCATTAAGACTAACATAGAGCTTGTTACCAAAAACAGTAAAAGAGGAAGCGGGAGAGGTCTCAAAAGATCGCTTTAACTTCCCCTCTTTAAGGGAGATAACTTCTATGCCTCCTTGCTTTTTTCCATAGTAAAGGAGGCCTTTATGGATAAGTATAGATGCCCCTCTTGTTAAAGAAATCTCTAAAATCTCTAGTTCATGGCTCTTTTCTAGAGAAAGTCTTTTAAAGACTCCACTAGAATCCAAAAGATAGAGAAAGCTTTGATCTGCTTGGCAAAATTCTATGCGATTTTCAGTTTCAATGGTCTGATAATTTTTTACAGCTAAGTCAAAAATTTTAACTTTCCCGCCTTTATCCACGCTGTAAATTTTTTTATCCTTCTCGTAGACAAAGTCAATCTCTTCTTCATGATAGGACAAAACTTCTTCCGTGTTCAAAGTCGTTTTATTCAGTAGATGAATCTCTTTTCCGGTCGCTATTATAATTTTGTCTGAACACGGATAGAAAGTTCGAATTTTTAGATCGGGCCGGTTTTTATAGGAAGGCCTGGAATCATTTTTAAGAAGGCGCTCATTTTTTTTTAAAGTTTCGAAAAAAAAAGCTTTTGTAATAAGACTTTTTTCTTCCTTTGCTGAGTCCGGAAAATTCCTTCTAAAAAAAAGCTGCCATAAACTTTTTTCTTTTGCGAGCCATAGCCATCTTCTGGAAACAAGGGAAATCGTTTTAATTTCATTAGGATTTAGGTGGGTAAAGATGCTTACAAGAAGCTCGTCCGGGATTATTTTTTCAAAAAATTCCAGCGGATGAAAATCTTTTTCTTCCTTTAAAAAAAAATGTTTAGTAACGGATTGCATCTGACAAGCAAAATAACTCTAGTTTTTAAAGATTAAATGACTGAAGCCTTCACGGAGATGTATCTTCTCTTTTCTCAAAATGCGAATAAGGTTATTCTATCAGGCTTTAGACCTTCTTAAAAAAATTACCCTTAAATTCGTTAAAGGAGAAACTTAAAAGCATGAGAATGAGCTCTTTTTTTACTTATGCTTTTTTTTCAGCCTTTTTGGCTTTTTGGTGGATTGCCGCTTTTAAAAATCCGAATGCTCACGAGCCTAAGGTCAACTTGTCCGTTAGTGTTAATAAAAGCAACAATCTCCCCTTTGAAATTCAAAACCTATCTTTATTTCCTGATAGAGAATTTTTACGAAAAGCTCTTCTTGGGGATATTTCTTTAATTTCAAAACTTATTGTCGAATGGGATATCAATGCTGATCTTCTCATAAATGAGGGTTATTCTAACATAAAGCGTCTTGATAGACAATTGTTTCTAAGAAGCCAAAGAATAGTTAGACTTCTTGAAAGCAACGAAAGAGGATTTGAAGCGAAAGCCACCTTAGAAAATAATGCGCCTATCATAGATGACCGAGGTTTCCCACACGATTTATCTATATTAAGGCAGAAATTTTTTCCTCAAACCTATATGGCGGCAAGCATTTTGCTCTCTCTCGTGGAACCTGAAAATATCTCGGCTCTGCCAAAAGGCATGAAAGCTCAATCCCATATTTATGCAAGCGAGCAATTAGATGCCATTCACCTAGAATTTGATCGTTTCACTTCAGAATCGCTTGCGATAAATTTTCCGGACATTGCTTTTGTCTCAAAACAATACTCTAATCCAACTTGCGTAGATATCCTAAGCCATTTAGGCATTGAAATTTTTTATACGCCTGATATTCTTTCTTTTGAGGACATTAAAAAAGCCATACAAAATATAGGCTATCTGGTTGGCAAGCCTTTAAAAGCTGAGCTATTGACGATTTTTATAGATGCGGCTTTGCAAAATTGTGATAATTGCCTGGAAATTCGAAAGTCCCTTTCTCCCCTTGAAAAAACGCTCGTTACAAATTACTACACCCATTTCTCACTACCCGGAAAACAATCTTTGACCTATTCCATCCTATCAAGGCTTCGTCTTAATAATAAACTTGGGGAAGGACATCATCCTTTCTTTCATAGAAACGGCTATACAGCCCCTCTTTCAGAAGAAGAAATTGTTTTCTTTAACCCCGATAGATTAATTATTCTAGGTGATTTAAACGCTTCTTTAGAAGCCTGTCTCCTCTCTAAAGATTCTTTAAGAGGCGTCTCTGCTATACAATCAAAACAAGTCTCCTTTATTCCGGAAGATGTTCAGTGGACGCCTTCACAGTTTCTTGTCTTAGCATACTACGATTTGGCTAAAGCTTTATGCGATTAAAAATTTTAGTATTTATCTCACTTTTTCTACTCTCCGGCTTAACTCTTTATCTGGGGGACGTCCCTTGGGAATTTGTGGAAAAAGGCATCCTCGAAAGATTTAATGGCTCCAAAAATGATTGGAATCCTCTTTTAGATGAGCGCTTGCCAAGACTTATTGTCATTCTTTCTGCGGGCGCTTCCTTAGCGGTTTCAGGCGCTGTCATGCAAGCTCTTTTTCAAAACCCATTGGCCTCTCCAAGCGTTCTTGGCATCTCATGCGGCGGCAGTTTGCTTGTCGTCCTTTTTTATGCTTTTGACCTACACTTGAATCACCCTTACGCGATTTCTATAGCTGCCGTCTTTGGTTCTTTTATTACCATGATCGTGGTTTATGGCCTTTCCCACTACGGGGAATCCCATCGGATGTCTAATCTGATTTTATCGGGAATTGCTGTTTCCACTTTATTGATCGCTTTGCAAGGCGGTATTTTATATGCGCTTAGAGATAACTGGCGGCTTATCCAAACCATAACAGAATGGGAATCAGGATCTACACTTGATAGAACTTGGATCCACGTTCATATGCAGCTTCCTCTAGCTCTTATTGGCTTACTTGGGTGTCTTTATTATCGAAAAGAAATAGACCTTCTTGCGCTCGGGGAAGAAGAAGCGTTGAATTTAGGGGTAGAAGTTCCAAAAGTTAGGCTCCGGCTCTTTATTTGCACAGCGTTCCTGACAGGCTCAGCTCTTGCCGGAATTGGCATTATTGCTTTTTTCGGTCTTGTTCTCCCCCATTTAATTCGTAAGATTACAGGCCCTTCGAACAGGCTTCTTATTCCCTACAGTATTTTTGGCGGGAGTCTTGTCTTATTAGCTATGGATCTAACTCTTCGATTTTTTAAAATTCAAATATTCACTATCGGAAATGTATCGGCGGTTCTTGGCGGTATTTTCTTCTTTATCCTCCTTATCCATCACCCCCGTCATAGGGAATGCTGACATGCTTTCTATTAAAAATATTTCATGTTCTTTGGGAAATAGGTTGTTATTAAGAAATATTGATCTTAATTTCCAGCCCGGTTTCATTTATTCGGTCCTTGGACCAAATGGATCGGGTAAAACTACCCTTCTTAAGGCAATAGCCGGAATTCAAGTCTTTTATTCAGGGTCCATCTTTTGGAATTCTCAGGAGATAAGTTTTATTAAACGAAGAGAGAGAAGTCAAATCATGACTTTTGTTCCGCAATCAAGCCCCGTTTTCTTTGACTTTACCGTCAAAGAGTTTGCTCTTATGGGAGCTTATGCCAAGGCTATAAAGAATGAAGAACAAAAATTGGAAGAAAGCCTTAATAAAGTGGATGCGCTTCATTTGAAAGACCGCTTGGTTAGAACTCTCTCAAGCGGTGAAAAACAAAGGGTTTATATTGCAAGGTCTCTTATTGCCGACGCTCCCGTCATGCTTTTTGATGAACCGACCGCTAGTTTGGACATTAAGCATCGTCATGAGATATGGCAGCTTATTCATGACTTGAAAGAGCTTAAAAAAATTATCATTGTCGCTACCCACGATTTTCATGAAGCTGAGAAATGGTCCGATGAAAGCTTGGTTTTACAAAAAGGCAGTGTCGTCTCTAAAGGCGCTTTTTCAGAAGCTCTTTCCAAAAAAATACTGGAAGATGTTTTTGGGGTAGATAAGTTAATACTCTCTAAATGACCAAAACATCTCTGAAACTAACACCTAGTATATCCTCTGTGATATTCCATAAACGTTCCCTTATTTCGCCATTTAGCGCTTTTGAAGGGAAATTAACGATTTTGTTGTTCTCGTCCCAGTACAATCCTGTCATACCTTCAATTTCAGAACTGAGAGCTAAGGTGATATAGATTTTTGACATTTGCTCTGGTGTGATAGAAAATTGTCTTTTTATAAAATAAACATATCTAAGATACCAAGGCAAAGTGATGAGGCGATCGTTTCCTATGGCTACATTAGTAACCCGAATACAGTTTGCATCAATTTTTCCTTTAAAACGATTTGCAAAATTTATAGTAAACATCAACAACGCTAACTTTGAATTGTAATAGGCTTTTGCTGTTGTAAAATTACTATTTTTTAAGTCCAAATCATCAAAATTAAGATTTGCAAACGGGTAGAAGTCAAGTCCTTTTGTACCAACAGTAAGTAATCTGGGTTGCGAAGACTTAAATAAGCAAGGCAGCAAAAGCCTAGTCATCAAGAATGGCCCTAAATAATTTGTAGCAAAAATTGTTTCAAAACCATCTTCAGTAAGCACGGCTCTTCTCAGAGTATGATCGAAATTAGCCCCATTATGAATCAACACATCCAGACGTTGAAATTTTTTCTGAAAATCATTAGAGAATTTTCTTATAGAAGACATAGATGAAAGATCTACAATCATCAGCTCTGTTAATAAATTACCTGTTTCCTCCTGAATTTCTCGAAGAGCTTGTTTTCCTCTGTCTTCGTTTCTACAGGCAATGATTACCTTTATTCCAAGCCTTGCAAATTGTAGCGCTACAGCTTTTCCAATCCCGCTATTAGCTCCGGTGATTAAACAAATTCGAGGATTTACTTCCATGTTATATATGCCTTCGTAATATTCTATTTTTAAAATTTCCAATATTTTAACGAACACCAGCTTTTAGATGAAGTTTTTGAATACTATAAAACTACCCCATTAGACAAAATTAAAATTTATTTACATTGTAATTATTTATTTAAATATATATAATTTTCTTTATTATCTTTTAATAAAGAGGTTTTATGAACGAAATTAATTTTATAAAAACTCCCCTCCCCCAAGAACCTTCAATCTCGCCCTCAAATAAAATCGATGCGACGGAAAAACCCCACGAATCTTTCGAAAATGTTATTTCACCTCACCTATCTCCTTTTGAAGTATTTAAAAAGGGTCAAAGCAAACAAGCTTCTTCCCAAGCTTTAAACTCGAATAAAGAGGATTCCCAGGTTAAAAAAACTATCTATGATAGGTTGGAAGAAGCTAGAAAAAATGACAAGAAATTGCCGCCTGCCATTTATGCTATAGAAATGAAAGACTATGAGCTTCTCAAATTCATTATCGACATGGGAGAAGACTTAGAAAAAAGAATGCCTGACATCCCGGTCTACGAAAAGTATTCCAATGAATGGAATGGGTCGGGTTGGACTAAATTCCATGGATACCAACCAGGCTTAAAGCCTCTTGAATACGCGCTTAAAAAAAATGACGTTGAAGCCGTTCGATGCCTTTTAGAGCATAACCCTACAAATAAATCCAATGTGAATACCGTTAGAACGGAGTACATCTCTTCTTGGCTGACTCCCTATTCCGGGGATCATGGCCCAGGGCTTGTTTCAGAAGGAATGGAAACACGAACCGAATCCCTTTGGGATGCGGCCAATCGGCAAAAATGCGATCCTGAAATCCTCTACTTGATTTTAACTCATAGTCCTCAATTGAACCTTGGCGTTATTGCTGAAAATTTTAGGCAAAAAGGAAACCTTGAATATTTTTCTTCTGCTCTAAGAGCGCTTTATCAAGGATGGAAAGGAGAGGACCTTATCGTTTCTCCAGAATCTCTGAAAAAGATGATGCAAACCTCATTTGATGAGGCTCTCCAAACTAAAAATAAAGAAATGATCTCACTTTACGTTGAATCCGGATGGGCTATTTCCTCTTCATCCATTGGCTTGGTTGTTGAAAATAACGAGCTTTTAAACCAATTGTTAAATGGGAACATCTCCTCCATTAAGGCTTTAGAGGCTCTTGTTGAAAATAAAGCCGGCCTTGAATTGATAGAGAATGCAATAAGTAACTTAAGCGATCCGACAGATGCTTTTTCTATAGCTTCCCGGTGTGATCATGTTGAGCTTGTCAAAATTCTGATAGCAAAAGGCATTTTGCCCACTCTATCTGATTATAAAGACGCTCTTAAAGCCTCAAGAGATGAAATTGCGATTCTTATAATAGCAACTCTTGTCAAAGAGAATAAACTGGACCAGCCGGATGACTTACTAAAAGCTGCTGTAAGTGAACAGCGCTTTGAAGTGGTGGTTGAACTATTATCAAGAGGCCTTTTTTCAGAAGAAGGAAGAAAAGAAGCTCAGAAGATAGCCTATAAACTTGCAAACTATGAAATCCTGGATTTATTGATTCACTACCCCTCTTAATCTTCCTAGGTGTTGGGTTTTTTAATAAAAAGCCCAACAACCTTGCAAAAAACCTTCCCATCTTAAAATACTCTTTAAATCATCTTAAGAATTGATTTTTTTAAATAATTTAAAAAATGCCTTCATTTCCTAATGAATTTTTCTAATCAATTTCTTGGATTCTCGTCCTTTCTTTAAACTCCCTTAATTTAAAATTAATATTAGAGAGTTAACCTTATTATTCGTTTTAATATTAACATAATAAAGAGATAAATTATGATAACACCAAGTAACAAAGCCCAAGATACTTATAGCATAATGAATGCCGAAGATCAAAAGGTAAAGGCTAGACAAGCTAAAACGAAGGCAGCCAAACTGCCGGTCTTTAAACCTTCGATCCTTCCTCGGGCTCATGAAAATAAGGTTGTAAAAGAAGCCCCTCAAGCAACCATTCAGGCCAAAGATCTACCGAAAACCCAAGCTAATGAATCCTTAAAGCAAACGCACCAAGACTTCGCCGACAATCAAGTGCCTCCTATTGCTAGTCAATCTCTTAAAAGGAGATCTATTGGTCCTATGCCACAAGACGATCTCATACGCTTTCTTCAAGGAGCAAAACCCGGTACTTTTCTTCTGAAAGAGAGTTCGAGAAAAGAAGGTGTTGTGGTAGCTTGCATCGTTGGCAAGGACTCTAAGATTTCTTTTGTTTATATTACATCCAAACAAGAAGCTATTAGCCTCATTAAGAGTGTTGGATTAGAACCTCAGTTCATTGATCCGGTGCAGTTTTATGCAAAAACCATAGAAAGAAATTCTTTGGTCCAAAGCCTCAAATTAACTCCTGAAAAAATTCAAACTTTGGTTAAAAAGGCACGAATTGCGCATAAGGAAGGAAAAACTCTTGAGATTGCCTTGAGCAACCCTTTTATCATTGTGGAAGCTAGATTTGAGAATGGACATCTCGTTTTAAAGGAAATGGACTCGCTTAAAATTTCTTGCGCCCCCTATAAGATTTATCTTAATCAAATTCATCATGGCCAAAGCTCAAGAGAAGCATCCCTTCAAATTTTAAAAGATAAGGTTCCCGGAAGTTATATTTTAAGAACAAGAGCGAATGGCGATCCGGTTGTCGATCTTTTAACAGACAATGGAGATGTCTATTCAGTTTATGACGATAATAATTCTCTTCTAGAAATATTTACCCGGGTTTCAGAACATTGCACTAATATGGGCACAACCCCTATTGCAATAATACCCACCCATCGAAATGTGAGACAAATAAGAAGCCTTTCCCCTAAAAAAGCGGTAGAAAAGCAATATTTCCTAGATTCTCCTGTAAAAAAGCCTAAACAAAAAGAATTGAAAGCCGTTAAAGAAACCCAGTCCAGACAAAAAGTCATGAAGGGTGAAAAGGAAGTTGCAAGGACAAAAAAACCGCGTGAAAAAGAAGTTGTGAGAGCAAAAAAATCGGGTGAAAAGGAAGTTGCGAGAGCTAAACAAACGCCTAAAAAGAAAGTTGAAGGCACACTCTTACCCGGAAATAAGCTGATTGAACAGCTAGTTACGGAAAAAAGAGCTCTTAAGGACATCGCTCCCCGTTATCGCCACCTTGTAAACACCTATAGAGCGCTCCGTAATGCCAAAATGCTTGATTTATTACAGCATATTGACCTAACTCACATTAATACTTCCGCTAAACCTTTAAATTGGTCAACGTCAGAATTTTCTGCCCAAGGTCCAAGGCCTTCCATGGAAGATGCGCACCTTCATCTGAAGTTACCGGAAATGGGTGAACTTTACTGCGTCTTTGACGGACATGGCGGAGATTTTGGTCCTAGTCATCCTGTTGCAGATCTTGCAAAAGAAGTTTTTGAAAGAGAATTTGAAAATGAACTCAAAGAAAATCCAAAAGATGCAGCCCAAGTCTTTAATAAACTTTTTGCCAAGATCCATAAAGAAGCCGTGGAAAAAAAGCTTCCCGGCGGAACAACCGCTGTAGTTACTTTTGTGGATACTAATAACATCGCCACAATAGGGACCATAGCGGACTCTGAAGCTAGGGTTGCAAGAAAAATCGATGGTAAATGGCGCCTTATCCCGCTTTCACTAGTTATGGATTTTGGAAAAAGGAAAGAAGCTAAAAGAGCTCCTATGGAAACTCAAAGAGCCTGGGCCGAAAATCCTGCATGGTTTGGTAATGCAAAAAATAGAAGAGTTGCTTTGCAGAACGTTAGCCGAGCCCTTGGCGATAATTTTGAAGGGATTGCCCATAAGGCTAAAATCTCCCAATTCCAGTTAGAAAAAGACGATCTCTTAATCGTGGGTTGTGATGGGATTTGGGATTATGTTATGGACGAGGAAATTCTTAAGCTGATTGACTCTAAAGGCAACCTCGATGCTAATGCTCTTGGTGAATTTGCATTGTATAAAAAATATGCCCAAGACAACGTGACTGTAATGGTTTCAAAAGCTAATTAAGCGGCTAAAGCCATGTAATTTTTTTATTAGGCTGTACATAATGTACAGCCTTTTTTTATATGAGCCGGATTTATATAGCTTAATTTTTTACAAGAGTTAGGTTCGTACTTTTTCCGGGAATTTTAGCTATCTCTTCTGTGACAATCTGAGTTAAAGTGCCATTTGCTGTAATCTTCGTGTCGTTGTAGGTTAAGATGTCTTTGACAACAGAGCGAAAAGCTTCTTTTGAAATTGAATCGCAGCCTGTAAAATTGATTTTAGTTAAAGGCAAAGCTCTTAAAGCTTCAATAGTTTTTAACTTGCTGCAGTTGGTAAGATCAAGTTCGCTAAGGTTCTCAAAGCGCTTTAGTTTTGAAATATCATTTAAGTTTTGCGCATCTTTGAGGGTTAGTTTTTCCAAGTCTGCAAACTTAGCGATCAAGTCTAAGTTAAAGTGATTTAACCCGCTTAAATCTAATTGTTTAATACCGGAAGGCAAAAGCTCTATCAAATCGATGAACTCCCGCTTGCCAGTAGAATTCTTTGAAATAATGAATTTTAGGGCTTTCTCCAAGATATCGGTTTCATTAAAGAAGTCGCTTAAGTCTAACCCGTCTTTCAAGAAAGGGGTCAAATGCTGAATGAAAAGATGGGCTTCTTCAGGATTTAAGGAATTATTCTTCATTTTTGTGATAAGATCATCGTTGAGGACTTTTTCAACATGTCCCTTATCGCCATGTAAAAAAGGAATCTCAAATTCTTCCACTAAATGCTGAATCTCAACCTCATAGTTTTCAACGTCATGTTCTTTTTCGTAAGTTGGGAGATGTCTCTTGTCAATTCCATGAATTAAACAGTCAAAAAGGTTGGTTTTTAGATTTTCTTCAAAAACAGCCTGAATTCTATTTTTTTGGTTATTTGAAATAAGATTGGAATCAAGCAGACTATCTGCAAAATGAACAAGATTCGAAGTCATTTCTGCGTGTTCTTTTTTCCAATCGGAATCCTTAAAGGCCACCTCAAAAAACTTAATAAAGTTTAAATAATTTAGTTTTTTAGCCTTACTATCTGGATTTGGGGCTAAAGCTTTAAAGAAATCTTTGTCATTCCCGGCGCTTTCATACATTTTTTGTAAAGAGGCGGATATTCCTCTAGGGGCGGATACCATAAGTTCTCCTAGGTTTTTTTTGTAAATTTATAGCCCTTCTTAATATAATTATTATATACAGATATTATAATTATAAATTAAGAGAAAAAAATATAAAAAACCACTGCTCTTGATTAAAATAAATAATAGGTAAAGTGATGAATATCAATAAAGGTCAAGGTAGACCTATTCCCCCGGCAAGTGTCTCAGAAAGAGTCAGCAAATTCGAGTCAAAAATCAAGGAAGAGACCCAAAGCTTAGAAAGCCGAAAAACCGATGAAGCTGCAAAAATTGTCAAAACAGGCAAGGGTGATGAAGCGTTAGAACCGGCTGCTCCAAAACCAAAAAGCTTAAAAGAAAAGCGAATTTCCGGCTCGCAGAGCTTAACCAAGAATGAACTATACGAATCCGATTCAAAAATAACTCCTCTTAGAAGAAAAGCCCTTCCCGAAGATAAGCGCCTTGCCCTTAAAATGCTTGACTCAAGAGTTAGAAACTTAAGATTGGAAGCAAGAAAGCTCTCTCTAAATTTAGCCGATGAGCCCGGAAAAGAAGCTTATGATGAGAAAGTTTATCAAACCATGCGGGAACTATACTTCTACTCAAAAACCTTGGTTCCGGGCGATGAAGAGCTTTTTAACCAGCTTGTAAAACTTGATAATGAACTTGCAATTCTTGGCAAAGATCTGCCAAGGCCTAAAGATATCCTAAAAGCTCCGGGTCTTGGGGAAGAGGCTTTAAAGCCAACTTTAAAAGAAACCATCAATCACTTATTTGAAGGGCTTCCTCCCGAGATGACGAAAGGCTTAGAAGCAAATGCTAAGCGTGACAGGCTTATTCTAAGGAAGACAGAGAGTCAAATTAAACTCGATTATGCCAAGCGATTAGCAATCGCAAGAAGGGTTGCTTGGACTTCCGGAAAACAGGTTTCATTATCCACTATTGGCGAAGTTGAGTCTCAATGGAAAAAGTTTTTAGAAAGTAAGCCTGCTGCTGCCGAAGAAAGAAAAATCGGGGATCGCCTATTTATCTTTTTACCAAACGAAAAGGGGTTATACTTAAAGGGTAAAGTCATCACAGAATCCGGCGCTTTTAAAGTCCCTTTTATACTCCATTCCATTTTAACACAAAGAAGCGACTCTGTTATCAAACAGCCTAAAGAAGATGTTAAAGAACAACTCCCCTCTTTTAAAGCTGCGCAAGCTGCAGAATCCGAAAAAGGCAAAGAGAAAGAGCTTTCTACTCAATCAAGTGATGTAGAAAAGAGAGATTATATCGACGAGGACGAAGATTTAGGGACCACTGTTCACAAGGACGAAGATGAAGATCTCGGGACAACCGTTCTTAATGACGAAGAAGAGGATTTAGGGACCATTGTTCAAAAAGACGAAGATGAAGATCTAGGAACTACCGTCCAAAATGGTATTTCGAAAGATGAATCAGAGGAGTCAGCGCCTGCTAGAGAACAAATGAAGTTTGATTTTACAAAATTTATTCGCGATCGAAAAATGGAAGAAATGTCAGCTGGCGAGCTCAAAGAAAGAGCGGATGATAAACAGGCTTTTTCAGTAAGTTTTGACCAAGACGAATATACCAAATACAAAAATGAAGCGAACCTACAGCTTCAATTAACGGGACAAAGAGGTATTTGGGTTACAAAAGCAGCACAAGAGATGCATGTGGTAACTACTTTAACCGAGGGTGAACCAAAGAAAAGCTACATCCTTATTGAGAGCGCCGCCAAATTTAAAACAGAAAGTGGAAATCGCGTTTATGATCTCTACAATCTTCTTCAGGCCCAAGAGGAAGGAATTTTAAATAAAAGCGAACAAATAGCCGCTCTTACCGTCCTGGAAGATTCTCTTTTCGGAATCCAACACATACATGAACAAGGCATTCTTCATCGGGATTTAAAACTTCAAAATATTTTAACTGGGCGTGAGGGACGCGGTGGAATTAGTGATTTTGGGGAATTTTGCCTTATAAAAGGGGTTGAAAATAAGGAAGATCCTCGAAAGGCGACATCAGTCGGTTCACCTTACATGTTTTCACCTGAAATGGCAAAGCAGGCTGTCGCTAAAGAATCCGCTTTAGACCCCACTTCCCCTCCTAGATTTTCAGGCGTTCATCCTTTGGAGCAGTGGAAGCTTATTGATGACAAATCAGACGTCTGGTCTGTTGGTATGATGCTTTGGCAAGCAACGACCGGAAAAGAGCCGCGTGAACACCCCGCCTACGCCCATAGCAACTCTTTAAATGCAAAAAATAGCGTGAACGATGTTGCCTTGCTCCTTACTTCAAGAACTGTCAGAGAAAAGTACAATCAATCCTATGCGGAACCTCAAAATAAAACAGGCATTGCGCATCTTGTTTGGGAATGTACAAGGGTTGATCCTGATCAAAGACCTTCGATGGATGTCGTGGCAAGCCGCTTTTCAGCTTGGAAAAAAGAGACTGCTCAAAAACTTGATCGTGGTCAAATCAAAAACATGTGGGATAATTTTAATTAATGAAAAAAGAAAAAGGCACTTCTTTAAGAAGTGCCTTTTTTTTATTTAGACTGCTCTTCATTAAAATTGTAGAAGTATAAGCCTTTAGCGCCTTTCACCCAAACCATTCCGGGATAAACAATAAAGTGCGATGCTTCTTTTCCACCGAGAATAACTCTTAGCGGCTTTGCTTCTTCTTGTGTCGACCCTTGCTTTGGCAATGCTTCAATATCCCAAACTTTGATATGCTTTTCATATTTTCTATCGTTAAGTTTTTGATCTGTCGACCCCGAAACAAAAAGAAAACGATCGAAGACTACCATATTTTCATTGTATACGAAGTGGGTTTCAAAGCTTTGAATTTCGGTAAATGTTTTTAAATCCAAGATATGAATGGTAGAGCCTTCACTATAATATAGTTTGTCATCAAAAGGTTGAATATCTGTTACTGAAAACTTTGTGGATAGGGTGTGAAGCAGTTTCCAACCTTGTTCGCTAGAATCTTTTTCCCAGATATGTAATTTACAATCTTCTCTTGAAGCGCTGAAAAATTTCCCGTTATCATATACAAAGCAAGTAACCGGTGTTTCATGAACGGCATAAGTTTTAATAACATTTAAATCCTTATCGTATTCCTTAATAGTTTTGTCAAGTGATGAGGAAAAAAGATGATTGTCAGCCCAAACAAGAGAAGTGATATTCCATCTATGGGAAATGACAGAAACATCATTTTCGCAAGAATTACCCTCCATCTCCCATTTGAAAAGGAAACCATTTGAGCCGCCTGCATATAAATGCCCCTCGTGTTCACGAAAGCAGTGAATCCAAACATCTTCATCAATGGTAAATTGGCCAATTGCCTCTTTATCAAAAGTATTCCACATTTGAACCCCTCCTATATTCTCAGAATCACTCGGAAGGCTGTAAAAAAAGCGGCCTTTTTGGCCTTTTCCAATGGTGATCATTCCCTGTACTTCTGATAACTGTACATGGGGTTTAAATGAGCTGTCTTTTATTCTTCTTTCAATGAGCTTAGCGTACTGATAGGATTCTTGAAGCTTTTTGTCGCAATCTAGGTGAACCGCAGAAGATGGGTATTCTTTTTTAAATAGTGAAGCTTGAAATAGGGACGGGTCAGACGCAATCTGTTCCCACCTTTTGCAAACGAGTTTTGAAATAGTTCTTGTGCTTAAGTCAGGTAGAAAAGAAAGAATATAGAGTAAGGTTTCATCCGGAAGCCATGCAGTGCGATCTGGTTCAGTTTCAATTTGAGTAACGAAATTTGTAGTAGTAAGTGATGATTCTCTAAAATCAGCTTCCTGCATAAATAAACTCCATTTTATTTACAATTTCTTAATATTATATATTAATTATTATGAATCTATCAATAAATTTAAGGTTTTTAGTTAAAAAATAATTATTCAGAATAATCAAAAATTTGAATTTCACCTAGATGAGTTCCAACAACCACCGCTGATTCAATTAATTCAAACGAGCTTAGGTAAGAAACCTTAAAAGAAGACAGAGGATCCTTTCGGATAAGATATCGAAGATCCCAAAAGCTGATTCCAAAAGATGTGCCTAAAATTATTTTTTGATCTAAAACTTTGGTAGACCATGCCCCTAATGAAAAAAACCTAAAGATCTGCTGCAATTTTTTGGCCCTAAGGTCCAAAATCTGAAAATCCCCATTTTCATAGGTAAGATAAAGGGTATTTCCAGAATTATGAAGGGAACTTGCAGGGTAAATAAAGTTAATTCCGGGGAATGTTAGTATGGGGGCTAGTTTTTCTCGATCCCAAAGGGTGAGACAATTTTTTCCATCGTAACCAAAAATTGCCGCGTCACTTACCGTAAAAGATCCCGAGCTTTCTTTAACAAGACTCACCTGATTTAAATTTCTATCAAACTCAAATAGCCCCTGCCTTGAACGAGTGAATAAGTGGTCCTTTTGAAGATGAAGACATTCTCCAAAACCGCTCGAATCTTTACTTAGTTCTAGTGAATCCTCCTCTTTTTCTCCCCATCTTGTTATCTTGGAAGAAAACCCTCCATAGATAAAAGGCCCTACTGCAAGAGAGCTGATTTTATTATTTAAAAATTCGATTTTCTTGAGTTCACATTCTTTTTCGAGGTCAAAGACACGTATCACCCCCTCCTGAAAGCCCGCATAAAGCAAACTCTCGTTTTGCTTCATGCAAATCACATTATTTTTAGCATTTAGAGACTTGGTTTCCTTAAGAACTCTAATAGACGGGTTTTTTCCTTCTTTGATTCGAGCTTCATTTCTTAATTTTTGGAATATGAGGGCAATTGAAAAGTCTTTTTTTTTATAAAAAGAAGAGCTTTCCGGAAACATTTTAAGACAAAAAAATCTGGAGAGATAAGTCCCGGTACAAATTTGATTCCATTTTCTGCAAACTAGTCTTGAGTTACAGACCTCTTTAAAAGTTAGGTTTAAGAAGATTTCAGTTAGGATTTCATTTGGCAAAGGAAGGTTATTTTGATCTTCGTCTAAAAAAAAACTATCATCCTTTCCTGTTACATTCATTTACTTAAACCTTTTAAATTCATTTTGAAAGGAAGCTATAGGAAAAAAGACCCCTCCCCGTGCCTAAAAAAAGATTGAAGGCATTCCCATCCAATGAGTACACACTGGTATCACCAACAGCAAGCTCTTTAAATTCTTGATGGTTTGTACCAAATTGTCTGAAATCCCAAAATCGGATTTTTGGTTCAAAGGAGCTTACGATAATTTCATAGTCGAAGCCGTAGATAGATGTGATAACATCGGTATGGGATTTAAAGCGTGTTTTCTCTTTGTTTTCTCGTAAATCAAAGCTTATCAGTTGTCCACTGCAAGTACCGACAAGAAGACTATTAAAAGCGCATTCCATCGAAGATGGCAGATAGCACTCCGGAAATTGCTGCAAAAGCTTTTTGGTTTCTCTATCCCAAACAAATAGATTATAGGAGGAATCGGCGCTAAAAAGATACTCATTATACGTTGAAAGCCAAGTGATCCCTCCTGAATGGCTTTTAAAGCGATCCACTTCTTCTAATTCCGCATTTAAAACCTTGATTGAGCCGTCTGAAAAACCTAAGTACAATTTATTGGAAGAAAGTTCGAAAGCATCAGAGCTCCAGTTGACAAATTCTTTTTCCGAATTAAGTTCTTCCAGATGATAATCCCATTTTTGAATTAACCCTCTTCTATAATTGATAAATACATGCGTTTCATTAATTTTAAAGCTATGAATACGGCTCTTCGTATTTAAACACGACTTAAGCTTTTCTTCAGAAAGATCCCAAGTTTTTAAACTGCAATCCCCATCTTTCATAGTTGCGGCCGCTATAGAATTTGAATCAAGTAGTTTAAGACCTGTAATGACAGATGTTTCCCCCAAGATTTCTTTTTTTTCAGGGTTAAAGAAGTCCTCCTTTATTCGTCTATGAAGAGCTTCTGTTTCCCTTAGTAAAGAAAAAGTGAATTTCCCTCTTTCATAAAAACAAGCGCTTTTTGGAAATAATCTAAAAAAAATCTCTCTTATTATAGAAGGGTCAGAGACAATTTGATGCCATGCATGGCTTACTAAAGAGCTGCTTGCAAGTGAAGCCGTTGGCAAATAGTGAAAAACTTTTATCATCACCTCTAGGGGAAGGATGGCAGTCGGGTCTATTTGTACAGGATCATTTCCATGTAATGAAGTTATTTGCATATGAGTATCACTTCGTTTAAGAAAAATTGTATTTAAAGAGAGTCCCCTCATCCATTCCCAAATAAATAGAATCGACAGCATTTTGAGAGGCATGGATTACTAATTCTGAATGCACATGTAAAACCTTTTTAAGCGTCATGCTAGTTCTTTCCCATATCCTTAAATTATAACGCTTCTGTCCCAAAAGGGTTTCATCCACAATTTTTAAAGAAGTTAATACTCCTGGGCAGCCTGTAATAAATTCATCCCTTATGACTTCTCTTTTTCTATAGTCAATAATTTTAAGGGTTCCATCAATTTGACCTATATAAAGACCTTCTTCTCCGCATGTGAGGCAAGTGGAAAATCCATTAGTTGGAATTTTAGCAATATAATTTTGACTTCTTTGATCTAAAATATGCACAGTGCCATAAATGTCGTAATAAAAAATTTGCCCTTGAAAAATGTGAAACCGAAGCGCATCGGGAAATTCAAAAAAACGAAAGCTTTTAAATTCCAGATCAAATTCTTTGATCCCTTTTTGTTCCGTTACATATAACCTCTCACTTTCCAATTGGAAAGATAAGACTTTCTTCATGTCAATCGCTACTTCATGAATTGGCTTAGAGTCTTTTTTGCCAAAGACTTGCAAGAGCCCTGTTGAAAAAGCATAAATAGCTTCTCCCCTAGGTAATAGGGCAAACGATTGAATCGGATAGTTGCTTACTTTTTTATCGAACTCTTTTCCCTCATTTAAATCCCATAACCTTATGGTTCTATCTAAAGAGCTACTGTAGAGAAGACCATCCCAAAAACTCAAGGAAGTCACTTTAGTTCGATGCTTACCTAAAACGGAGAATGAAGATTCAAAAGCCGGGTCATTAACTTTATTTTTTGCAAGAGAGGCTTTTCTGTATAGGTTCCATGTTAGTTTTTCGACTCTATAGTCTGATAAAATTGACGATTTAGAAGAGGATTCCTCCCCATTAGGTTGAAGAAATGGTAAATCACCCTTTTTTGGACAAGCTTCTTGCATAAAACTCTCTTAAAAAAACAAAAGTATTATGGTGAAAGAAAAATAAAAAGGCGATTCTTTTTGAAAAAGGTTTCTCTTAAGGTTAAGAGAAGCCTTCCTTAAAATTCGATTTGGTAAATGTCGCCACTTTTTTTACCGGCAAAAATAGATTCACCATTTGCATAAAGGGCTGTGATGCGGTCTTGCTCTCCGTCTCCGCCGAGGGGGATTTTATTTAAAATATGGGATGTTCTAAGATCCGACACCCAAACTTGGCCTAAATAATCCACCAGTAATTTATTCTCTAAAATTTGAATAAGGCCGAAAGATTTGTAGCCCGGCAGGTAAAAAAGAGTATTCAATTGATTAGACCTGAAATCCAATTGCCCTACAACTCCATTAGGTCCATCTATCAAAGCATAAACTTGATTGTCAAGAGACTCAATATTTCTTCCAAAAGTAGGATATTCAAATCGATGAGTTTCCTCTAACCTTTCAATATCAAAGCTTGCAATCCCCGAACTTCCTCCTGTGAAAAGTGAAGTTTGGGAAATAGCTAAGCTGATAGGGTTGCCCTCATCAAAAATAGTATGAGTTGGGTTTAACTCTAAATCGAAAGATTGAATGCCGTCAGAGGATCTGCCATAAAGCCCTTGAGGCCCTTTTTTTAAGAAAAACACAGCGCTACTTTTAAAATGCACTTGCCTCTCAACTTCTCCGCACCTTGACATTTTGGTTATTCTGCCCTGAAGCCTGTCTCCAATATAGATATTCTCACCTATCAGCTCAATAGTTCTAATAACTGAGTGATTGATTTTATTTTCTTCTTTTTGGGTTTTAATATTAAAAATTTTTAAGTCATTTTCTGAAGCGCTAAAAAGCTTACCTTCCCTAACTTTTAGAAAAGTCACAAAACCTTCATGCCTATCAAATGTTTTTACATTGGGTAAAAATTTCGGGTCTTCCAAATTAGTCTGAAAGGCTACTGTTTTATCGTATAAATTTTTTTTAAGTTCTTTTTTAGAGTAGTGGTTGGCAGTTACCGGTAATATTTTTTTGAAAAAAATAGGAAATAAAGAATTATCGGAACTCACTCTCCTCCAATTTTTAGAGACAATCCCGGCGTCTAAGATTTCCCTTGCAGAAAGATATGAAAAAATCTCTAGAGCTATCTCTTCCGGCAAAAACATTAAAGGGTCTTGCAAAAGCTCTTCTTCAATGAGAATTACTTCAAGCTCTTCACTATCCGATTCAGAACTTATGTCCATATCGACGTAATCAAAATTATCATATTGATAGGGATCATTGCTTGTTCTGTTCATTGTTTACCTTTTTAATTATTAAAATTAATATAAAGTTTAATAACTATATATATTATCGAAAATTTTTTGAATAAAAATAATGATTTAATTTAGGTAAATAGAATTACTTAGAATTTTCCGGATAAGGAAAAAAAGAATTTAGACAAATAAGCTGTCCGCTTTTCGTCCCAACGAAAAAGAAATCGGGGTCATTTTGTAGATTGAAGTTGGAAATGTGACGAGCCGTATTGGTTTATCGATTTCAAAAGGGATTTTTTTAAAATAATTTTTACTTTTCGAGTGTTCACACTGCCCTGCCAATTCGCGTTGTTGATAATTTGAATTTACACCTTGCACACTATCTCTTTTTAGGAAACACCTCTTAAATCAGTTTCAAAAAAGTCATATTTTACGATTTCTCCAATACGTGTCCCAATAAAAAGACTGTCTTGGCTGCAGCAAAGCGACGTGACAAAAGAATCATGTTCGATTGAACGGATCGGTGTCGTGTTTGAGTAATTAAAATTTCGAATATCCCAAATTTTAAAGGTATTATCAGCGCTGCTTGTGACAAGTTCATTGTTATAAAAAATAATTCCATAAATTAAGCTTTGATGGATTTTAAGAGGCGGGCTCATTTTTCCCTCTCTTAAATCATAACTTACAAGACAGGCGTTATTTGCCGCTAAAAATATCCGATTGCCTTCAGAAAAATAGGCTTTCGCTTGTAGAAAAAGTTTTAAGCTAGGATCCTTTGATTGACTAATTAAGCTCAGTTCACTTCTTATTTTCTTCGTCTCCCTATCCCATGCAACAACTGATTGATAATTGACTCCGAGAATTTGATTTTCATCCGCATAAAAAGGAATGGACGACTCGCCCCGATATTTCTTATGCTTTCCCGTCTTGGAATTAACAGCAATGACGCCATATTCAGCTCTGGCATAGATTGTTTCATCGATAACTTTAAAATACCAAAAGTTTGCTTTTGAATAACGTCTTGAGGTCGTTTTCTTATCCGTTGATAGTTTATGGCGTATGAGTTCATCGATGTCGCCATGACAAAAAAAATAATCCTTCGAAGCATCTATGCAATGAGGAATTTCTGAGCATTCAAAATGTTGAAACATTTCCCCCTTTTGATCCCAGGCAGTGACTATTTTTTTTGAAAAAAAAGAGCTGTAAACCACATCTTCTTTATAGGCTAAAGCCTGCACCCCTTCTTGATAATTACTCTTCATACGAAAGAAAGTCTCTTTTGGGGAAAAAGCTTTATCAAACATTCTGCTTTGGTTAAAAATGGCTTTTTCGTAGAACCGATCTGTTATTTCTTGTTTTTTAAGAAAACTTGCAAGGACAGGAAATCTTGTTTTAAAAAGGACTGGGATATGGCTTGCATCGCTTGCGATTTGATGAAATCTTTTGCAGATAGCTTTAAAAAGCCCAAGCTCCTTTACTTTGAAATAATTTGTAAAATAAAGCAAAAGCTCCTCAGGCAGATAATCAAAAAAATTAATTCCTTTAATAGCCTCTTTACTAACATTGATTTTCGACTCATCGTATTTTTGGGGACACGATTTGATGTCATGAATAGAACCAATTTGCATAAAAAATCCTTTTTTTATCAAAGTTGATGAAGATTGTCTAATTTGTATCCTTAAAAAAGACAATTTGAATAATAGGCAGTGATTGGAAAGTACCTGTTTGGTTTTACTTAGGTCTAACCTCTAAATTAGAGGCGCATTTTCCCAATAAAAGCGAGTTTCGAAAGAAGAATAATCAAGAAACGAGGCATTTTTCAAATGCATCCCACATTAGTGAAGTTAAGCTACCCTCTTTAATAAAGTCACATTTGATAATATCCCCGTATTGAGTTCCGATAAATAGAAAATCTTCGTTTGAGCTTATTGCTGTTATTCCAAAGCTAAGCTGTAGAGAGCGAAGAGGGGTTTGGGTGCTAAACTTTCTATGATCCCAGATTTTTAGACAACCGTCCAAAGCGCTTGTCACCACCTGATTATTAAAAAATATAATTCCGGAAATAGAGATCCCATGAATGTCCTTCTTATAGGCTATGCTTTTCTGCCTTAAATCATAACTTGCAAAACTTGTGTAATCTCTTGCTAAAAATACTAGATTGGTTTCAGGATGGTACGTGGGAATATCCAAGTGCAAGTTGCGATCAGGTAAGTGGCCAATGAGGGGAAGGCTTTCTTTTTCTTTCAGAGTTTCTCTATCCCAGGAGGTAATGTAAAAACCGCCAATTCCAAGAACTTGATATTGATCCGCAAAAAATGGCTCTGTCGGGAAGACGCTTATATATTCATTAAAGAGGCCTGATTCGACGTCGATTTCAAGAATGCCCTTTGAGGATTCTGCATAAATAGACTCATCAAACACTTTAAACCGCCAAAAATTGGCTTTAGGATAATTCCAAAAAGTATAGGCTTGATCTAAAAGGCTTATTCGCTGCAGTCCTGTGTAGTCCGCTGTCTGACTCGGTGTGGCATTGGAATGACCAAAAATATAATTATTTGAAAGGCCAATATGGTGAGGAATCGGGTTGAATTGAAAAAAATGCCCCTTCTCATTTCCTTCCAAATCCCAAACTGTAACCCCGCCATCCTTATAACAGCTGCCATAGAGAAGATTATCCCGACAAACTAAAGCGCTAATATGACCTTGAAAATCATATCCTTCCCTAAGGACGGTTTGTCTTGGTGTAAATGCGGTATCCCTTATGTTGTCGGTTCTCAAGATGGCTTTCTTATAATGCTCTTCGTTCAATTCTTCCCGAGAATAAAAGCCGGCTAAAATAGGAAACCGTGTTTTAAATAAAGTTGGTATAAGGCTTGCATCGCTTCCAATGACATTAAATTTTCTGCAAACAAGCCTTAAATTTCCGATAGCTCGAGCATCCAAATATTGCGCTAGTAAAAGCACTAACTCTTCCGGAATAAGGTCAAAAAAATTAATTTCCGGAACTTCATCACCTGTTTCTTCCGGCTTTAAATTGGAAACTACTTTTTGGTTAGAATTGCAGGGAGTTAATTGCATAAAAAATCCTTTTTCTATAGAGACTAGCTTAGTTTTTTCTAAATTACCAACTTATCGAATCTTTAATTAGGTTCTTCTTTCGAAAAGTCATATTTATAAATGGTACGAGTCCCAATAAAGAGGCTACTGCCTTCAGAACACAAGGTATTGATAGGAAAGCCAATTTTGAAAGATCGGATGGGGTTGGGATCATTATTTAAAGAAGTTAAACCTCTAACATCCCAAATTTTAAAAATTGAATCCAAGCCTGCAGTGATAATTTCGTTGTTATAAAATACAATTCCGGAAACCCGGGCTTTATGAATAGATGTCATTGAAATCATCCTTCTTTGTCTCAAATCATAACTTATCAAACCAGAGCGATCCCCGGCCAAAAATATCCGTCCAGTGTCATCGTGATACGCATGAACACTAAAATCCCAATTCAAATTATCATCAGAGCCATGCGTATCAATAGGTGACACTTCTTTAATTTCTTGAGTTTCCCTATCCCATGAAATAATAGAAGAGCGGTTAGTCCCAAGAACCTGATTTCGATCTGCAAAAAATGGTTCTGCAGAATCTCCTAAATATTCCCTCTTAAGTCCCGATTCAGCATCGATTTCAAAAAATCCTAAGCGAGAACCTATAAAAATTGACTCATCAATAGCTTTAAAACCCCAAAATCCGGCTTCCGGAAATTCCCATTCGATACTTTCTTTATCGCTTTTACGGATTCGCCGAAGAGCGTTATAGCAAGGTCTATTATTTGGTAAAGGAGTAAAAATATAATTTTTGGTGATGCCCATCCATCCGGAAGTACATTTGGTTTTAAACCGATTTAACTGAGTTCCATTCAAGTCCCAAGCCAAAATATCCTTATCCGGAAAAGAAAAGTGTTTACTGTAAAGAACCCCTTCACTTAATGCCAAAGAACGTATCCCCCCAAAAGCAATAGTCTGAAAAACTGTCTTTTCGGGTCGGAAGTCAGAGTTATGGATATTTTTTTCAAGCGAAAAGGCTTTTCTATAAAGCTCTTTTGTCATTTCTTTTTGGGTATAAAAACCGGAGAGGATAGGAAACCTTGCTTTAAATAAAGCTTGAATAAGGCTTGCATCGCTTCCGATAACATTAAATTTTCTGCAAACAAGCCTAAAATCCCCGAGCGTTCTGAGTTCTAAATACCCGGCTAATAAAAGAAAAAGCTCTTCCGGAAGAAAATCAAAGAAATTAATCCGCGAAACTTCAATGTCAGTTTCTTCCGGCTTTAAAGTTGAAACTACTTTTAGGTTAGAATTGCAGCGAGTTAATTGCATAAAAAATCCTTTTTCTATAAGAGACTAGCTAGTTTTTCCCTTGATTTGCAACTGATCGACCTTTAATTGGGTTCTTCTTTCGAAAAATCATATTTATAGATGTTATGACTCCCAATAAAGAGACTACTGCCTTGAGAACACAAGGACTTGATAGGAAAGCCAATTTTGAAAGATCGGATGGGGCTGAGATCATTATTTAAAGAAGTTAAACATCTAACATCCCAAATTTTGCAATTTTGATCGTATGCTGCTGTGACGACTTCATTATTAAAAAATACCATTCCGGTAATTACGGTTTGATGAAGGGCCTCAGTTGAGATCATCTGTCTTTGTCTCAAATCATAGATTATTAATTTCCCTCCGGATTCTCCAAAAATACATCTATTATCATCGGGATAAGCATGGAAAGTAAAACACGTTTTATGATTCGGGAACCGGTTATCAAAAGGAAATTCTTCTTTAATTTTTTGAGTCTCTCTATCCCAGGAAATAATATAAGAGCTGCCACTCCCAAGAACCTGACTTTGATCTGCAAAAAAAGGTGAAAAAGCCTTTCCTAAATATTCTCGTTTAAGCCCAGATTCAGAATCGATTTCCATGATGCCACTTGAGGATTTTGCATAGAGCAATTCATCAAAAACTCTGATACACCAAAAATCGCCTTCCGGATATTCCCATTCGATACTTTTTTTATCGCTTTTGTTGATTCTTTGAAGAGCTTTCATAGAAGGTAGCGGACTAAAAATATAATTTTTGGTAATGCCCATGGATTCAGTACGACATTTGGATTTGAACTGATCTAGCTGTGTTCCATTCAAGTCCCAAACCACGATATCTTTATCCGGATAAGAGGGGTGACGACTATAAAGAAGCCCTTCACTAAAAGCCAAAGATCCTATCCCTCCAAACGCAATATTCTTCTTAAAAACTGTCGTTTCGGGCCGGAACTCAGGGTTATGGATATTTTTTTCAATCGAAATGGCTTTCTGATAAAGTTCTTCTGTCATTTCTTTTTGGGTATAAAATCCGGAGAGGATAGGAAACCTTTTCTTGAAAAAAATTGGAATTAAGCTTGCGTCCTTTGCGATGACATTAAATTTTTTGCAGGCGAGCCTGAAGTTTCCGATAGCTCTGGTATCTAAATATTGAGCCATCACTATCACAAGCTCTTCCGGAAGATAGTCAAAGAAATTAATATTGGATTTAGAAGTGTTTTCCCCTTTGGAATTTATGCTCGGGATTAAGGGCGGATAATCCGGAAAAGATTTTGAAGCAGCTTGCATAAAACCTATTTTAAAAGGATTGCGGATAAAAAATGGGCCCGCTTATTGAGCGGGCCCATTTGATTATTGAGAATTTAGAAGCGCATCGATATTAATCAGCCCGCTTTTTTGGAGCAGGATTAATGCAATCCCGAAAGGACAGACCCACCGGATAAAGAAAAGCCAAGGTCTATAAAGCCAGGGAAATTTAGTACCCTTCTCAAACTCTTCACGGCTGTCGGCAGGGTCTAAAATCCAGCCGGCGTAGATAGCAATTAATAGCCCTCCAATCGGCAATAGCCAAGTCGATACAAGGCCATCGATCGTTAGAAAAAAGTTTTTTCCGTAAATCAGCTGCCAGTTAGCGAAAAGTGTGTTGGTATCGGAAAGCGCGCTTGGTATTCCAACAATAAATGAGGCTGCGCCAACAAACAAAACAGCTTTCTTTCTTGACCAACCAAGAAGATCCATAAAGTTTGCAGTAACCACTTCAACAAGAGCGACAGAGGAAGTGAGCGCTGTAAAAACAAAGAGTACAAAAAAGCTTGTCGAAATAATTAAGGCTCCCGGCAACTTGGAAAAAAGAAGCGGCAGGGTTTTAAAGACAAGGCCCGGTCCCCCTTGCGGCGTTGCGCCAAAAGTAAAGATAATCGGAAAGATCATGACGGCAGCAAGGATAGACACAAAAGTGATCATCACACCGATAATACCGCTTGTCGAAGGGATATCTTCATTTCTTTTCATATAGCTGCCGTAAGTTAGCATAATCCCCTGGCCAAGACTTAAGGTAAAGAAAGAAAGGCCCAAAGCTTCAAGGGCGCCGCTGACATTAAAACGTTGTGCATCAGGATAGAAAACAAATTTGATCGCTTCTGAAAACCCATCCAAAGTAAAACTATAGGCTGAAAGGCAGATCAAAAGAACAAGAAGGCCGATCGTCATTCTTTTGCTCCAGTACTCAACCCCATGCCTAACGCCTGGATAAACTACCGCAACCGTTAATGCAGTAAAAGCAAAGTGCCAAAAAATAGTGATGTCAGCGGATGATGCTAGGGTATTAAAAATAGATTCAATATCTGCAGCGCTTTTGTTTTCGTAAAACTGATTAAGAGACATCAGCACATAATTAAGCCCCCAGCCTGCGATAACACTATAATAAGACATAATTAGGAAGGATGCAGCAACCCCCATCCAGCCCGCAATCTTCCACGCATGGCCACCACCCAAAGCTTCAAAAGTTCCGACAGCTCCCCTTTGGGCGCGTCTGCCTAAAATCAACTCGCCGATGAAGACTGGAATACCGATAAAGAAAATAGAGAATATGTAGATTAAAACAAAAAGTCCGCCCCCATACTGTCCCGTCACATAAGGAAATTTCCATAGCGTCCCAAGCCCAATTGCTGAGCCTGCAGCTGCAAGTAAAAATCCTAAGTGGGAACCCCAATGTTCGCGTTGTTTTTGCATGGTGAATACACCTTCCTTTTTGTTTAAGCAAAAAATTCTGCTATTTTAAAAGCTCGAAGTCTTGAAAATATGTAATTCTGACTTTGAACAACTTGAAAAAAATAACATATTTATTTGTTTATTGCAATTTAAGTGGGACTTAGTTTGTATATTTGATTCCAAGAATGAAAATTAGACGGGGCTAGAGGTATGACATTTTCGAACACTTTTATTCCAAAAACCGTCACCGTTTTAAAAGAAGGCTACAATTTAAATCTTTTTTTTAAAGACTTCTTTGCAGGTTTAATTGTTGCTGTATTAGCGCTTCCTATGTCGATTGCTTTTGCCATAGCAAGCGGGGCAAGACCCGAACAAGGGATTGTTACAGCTATTGTCGCCGGAACTTTAGGGTCTCTTTTTTCGGGGTCTAGGTACCAGATTACAGGCCCGACAGGGGCATTTGTTGTCTTAATTCAAAGCATCATCACAACCCATGGTTATCAGGGGCTTGTGACGGCGACCTTGTTTGCAGGTCTTATCCTTCTCGGAATGGGTTTTTTTAGATTCGGCAATGCGATGCGCTTTATCCCCTACCCTGTCATTGTCGGGTTTACAAGCGGGATTGCGGTCATCATTTTTTCCTCGCAAATTTACGATTTTCTAGGTCTTGGCTCTAAAGAGCCTCTTCCGGCAGAATGTTTTCAGAAATGGGTGTATTATTTTAAAAATATGGCAAGCTTTAATAGTTACGCTCTACTATTAGGCTTTCTGACCCTTGGTGTTATCATTTACTGGCCAAGAATAACAAAAGTTATCCCGGGGCCTTTAGTCGCTATTTTAGGCGCCACGCTATTAAGTTATTTTTTTAATCTTCCGGTTGAAACGATCGGGCAGCGTTTTGGTGAGATTAAACCTGAATTTCCGATGCCGACTCTTCCAACAATCGCTTTTTGCGATCTTGAAACCTTAATCGGTCCGGCCATTGCCATAGCTCTTCTTGCAGGTATCGAGTCTCTTTTATCAGCCTCTGTTGGAGACGGTATGACAGGCAGAAGACATAGATCGGATATGGAGCTTATTTCCCAAGGGATCGCAAACCTTGGCTCCGCCCTTTTTCAAGGGCTTCCGGCAACAGGCGCTATTGCAAGAACTGCAACTAACATCAAATCCGGCGGAGCCACTCCTTTTGCGGGTATTATTCACGCGATTGCCTTAGCTATTCTTATTTTTGTTTTTGGTCGTTATATTTCATATATTCCGATGACCGGACTTGCCGCTCTTCTAATTTTTGTAGCTTATAACATGAGCGAATGGCGAACCTTCCGCGACCTTATTAAATCTAAAACATCCGACTCTCTTGTTCTATTGATTACGTTTGCATTAACTGTATTTGTCGATCTTGTCACGGCAATTGAAGCAGGTGTTATTTTGGCAAGCTTAATCTTTATCAACAAAATGGCTAAAGAAATCGGGGCTAAAGATTTAAAGCAGGGTCTCAAAGATGAAGACAACGATAAGGACATCGCCTTAATAAAAGAGTTAAATGTTCCGGATGAGATTGATATTTTTGAAATCTATGGACCTTTGTTTTTTGCAGCCTGCGATACTTTTAAAACCGCTTTATCCCGTATAGGCGACATTCCAAAAATCCTTATTTTGAGGATGCGTTATGTCAAACATATAGATACCTCAGGGCTACAGACTTTAAAGTCTGTAATAGAAGAGTCAAAAGCGCAAGGAACACAAGTCATTCTTTCTGGGATTGACCCCAAAATGGCAGAGCTTTTTGAAAAAGTTGGACTCACGGATTTAGTCGGTAAAGACAATATCAAAAAAGATATCGTTGAAGCCGTTCGTTATGCTAAAGCTGTACTCTAATGGAGAAAACTGTTAATCTGTAAAAGATCAATTTTAACTTTTAGGTAAGAAATGCCTTTCTTGGGAAATTTATTTATTGAAGCCGCGGTTGTCGGTGTATTCACTACAATTTTTCTCATTCTCTTTGTGGTCGCAGGGATAAGGCAGATGTTAAAGGAAAACGATGAGTAATTCATTAAAAGTCATGGATGACAATCCTTGGTATCACAAGGGACTGCGTTTTAAATGTACAGGGTGTGGAAAGTGCTGCGGGGGATCGCCTGGGGCTGTTTGGCTAAGCAAACAAGATGTCGAGAGAATCTCTAAGTATCTCCATCTGAGTGAAAACGAATTCCTAGAGAAATACACCCATCGAATAGATGGAAGGCTTTCCTTAAAGGAAAAAGAAAACTATGACTGCATTTTGCTTGTTGATAACCAATGTTCTATCTATTCCATTAAGCCAAGACAATGCACAACCTACCCTTTTTGGAATCATATTTTAGCTTCCAAAGAAAATTGGGAGGAGGCTAAAAACTTTTGCGAAGGCATCAATGAAGAGGCTCCTTTAATTTCTTTTGAAGAGATTCAGAAGAATTTATAAATCTACACTTGCAATTCTCTTGTCTTTTTTTCAAACTGGCAAAAAATTAGCGTGGGATTGAAACTTTGAAAAAGAAACTCGCTCCTTTAACGATTCTAGTGGGCTCAGGAAAAGGCGGGGTCGGTAAATCAACTGTGGCTGTAAATTTAGCCGTCGCTCTAGCCTCAATAGGTCTTGAAGTCGGTTTGCTGGATGCCGATCTTTATGGACCCTCGCTTCCAATCATGCTTGGGTTAAGAAGGCTTGTTCCAAGAAAAGAAGTTTTGCCAAATGGGAAAGAAGCTCTTATGCCTTTTTATAAATTTGGCATTAAATCAGCCTCTCTTGGCTTTTTTATAGAAGAATCTCGAACTGTCCTCTGGCGCGGCCCCATGATGAGCGGCGCTCTTGAAAAATTAGTTCATGATATAGAATGGGGTCCCCTTGATATCTTTATTGTGGATTTGCCGCCTGGAACCGGCGATGTCCCTATTTCTCTTTCCAAAATCCTTGAAATTAGCGGCGCCTTAATTGTTACCACCCCTCAGGAAGTAGCAACCTTAGATGCCGCTAAAGCCATCGGCTGTTTTTATGAGCTCTCTATCCCACTCCTTGGAATTGTAGAAAATATGTCTGGCTTTAAAGCCCCGGGCAGCGATATTGTGTACCATCTATTCGGCGAAGGCGGAGCGAAAGATTTGGCTTATCGATTTGACACTGAGATCTTAGCTTCTATCCCTCTTCACCCTTTAATTGGAATAGGAGCGGAAGAAGGCTGTCCTGTTGCCGTCAAAGGGAATCTTAGAGAAGAGAGTAAAATCTTCCACGAACTTGCAAAACGACTATTACAAACTGTCAGCCAACATAATTTAGCATGAAAACGCTCCCTGATTTGAAAAATTTTGATAAAGCTACTCAAAAGAATATTAAAGACTGGCTAAACTCATCGATTGATGAAAAAACTAAAGAAGAAATCATAACTCTTATTCAAAAAAATCCGGAATCTGGCACCAATGCTTTTTATAAGAAATTAGCTTTTGGCACAGGCGGCATGAGGGGTCTTATGGGTCCCGGCAGCAATCGGATGAATAGATACACCATTCGTATGGCGACAAAAGCTCTTGCCATACATCTTAAAGAAGTATTTTCAGAAAAACAAGAACTCAAGGTCTTGATAGGCTATGACAGCCGTCACTCTTCAAGATATTTTGCAGAAGAAGCCGCTAAAACTTTAGCTGCAGAGGGCATTCACGCTCTTATTCTTGAGCATTTAAGTCCGACTCCTTTTGTTTCGTTCGGGGTCCGCTATTTACATTGCCAAGCAGGCGTTATGATAACCGCCTCCCATAATCCAAAGGAATATAACGGCTTCAAGGTCTACTGGGAAGACGGGGGCCAAGTATTGCCGCCTAATGACCTTGCCATCATGGAGCTTCTTAATGAAATGGATGACCCGTCGGAGGCGAAAGCGGTTGAAGATTTAAATAACCCCCTCATCACTTTTGTTGGCAAGGAATTGGATGAAGAGTACTTAATGAAGGTCTCAACTCTTCAAGGCATGAAAGCTGAGAACCATTTATTTGGAAATCAGCTTCATATTATTTATTCAAGCCTTCATGGAACAGGATCCACTTTAACCCCTCCTTTATTACATCGGTGGGGTTTTGAGAAGGTTTCTTTAGTCCCGAATCAATGCCGCCCCGACGGTTCTTTTCCGACGGTAAAATCTCCAAATCCTGAAGATAAAGAGGCTCTCGCTTTGGGCGTCGAGCTTTTAAAACAAGAAAAAGCCGATTTGTTTTTAGCTACAGACCCTGACGCCGATAGAGTGGGACTTGTGATTTTAAATAAAAAGGATGAGGAAATTCTTTTTTCAGGTAATGCGATCGCTTGTCTTTTGCTTGAGCATATTTTAAGCCAAATGAAAAAAGAGAAAACAATGCCCCTAAAGGGGGTCGTTATCAAAAGCATTGTGACAACCGAACTTTTTCGGAAAATTGCAAGCGCCTATGACGTCCTTTGTATAGATGTCTTGCCCGGCTTTAAATATGTTGCTGAAAAAATCAGGGAATTTGAAGAAGATAAAAGCGGGTTGGAGTTCATCTTTGGGGCTGAAGAATCCTACGGTTATCTTAGAGGGACATTTTCTCGCGACAAGGATGCCGTTTTAGCTTCGGCTTTGCTCTCTGAAGCCGCTTTAAAATTTAAGCTTCAGGGGCTTACCCTTGAAGATGGCTTGATGCAAATTTACAGGGAATATGGCGTCTTTTTAGAAGTTCCTTATACCCTGGAGTTTGAAGAAGGCAAGGAAGGCTCTTCTAAAATCACCTCTATCCTAAAAAAATTAGAAGAGGCCCCACCGGAAGAATTAGGAGGAAGATCTGTCGTTTCCGTTGCAGATTATGAAAAAAGAGTGCGTGTTATAAGCAAAGACAACAGAAAAGAGGATTTAACCTTACCAAAAACTTCCATGATGGAAATTATTTTAGAGGGCGGCTCAAAAATTTTCATTAGGCCCTCAGGAACTGAGCCAAAGCTTAAAACCTATCTAATGATACAAAGACCGGTAAGCCAAGATGTTCCTTCAAGCCTTAAAGAAGCTAAAGAAGAAGCGGAAACTTTAAAAAAAACGTTAGCTGCTTTTTTTGAAGTTTGAGGGTTTTCTATTTTTAGACGGGTATTTTCTTGGATTTTTCTTAAGGGAAAAACGCTGCTTTGCTTTTAAATCCGGCTTTATGTCATCAATCCATTTAGGCTCAATTCCCGTTTTCTCAAGCACTTTTTTTAAGACCCCGATTTCTTTGTCTGAAATAAAAGTGATAGCTACACCGCTTCTATTCTGACGGCCGGTTCTTCCTGTTCTATGAAGGTAAACTTCAGGATCTTTTCCAAGTTGATAAATAAAAACATGGCTCACACCTGAAAAATCAAGTCCTCTTGCAGCTACATCTGTCGCTATAAGGTATTTTATTTTTCCCTGTCGAAACTTACTTGTTACAATTTGGCGAATTTCTTGGGTCAATCCCCCGTGCAAAAAGTCGCAAGCTTTAAATTCAGAAGACAGTTGCTTATTCAATAGTTCGGCAGATTCTCTAGAAGCTGCAAAGATAATCGCTTGATTAATGGGTTGTTTTTTTACTTCATGAACGAGCTTTTCTAGTTTGGCTTTAGGAGCGGAGTAAGAAAACCAATGCTCGATCGAAGAGGGTCTTGGCTGATCCGAAATAAGGCGGATTTCAATTGGGTTAATCAGATGCTTTTGAGCTAAGATATTTATTTCTTTTGGCATGGTGGCCGAAAAAAGAAGAGTTTGATGTTTCTGAACAAGACAATCCATAATAAACTGAAGATCTTCATAAAAACCCATGCTAAGCATCTCATCCGCTTCATCAAGAACTAAAATCTTGACGCTTGATAAATCAATGAGGCGATTATAGATAAAATCAATTAGTCTTCCCGGGGTTGCAATAAGAATATCGACACCCGATTTTAATTTTGCCTGCTGAATAGATGAATCGCTGCCGCCGACTATGCTAAAGCTTCTGATATTTTTTGCATGCGCGATTTTCTGCGTTTCCGTCACATACTGCATGGCAAGCTCTCTTGTCGGGACAATAATTAAAGCTTGGATGCCTTCGTCGCTTGGCTCTATTAACTGGCAAATAGGGATAACGGACGCTGCTGTTTTCCCGGAACCTGTTTCAGCTAGAGCTAATAAATCATTGCCTTTTAGAACAAGAGGGATCGTATGTTCCTGAACTATCGTTGGTTTTTCATATCCTCTTTTAGTAAGTGTTTCGATGATGGGTTCTTGAACCCCTAAATCTAGAAATGTGGTCATGTTTGATATTATTCTTATTTTAAATTTTATTTTATTAAATCGTCGATCGATTTTTGCATTATTTTAGCTTTCAAACTTATTGGAAGCCATTGACTTAGAGAAATTAAAAACCGGTACTTCCAATCATAAATCATTAGAGGTTTTTTATTTTCAATCTGCTTGAGGATGGCATCGGCAGTATCTGCTGCGCCAAGTTCAATTTCCATTTTTTTACGGGTTTCTTTGCCTTTTGCAGCCCTTTTTCTAAAATTGGTTGCGACAACTCCCGGGCAGAAGGTTAGTACAGAAATTCCTTTGTCTTTTAATTCATAATAGAGCGATTGAGAAAATGCGGTTACAAAGGCCTTGGTCGCCGCATAAACGCTAAACTTTGGGAAAACCATAAAGCCTGCGGCCGATGAAATGTTTAAGATAGTTCCCGGATGCCCACTCTTTAAAAGAGTATTTGCAGCTTTAAGAGTAATCTCAAGGGTTGCTTCACCATCAAGTTTTAAAATGTCAAGCGACTCTTCGATAGGATGAGACAGAGCATCGCCATATAATCCAAAACCTGCGCTATTAATCACAAGCGTTGGTCTTTCAATTTCAATCCAGTCTAAAATGATTTTTCGGGAGGAGGCTTCTTTTAAATCAGAAATTTTGGTCTCAATTTTGGTTTTTTGCGAGAGATCTTTCTCCAAGCTTTGCAGCTTTTCTTTATTTCGTCCAGTTAATAACAATTTATCTGACTTCGAAGCCAATTTTTTGGCAAGTTCTTCACCGATCCCTGAAGTTGCGCCTGTTATAAGAACTGAGCTATATTTCTTAAGCATTGATATCAGGCATTGGTTTTTGAACTTGTACTTCTTGAGCCGGGTACTTGATTCTTGAGTGAGAGTAAGCCACAAGTGTTTTAATTAAAGTTTCTTTGACAAGGGCAAGTTCTTCAAAGGTTAGAAGACATTCATCAAATTGACCATCATCGGCCTTATCTTTAATGAGACGATCGGCAAGCTCTTCGATATTTTTTTCTGTTGCAGCATCAAGCGACCTTGAAGCTGCTTCCAGCGAGTCGGCTATCATGATGATGACAGACTCCTTGCTTCTTGGCTTTGGCCCAGAATAGCGGAAATCCGATTCATCAATTTGCTGTTTGTCCCCTCCTAATTTTTCAAGCTGCTTTTTATAGAAGTAGTAAACAAGCGTGTTTCCATGATGCTGTTTAATGATATCGATAAATTGCTCGGGAAGGCTTGCTTTTCTAGCTAAAGCGACGCCTTCGCTTACGTGGGCTATAATTACTTGCGCTGATTCAAGCGGGGTTAGAAGCTGGTGGATATTCATACCGGGAAGCTGATTCTCGGTAAAATATTGCGGCGTAATCATCTTACCGATGTCATGATACATGGTAGCCACACGGCAAAAAAGACCATTTGCCCCAATTGATAAAGCGGCAGCTTCTGCAAGATTGCCGACAACGACAGAATGCTGATAGGTTCCCGGAGCTTCAATGCTAAGACGTCTTAAAAGATCGTTATTAGGATCAAAATACTCCATTAGCGTCACGTCAGTCATGATCTTAAAAAGCGATTCAAAAAGAGGGAGTAAGCCAACCACCATTACAGCTGTCAATAACATGAATATAGCCGCGCTAATGCTGTCTGTTAAAACGACTACGTCCCGAAGCCCGTATTGATACAAGTTGATTGCAAAAGCGACAATGACACAAGACAGCCAGGCCTTCAAGCAGACGATAAAAATTTCTTTCCTCTGTCTTAGTCGTCTTGTGCTTAATATGGCAACAATTGAAGCCACAATATTCATGATCATGAAGCCTTGCTGATCAAAAGCGAGAGTTAGAGTTAGGACGACAACTAAAAAACCGCTTGCAAAAGTGGCAATCCCGGGATTCATTAAGCTGCAAAGCATGATGGCGGCAAAAGGCACAAAAACCGGGAAACGAATGACTTGCAGCCACTTACTTTCCATATTTAAGATCAAAAATTCTGTTCCTTTGGATAGAGCAAGGGTTAGAACAATGATGGTGACAAGTAAAAAAAGCTTACGGTTAGAGGCTAAAACTTCCTTATGATTTGTTTTAAGGTAAGCTATGCTGACAAGCGTTAAAATGAGAGTTAATAGCAAAGAGCCAAGAAGCGTTAGAGGGTGCCATAAATTCCTTTCGTCTGTTAAGGCCATCTTCATAGCATGAAGCATGGAGACATGTCTTGGTGTAACTTTATCCCCTTGGTCGATGATTCGATTTCCCGCACTGACATGGGTGTACTTATCTTCGACTGTTTCCATAATTTTTTTTCTTAAGAGCTTTTGCGAGGGGATATCTTCTTCAAATTGCCAGTCTAAGTCAGAAAAATAGGAGGTGATTAAGGAAGCTGTGGCCGCATGAAAACTATCTAGCGGGAATGATTCAGAAGCTAAAACGCGCCAAATTTGTAAAGGGATTTTAATGTTTTTATTGATGTCTGTCGGTGAAAAGATGAGATAATTCGAAATATCAAACCCGGCTTCCTTCATTTTTTTAAGGGTTCTTGGATCTGTAAAGCGAACGTCTGTTAATGTCGATTCAAACGCTTCAATCCCTTTTGAAATTTCATCGAAGCTGACGGAACCGACTTTTTCTCGCCATGTTTGATCGTGGGTTAAATGATCTTCAAGATCTGCTTTTCTTTTGCGGATTTCACGCTCGCTTAGCTGATAAATTTTTCCGATATCGCGAACAGATTCTTGTTTTAGAATAATGGTCGCTTCATCGTCTAGAAAATCGAAATCAACTTGAGAGACCACATAATCAGGTGCGTTCGTTCCGGGTTCAAGAAGAGGCACCTTAACGTCTCTAAAATGAAGGAATCCAAACAAACAGAGAAAAAAAAATGACGCTATTAAGATCCGCACTCCCCGGCTTTTATCAAAAAAGCCTTGTTCACGCGAAAACTTCAGTTCAACATCATTCACGCTATCGACGAATTCGTCATGCATAAAAATGTTAGCCTTTATCTTGTGTATTTCGTTTAAAAGAGCAAATCGTCAAGCTTTCACCTTGGACTGATTCAAATATTCGAATGAAAGAATTATTCTATCTTTTACGATTATCATAAACTCTCATTTTAACACGACTAAGATATCAAAATAAATCCTTTATTTTCAAATCCACAATTTTCTGGAAATTATCGCCAAAAATAACTTTTTCCATTTTTTATAAACCTAAAGATTTATCTATAATCTTAACTTAAGCTATAACTTGCGGGAAAAAGAGGGGTCTCTCATGTCAAAACCTACCATTCTCATCACCGGAGGAGCAGGATATATTGGATCTTACGTCAATAAATTTATTGCCGATAAGGGTTATCCGACTATTGTTTTCGACAATTTGGAAAGAGGCGATCCGAAAACTGTCGTTCGAGGAGAGTTTATCAAAGGAGATATCCGCGACACCTCTAAAATTAAAGAAATTATCGAAAAACACAAGGTTCAGGCGATTTTACATTTCGCAGCCTATATTGATGTTGGCGAATCGGTCGCCCACCCTATCAAATATTACGAAAACAATGTAGCCGGCACGATTTCTCTTTTAAAAGCAGCCCTTGCAACTAACATAAAATCTTTTATTTTTTCCTCTACAGCAGCAGTTTACGGCATCCCAAGCGCGCCTCTTGTCTCAGAAAATTTTCCGCTACAGCCTATTAATCCTTACGGCGAATCTAAATTAATGGTTGAAAAAATTTTAAAAGATATCTCAAACAGCTCGGATTTAAAATACATCGCCCTTCGCTATTTTAATGCAGCGGGAGCCGATCCTGATGGCGAAATCATCGTCTCTCAAAAAGGACGGCATAACTTAATTCCAAAAACTTTGCTTTCCATTCTTGAAAAAAGCGAGATATGCATTTACGGGACAGATTACGATACTCCGGACGGAACCTGCATAAGAGACTATATTCACCTTCATGACCTCGCAACCGCTCATCTTCTAGCCCTCGAAAAATTGCTTCAAGGAGGGAGCTCTTCTATCTATAATTTGGGAAACGGTTCCGGATTTAGTGTCAAAGAAGTCTTGAAAAAAGCTGAAGAGGTGACGGGCGAAAAACTTCGTATTAGACCTACAGGAAGACGAGCCGGCGATCCGCCCTTTCTTGCAGCGGACTCAAAAAAAGCCAAATCAGAGCTTGGTTGGAATCCCATTTATGGAAGCCTTGAAAAAATTATTTCCGATTCCTGGAAAACCATGAATTCATTATCCGTGAATTAATTTTTTGTTTTTTATCAGTGGAATCAAGTAAACTAATCGACTAACCAAGACAAAAAAATAGGGTCAAATGAGCGGCTATCAGGTTTTATCCAGGCGATATCGGCCACAAATATTCAAAGAAGTCATTGGACAAGAATCCATTGTTACCACGCTAAAAAACGCGATCAAATTTAAACGGATCGCCAATGCCTACCTTTTCTCCGGTTCTCGGGGAACGGGTAAAACGACCCTCGCCCGGATTTTTGCAAAAGCTATCAATTGCCCGAATCTTAATGACGAGTTTGAACCTTGCAATACTTGCTCATCCTGCAAGGAAATCGCTTCCGGGAATTCTCTTGACGTCTTGGAAATTGACGGCGCTTCCCACCGCGGCATCGACGATGTCCGGGATATCAATGAAACGGTTGGCTATACAGCATCAAGAGGCGGCTATAAGATTTATATCATCGATGAAGTCCACATGCTTACAAAAGAAGCGTTTAATGCGCTTTTGAAAACCCTCGAAGAGCCTCCGGAAAAAGTAAAATTCTTTTTTGCAACGACCGAGCCGCAAAAAGTTCTCCCGACGATCATTAGCCGCTGCCAGCGTTTTAATTTGAAAAGAATCCCCCTTGATAAAATCGTCTACAAACTTAAGATGATGACTAGCAGCTTAGGAATTCAAGCTGAATCAGAGGCTCTTTCTATGGTGGCAAAAAGAGCGGAAGGCGGCCTTCGGGATGCAGAGTCTCTTTTAGATCAAGTGATTTCCTTTCATGAAGGGGATATCACAAAACAGGCAGTCTCTGAAGTTCTTGGAATCATGAATACGGAGTGCCTTTACGCTTTTGATAAAGCCGGCAAGGAAGGCTCTTTCGATTACGCCTTTGAGCTTGCCCATGAGCTTTTTTCAGGCGGTAAAGATGCGCTTCACTTTATCGATATGCTAGTTCACCATTTCCGCAATATCCTGCTTGTAAAAATTGCAAGTAAAGACTCTTTTCATATCGATATTCCGCAAGAAGAAAAAGAAGCGCTTCTTCTATCGGCCTCCTTTTATTCTAAAGAGCAGTGCCTTGACATCTTGGATTACTTGGTTCAAGAACAAAACGAGATAAAAAATAGACCTTCCTTAAGAGTTGCTATTGAAACTATTCTTTTGCATATTATGCGAACGCATCAACGCTTGCCGATAGAAGTCCTTGTAAGAAGACTAGTTGAGCTTGAAGTAGAGATGAATAAAATAGACGTATCCGCTAAAAGCGAGAACAAAATTAAAGACGAGAGAGAGAATTTAAAAACACTTTTGGAAGTTGAGACTAAAGAATCCGATAAAAAAATAGATGCGAAAATAGCTGAAGTCATTAAAGAAAAAGCTCCACTTCCCTCTATTGAAATTAAAGAGACGGTTATCGACTTATTTATGGAGCCTGAGCCAAAGACACCCCCCCTTTCCTATTCAGAGCCGGATTTTTTGAAAGCGAACCCCTCAAAACCTATTAAAGCAAAAGAGGATGTGGTCTTAAATCCCCCTTATTTCTATGACACGCTTCTGCAATTTGCAGCGGTAGAATTAAAAGGCAAAATGCAGCGCATCCATAATCAAAATTAAAGATTATTAATAAACAAAAATATAAGGATATCCCATGGGTACAGGTTTTGCTAAAAAGAAAAAGCAAGCTAAAATGATGCAAGAGCAGTTAATGCAAATGCAAGATAAATTAAAAAATCTTACTGTGACGGGCACTTCTCCAGGAGGCCTTGTTAATGTGACTTTAGATGGAGAAGGGGATGTGCTCTCTATTAAAATAAAAAAAGAGTGCGTTGATCCGGAAGATGTGGAAGGTCTTGAAGACCTTGTAAAAGCCGCTTTCCAAGAAGCTAAAAAGACTTTGAAGAAAGAAACATCATCTGGCATGCCAGCAATGCCGGCCAATATGTTTCCGGGAATGGGCTTCTAGTTAGTAAGGAATGGTGACTTCGTTTAAAATTCGCTTTTGATTTTTAAAATAGCTATTATTGACTTACTAAAATTTTTCAATCTTATGCCTGCAATTTTTGTAAAAAATTTTGCGCAAAAACAGCTTTCCTCGCATTAAACCCGTGATTGCGGCCTAATCCGTGGCCAATCGCTGTAGATGGGTGGCAAATTTTTTAGCTTTTGGTGAAGGGAATGTTTCCTTTCATTCCCGAGACGAAAGATGAAAAAGAGGACATCCATCTACAGCGATTGGCCACGAGCGATATCTTCCTTTTTTACAAAAGGAAAAATATCATGAATGAAAAATATCATGAATGAACAAGTTATAGCAATTTTCTTTCATCTAGTGATGAAATCGTAAAATCATTCGGTTTGTCTGATGATCCCCAATACAAAATGACCCTAGCGAAAGGTAATGTCCTTTGCTTTGATATCAGCCCTTGCATTATCACGTTAGATTACTGTACAACACGCCTTGTCGGTGAATTTTTTATTGTCGATAGCTTTCCTATAAAGGCATATGAAAACCATAAAAGTTTTCTAGCAAAAATTTTTAAAAGGAAAGAATTTACACAGCTATTCGGCTTCAAAAAAACAATATTTTTTTGGAATCAAAGTTCATATGATTGTTGACGAAATAGGAATACCAATCGAATTCTGTTTTACTCCACCTAGAAGCGAGATTAGGACGCAATCAACGGCTTAAAGGGAATTTTGAAAGAAGCCTATTCTTAATCTTAAGTATAGAAAGCGGAGTCTTCAGGGACACTTGCTCGATACTCTTCAGTTAAAACCTCCATAACTTCTTCGGCAGTCGATAAAGCAAGAACTTTTTCCGCTAGATGGCTTGCTGCCACAATGCTTGTATTTCGTATCGCATTTTTAATGATCGGAATATATCGGCTGGCAAGAGAAAGTTCATGAACCCCAAGACCTAATAAAAGAGGGGTGAACCTCGGATCGGCAGCAATTTCACCGCAAAGAGACACGGGAATACCTCTTTGATTGGCTTCCGCCACAACAAGCTTGATCAATCTAATGACGCCGGGATGTGTCGGAGTATAAAAAGATTGCATGGCATTGCTTGATCGATCCACCGCAAGGGCATATTGCACTAGATCATTTGTCCCAATGGATAAAAAATCGCATTCTTCGGCAATAAGGTCTGCGATAATGGCAGCTGAAGGCACTTCAATCATGCAGCCGATACGAATTTTTTCTTTGTGAGCAACGCCCTTGGCGGCCAATTCCCCGCTCGCTTCTTTTAACAGCATTTTCGCTTCCTTAATCTCATTTAAAGAAGAGACCATAGGAAACAAGATACTGACATCGCCAAAAGCCGCCGCTCTTAAAATGGCTTTTAACTGAGCTTTAAAAATTTCTCTTTCCCGCAGCAAAAACCTGAGAGCCCGGCACCCAAGAAAAGGGTTTCCTTTCTGTAAAAGGGGCTGAGAGTGAACAATTTTATCTCCCCCTACATCAAAGGTTCTAATCACAATAGGCAAATTCTGCATCTTCTCAACAATACGCTTATAGATCTCAAATTGTGAATCTTCCGGTGGAAACTCTTGTTGAGATAAAAAGATGTATTCTGATCTAAAAAGTCCAACGCCATGAGGGCACTGCTCTTGAAGAGAGTCTAAATCGCTCACCATTTCAAGATTTGCAGATAGCCTTATCTCATAGCCATCATAAGTTTCAGCTGCAAGCGAGTGTTTTTCTTTAAGCCTTGAAAAATGAAGGGCATGTTCCTCTCTTATCGATCGATATTTTGCGGCCGTCATCGGACTTGGATTGATGATCACCTCTCCTGTTTTGCCATCGACAATTACATTTTCAAGAGAGTTTAGATCAATTTTTTTTAGCTCGATTCCTGTAACATAAGGGATGCCTTTTGCTCTTGCAACAATAGCTGCGTGAGATGCAGCCCCGCCTTTAAATGTCACAAACCCTGCAATATTTCCAGCCTTTACTTCAGCGACATCGGTCACTAAAAGTTCGTGGGCGAAAACGACTGTCCCGGGTGGAATATCTGCCAAGCTAAAGCGGACGCTTTCTTTTAAATTGGCAATAATTCTTCTTGAAATGTCTTGCAAGTCCTTAAAGCGTTCACGAAAAAAAGGCTCTTGCAGGGATTGGAATTTATTCTGATATTTTTTAATTAGAGACTTAAATACAAATTCAGCGTTTTTTCGATCCTCCCTAATCCCCTCTTCCACTGTTTGGGTAAGCAAGGGGTCTTGGGTGATATGAAGTTGAGCTTCTAGAATTTCAGCCCCTTCATCGATATCATCCTCTTTAAGTTTTTTTTGAAGAGCTCTAATTTCTTCACGGCATTTTTTTAAAGCATTAAGGTAGCGTTCAATCTCATGTTCGATGTCATCTTCTGAAATGGTAAATTCAAGAACATCATCATCCATTAAATTGAAGACAAGAGGCTTTCCTTGAGCTATCCCGGGGGAAAGGGCGACGCCTTGAAAAAATAACTCTTCTAAAACCTTCATGTTGCCGCTTCTCCAAACTGATTCTCAAATGCCGCTGTTAAAGTATCCATTGTGATTTGCGCATCGTCCCCATCACAAACTATAGTTATGCTGGAATTTTTTTTTGCTGCAAGCATTAGTATGCTTAAAATGCTTTTTGCGTTAACGGTTTCATTCCGATAGGTAAATTGCACAAGGCTCTTACAGTTTTGTAAAATTTTAACGATCATGGTAGCAGGTCTTGTATGAAGACCCATTTTATTTTTTATTTTTACTTTTTGAATGATTTTCACTTACTTTCACTTCCTCTTTATCTTTAAACGCTCGCTTTCGTTGCTTGGAAGCAATTTTCTCAAGTAGCTTCATGTTAAATTCTTTTGCAGAATTATAACCCATTTGCTTCAAACGATGATTGAGCGCAATAGTTTCTAAAAGCAACACAACATCCCTACCCGGTTTGACAGGAAGAAGATGGAAGGGCACTTCAACTCCAAGAAACTCTGTTGTTTTTTCATCTAAACCTATGCGGTCATAAAAATGATCTTCATCCCATTTCTCTAGTCTCACTACAAGATCAATGCTTTTGTGATCGCGAACACAAACAGCTCCATAAAGGTGCGCCACGTTGATAATGCCAATACCTCTTATCTCCATATGGTGTCTTGTAAGATCGGCGCCAAAACCTTCAAGATAGGACCCTTCCCTTTTTCGAATTTTTACGATGTCATCAGAGATAAGACGATGGCCCCTTTCAATCAATCCAAGAGCCGACTCGCTTTTGCCGACTGAGGAGTCGCCTTGTATTAAAATACCCACGCCAAAAACCTCTACAAGAGTGCCGTGGCAAGTTGTAGAGGGTGCAAATTCCTCAGTTAATGTAATCATGATCTTGCTTAAAAGATTCATGGTGCTCATGTTCGTTCGAAAAAGAGGGATATTTTGTTTTTCACATAAATACACCAGTTCTTTGGGGGGACGAAATCTTCTTGAAACAATAATGGCCGGAACCGGAGTGGTTAAAATATTTTGAAGACGCTCAAGGGTTGTCTCATGATCAAGGGTTCTTAGATACTCGATCTCAACTTTTCCAAAAACGAGGATTCGCTTTCCGGCGTGGCTTTTAATGTATCCGCTTAAACTTAATCCAGGTCTTTGAACTTCAGGAACTTGAATTGGCCTTTTAATGCCTTTCTTTCCTGCTATAAGCTCTAAATTGAGTCTTTCTTTATGGCAATGATATAGGTCTTCGACAAGGTACATGCATTTCCCTTCTACATGTGAGAAGAGATAACGCTAATAAAAATCAGTTTAGATCTCAAGCAGAAAAAAAATTTCCAAAGCGGTTTATGACTTCATGGCAAAAGTAATATGAGAATTATTTGTTGAAAATCCCCTTTCTTGAATTAAACTTTTGCAATGATCGACATCCAAAACTTCTACAACCAATGTTAGGATGCGTCCGTTTAAAAGATGACCGCCATACTGATAAAAATCTTCTATAACTGGTTTTAGACGAAAATGGACTGTTTTACCCTTATCGCCTGGTTTAAGTTTTGCGTTTAAACTTGATTTACTTAAAGTAATATGAGCTCCCACTTTATCATCATGCCCATTTGAAAGGTAAGGAGCGGGCTCAAATTTAGGATCCAATATTTTCTTAGCTAAAGAAGAAAGTTTTTTAATAAAATCATCATGGACTTTGATATAAGTAAATCCACTTTCATTTTGTTCTAAACTACCCTGATAAATCGGAATTACTGTTCCTTTTTCTGTGCAATAATATGAAGAATAAGGAATTTCTTCTTGGGCTTTCTCTACAATTTTCCATGCGAAATTATTATTAACCTGCATAAATAACCTCATTAAATTTTACTGAGATAAAATTAATAGATGGTTATAAATATCTAATTAACAAAATATATGGATAATAATAATTCCTTATCAGATTCTTAAAAATGAAAGCTAACTTTCTAGACAATCACCCCATTTCAACTCTTTAGCTTCCTTGTAAAAAGTGCCGTCTCTTTTTGAAATAATTTCTTGAGTAGCTCTCCCCTCTTTTGTGCAAAGATCAAAGGAAATATGGCCGGAGTGTTTTCTTGGATGGCCTATGATTCTATCAAGAAGAGGAGCGGCCTCAATATTTGACGCTGCAAAATAGGAAAACTTTTCATCCTCAAAATTTAGACGGGCTTCTTTTAAAAACCGATGGATCGAAGATCTTGGAAGCCGCTCGGAAAAATGACACCATTTTTGAGTTTTGGCTAAAGGGCATTCCAAACTATGCGGACACGGAGCTAAAGGAAATTTATTTTTTGAAAAAGCCATCTCCCTTAACTTTAAAATAAGGCTATACCCTCTCGGGGTACCGGGTTCTATAAAAACTGCCAGATCTTTTTGAATCGAGAATACCCTTTCGGCAATTTCATTAAATTCTATTTCACCAAGTTCATTCAGGGCATAAGAAGAGGTGATAAGATCGACTTCTTTTAACTCCGTTTTTTTGATATCGTTAGCAAGCACTTCAAGGGAAACATGAGGAAAATGATCTCTTAGTGTTTTTTTACAAAATTCAATAAAAAAAGCATCCTGTTCTACAATATAAATTTTCTTTAAGGAAGGGAAATACTCAAGGGCTGCAAAAACTACAGTCCCTGGGCCTGAGCCTAAATCTAAAAGAGTTTCAAAAGACTTATCCGTCTTTAATTTGATTTGATGAAAGACGCTTGAGCAAGCTGCAAAAGTAGCCGGGAAGCGAGTAGCAAGATAAGCTATGTGATCAAGCGGGGCTTGCAACCTTTTATTAACAAACCCTGCTAAATAATTATTCGAGAGCCGAACACTTGCTTCTTTCAAATTTTTTAAGGGAATTTTTTCACAAAAACTTTCTATGCTGTTAACAAGATAGTCAGGGAGTTGAAGCTTCTTATCCATAAAATATCAAAAAATAAAAAAAGTTATCAGAAAAAAACTTTTTTTTAAACAAGCGTTTCCTTTTTTTATTAATCTTCTTCTTGAAAAAATGGAATTTATCGAGATAATATGTTCCTTCCTGCCATTTAGTGTGATCCGAATTAATATGTTCAGAAAAGTTTTTTTATATTTCGCAATTTTCCAATCTTTTCTGTTAGCAGCTTCTTTTTCTGAAGATCAAACTGCAGAAAATAAAAATTTTATTTTAGGAACATGGATTTCTTCTTTAGAAACTCAAGGAACAAAAACTTCAAACCTGGATTTAGTAGTAACCCTTGATGAAAAAAATCGTTTAATCTCCAGATGCAGCTTAAAGGAGCATGGGATTAAAGACCTGCCTCTTGATCTTGTTTTAACCAAAAATAGCTTGCGTTTTGAAAATGAGTCTTTAGGACTTCATTTTGACGGGTGTTTTAATGAGTTAAAAAATGAAATTACAGGGACTTTTTATCAAAATGAAAATAACCACACCCTCACTTTAAAAAAGAGATCAAAACTTTTTAGGCCCCAAGAGCCAAAAGCTCCCTATCCCTATAGAGTAGAAAATATCCAATACGAAAACACCTTTGCAAAAGTCACTTTAGCCGGAACTTTGACTTGTCCTTTAACGGATAAAAAATGCCCTGCCGTTCTTTTAATTGCCGGATCCGGACCGAATGACCGTGATGAAACTGTTTTTGGACATAAGCCTTTTTTTTTGCTTGCCGACTATTTAACTCGAAATGGAATCGTTGTTTTAAGGGTGGACAAAAGAGGGGTGGCTTCTTCAACCGGCCACTACGAATCTGCAACAGGTTTAGATTTTGCAGATGATGTTCAAGCAGGGGTCGAGTATTTAAAAAATAGAAGTGAGGTAAACTCAAAACAAATTGGACTGATCGGCCATAGCGAAGGAGGTTTAATCGCTCCCATGGTGGCTTCAAAATCTAAAGATGTAGCTTTTATTATTCTTATGGCAGGCCCTGCGATTACCGGTGAAGAATTGCTTTACGAGCAAACCCAAGCTATCTTGCAAGCCAAAGGTGTTGGCTTATCTGAAAGAGAAATGCAAAGGAATCTTCAAGAAAAACTCTTCTCTATCATTAAAGAAGAAGATGATCCAAGAATTGCAGAAATAGAATTAAGGAAGGTTTTGGAGCGATACTTAAATGAGTTTCCAAATGAAAAAAGAAATGCATTAAGAGTTATTTACGAAACACAAATTGACCGCATTAACTCAAACTGGTTTCGCTACTTTTTAACCTATGATCCTAAAACTGCTTTAAAACAAATTAAAATCCCTTTCCTTGCTTTAAATGGCGAATTGGACCTTCAGGTTTCTTCCAAGCAAAATTTGCCCTTAATTGCAAAAGCGCTAAAAAAAGCTTGCAATAAGGACTATCAAGTCATTGAATTTCCAAAAGTGAATCACTTGTTTCAAACAGCTCTAACAGGATCCATTGAAGAGTACTCGCAAATTGAAGAAACCCTATCGCCTCTTGTTTTAAAAACCATTTCCGATTGGATTTGCGAAAGATTTAAAGCCTCTTCCGAAACCTCAAAATAAAAAATTTATGAATTGCGATCCTTTAAGTTCTCGATTAATTTTAAAAAACCATCAAGAATTGCTAGAGAAGAATTTTGAACCTTCAAACATAGATAAATTAAGCGAGACAGCAACTTTACCTAGTGCGGAAGAAAATTCCTTAGAAGAACGTTTTATTTCTGATCTTAAAAGTAAAAAAAAAATCGATGATCAACTTTTCCTTATAAAAGACCCTGATTTTGACCTGCCGAAAATCAATAAAGCCACTTTAAATGACGCTATCGATTTTCTTTTTGAACCTAGATACGCTATTTTAAAAGGCAATGGGTTCCGTGTATCCTACAATCTTTTTGAACTTTATTGTTATCTTAAAAGCCGTAAGAACATAGTTAATCTAGAATTAGTTGGAAGTAAATTATTTGAGCTTTTAAAAAAGCATTACCTTCCTGAATTGTTTTTTGCCCTTAAGATCGACAATTTCGAACTTATGCATCTCATTCAAAATTTATCCCCACCGAATGACAGTGACATTCGAATACATCTTCCAACTCTTTCAACCGAAGAAGGCCTAGAAGAATGCATAAGTGAAGTGGATCAATTTTTCTCAGAAAAATTTACTCTCTTAACTTTTAGAGAAGGTGATTTTTTCACTCCCTCAGCCTACATTTCAACGGTTAAAGATAAAAAAGTGGGTTGTTACGACAAGAGAAACAAAGAATACAATGACAATCGTTACGCCACCTTAACCATTCAAGGTCTTGAGCTTTTACTAGTTCAAGAGTTGCAAAACCAAAGTTTATTTATAAGGGATGCACTAAGGCTTAACCTTGAACCGCTTGTTGAGGCGATTATTGAATATGGCATAAATAATATTCACGTTTTGAAATCCGATATTGAATGCGGTAAAAAGACCATCTCCATATACCCTGAAAGTGATTATGAGTACCTTCCGCAAGTTGTTTTCGATCGTATAATCAAGGTCATTCGAGCCGATAAAAAAAAATATAGGACAGAATCTCCATCACGCGCTAAAGCTCCAAGGAATCGTATTAATGAAGCAGGGTTGCCTACAGCGCTTATTTTACAATTAAGAGGAGGAATTGTTTTAGATGAAGATTTGATGGAGGGTTTGCTCGATATTTTTATAGAAAGAAGCGTAAGTTATCGTGGTATGCTGGAAGCGCCTTCTTTTTTGTTAAAAAAGAGCTTAAATAATCACCTTGAAGGGTCTTCTTTAGAAGCATTTACCCTCGCCCTTTATGGATGTTATACTTTAAAATCAAAAGAAGTACAGGCTTCCCTTTGGGATCAAATGCGAGTTCTTTTCGAAGAGGACGAAACTCCTTTTGTCAAGTTAATTGATTCCCTTGTCCAATCACAAGTGGATTTCCAAGAAATAATGGCCTTGATTCAAGCCAAAGCTTTTTTAGCTTACTTCGGGGAAAACAAAAAACCGAATTTTAGTGTCGAAATTCCTCAATTTAGAGAACCTGCCATTCTTAAAATCAACTTGGGAAAAGACTGTTTTTTCCAAATGGCTTTAAATCCCATGGAAGCTTTTCGTGCCCTTAAGGCCTCCTCCCACCCCAAATTAAATAAACTGCTAGAATCTTTTCTAATCCCGAAAGCTAATCTTAAAAAAACAAAGCTGGTTTTAGATGAGATTGAATTACTCAAAATTGCAGATGGCATTAAGATAAAAAGCTCTCTACTTGCGTTAGAGCTAAAACTTATAGCTTTAATTCAATCTAATAATGAAAAAGCTTTTGACCTTCTATTGGAGGATTGGCCTGTTATTCTAAATAATATAAGACTAAAAAATGCCATCGAACTTTTAAAACTTACTAAAACCCATCACATTATTTTAGAGGAGTACTTTAAACATAATAAGGAGACTTTTTTAGATCCGGCTATCAATTTTTCTTTTGCCCTTGTTTCCTCTAAAGATGATTTTTATACACAGAGAGGTTTTGCTCTCTTTCAATCTCAAACGGCAAACGGAAGTGTTAAGCACTCTTTTATTAAAACCATAGCTCCTTTAAGGCCTGATCTGGCTATGGATACCTTGCTCGGCATGAGATACATTTCAAAAAACACTCAACTACTTTCCTCTTGGGCTCTTATTTGTAAATCTTGTCAAACAAGAAGCGAAATTTTTCGTCTCACAGATTTACCTAAGCTTCTCCAAGGCATTTTCAAAATTTTTCCCGAAGGAACAAAATTATTTAAAGCTTCAAAAGAAGAGCTAGAGCTAATAATTTGGCTTTTTAATGAGCTGAAAGAAGAAGAATCCTTAAAGGCGCTTGAAGAAATTTTAATTGCCGAAAATTTTAAGAAAGAAGCTTTATGTGATCTTGCGTCCTTTTGGATAGATCGTCTTAATAAGGCGATGCAAAACTCGTCATTAAAAGAAAAATTACCCGCTATCTATAAAAAGCTAAAACCTTTAAAGATTTTTACCGATTCTGAAACTCTCGCAAGCTATCAAGAAGCTCTGCTTAATCTTTCATTAGAATTAAATGGCGATATTTCTCTATTAAAGGAAACGATTGAAGAACCTTTCGAAAAAAATTTGATCCCAAAAGCTGCCAATAAATTGCACGAGCTTTTAGGAAAGAAATGTCCCTTGATTATTGAATCAAAAGATTTTGAAGGGGCAAGTGCCTTAATCGCGCTATTTTTAGCCACTCAAGTTCCCTTATTAGAGGAATCTAAAACGCTATTAATAAGCCTTTTTGACCTGCTTTTAGACTCGAAGGGTCTAAAATTTGCTCAAGATTTTTTATTTAATCTTAAGTTTAAATCCTTTTTCCAAGATGTAGAAGACCTATTAAAAAAGCGGCTTACTTTCTTAGACCTTGCTATGCAAGAGGCTCTTCTTCCCTCGCAAGAGAAGGAAACCGAGAGGCCCCTTAAAACGTCTGATAACTTTAAGGATACGCTTTTAAAAATTCTTCAAAGAAGTCTTGATTATATTGAAACCAAAGAAACCCCCATCTCTTTTATTAAAGCCTTCTTCCCTCTTCTCATTAAATTTTTTAAGACTCATGATTTATCTAAAAGACCTTCTCTTAAAAAAGGAATTAACGCTTCAACTTCTAAATTTTTTCAAGCTTATGCTTCGGTAAAACCTATTAACGAAATTATCGATTTAGTCGAGCTTATGTCCTTTCAGTCGAAAATAAATCGACTGTCATGGCTTGTCGCGACACTAGATGAGCTTTTAAAGCATGCTCCTTTATGTGTGGATCCGGTGTTATTTCATTTAGGATCAAAAGTACTCGAAAAAGACCCCACTCTAGAAGAAGTGCAATCGCTTCTTAAACTTGTTAGCGATAGAGACACACTTCCAATTGATTTGATGGCTCAATTAATTGAAAAAATGAGCGCCTTTAAAGATACCGACCTTAATTTGTTAGCCTTTGATCATTTAATGGCTCTTGAGAGCAATGAATGGATGGGTAGCCAAGAAGCAAGAAAAAAATGCTGGTTAAGCTGTCTTGAAAACGCAAAAATTCTTGATAAAAGAATAATCTGGTTTTTTGAGAATGCTAGCCGTTTTCAAGAAGTGTTTGGTGAATTTCTCTTGGAAAGCAATTTTAAATTTTTTAAAGTTCTTCTTTGCCGCATAAACGAAGTGATAACTAAAGAGGAACTCTCATCTCATCTTGAAACCATCGAGTTATTTCTACAACCCTTCATCGATTGCGAGGAAGAAACTCACAAAAAAGAAATCGATACCCTCATTCTTTTAGGTTATAGGATTTTGGCGTCAAGTCCAAAAGAAGACTGCCTAGAGAAAATCTCGAATAAAGTGATTTCTTGTCTTGATCAGGATTACCTTCTTGATCTGGTTGAAGAAATCATCTGCCCTTTAGTCTTAAGCATCCTGCTAAAGTTTGATCCTTTTCTTGAAAAGCCTTCAAAGAAGCGGACCCCTATACGCTGGAATAATGTGAGTGAGTTTCATATTGCAAGCTTTGCAAGGTTTATCGAAGAAGGAAGCGACCCCAAATACGCTCATCCCTTTACTATAGAAGGTTTCAAAAATCACACGATTCTATTTAATGTTCTTTTAAAATTCGTAAACAATAAATGCTCTCGTACAAAAGTCATCCTCCCTTTAATTAAGCTTCTTGGGAGCCAAAGGCATGAAAAATTAGTAGAAAAAGCCTTTCCTCTTTTTGAAAGAGTCTTAAAGAAACCGATACCTAAAAATGAAGCGCAGCTTTTTGTAGATAGCTGTCTGCCTTTTTTAGAAAATGTCATCTATCATCAGTTTAGAGGCCTATTTTCAGCCAAACTACTTCCTTTTCTAAATGATATGAAGATGAAGCCTTTTTTTTCCAACTCAAATTACCCTCAATTAATTTATACTTTTATTGAAAAAACTTTAAAGCTGACGCCTCCCATCTTCTATTCCACTCTTATACATGAATTAGAAGGGATTTTAAAGCTAATCGAAGATAATTTGGAAGGACTGAAATGCAACTCTTTTGAACAAAATAAAGCCATTAAACTAGCGGTAAGGATTATCTATAAAATTGAAATCTCTAAGAAAAATCCAAGCCCTAAGATTCTTGAGGATTTTTTTGATAAAATCTACAACTACTATGCAAATCATCCCTCTTTCCCAAAAAGCGAGAGAAAAATCCGGTCTCAATTAAATCCCTATATATATGCTTTTTATGAAAAACTGCTCAATCACTTCTCGAAGATTGAAAAGAAGAATGAATTTTTCACTAAGATGATGGACGATTGGTTTAAGAAATTCAGTGAGGAGTCTAGAAAAAGAGTCGTCGGCTTTGATGCTAAAGAAATAGAATCTCTTGATAAAAAGTACTATAAGTATCTCAAAAAAAGATACACATTGAGAGAGCGAGTCTCGCGTTTTTGGATTTATATTTTTTCAAACTATGCGTTAGCAACTTGCGGCTCCCTCATTATAAATTATTCCTTTAACCCCTTCTTCATGCTTGCCCAATTAAATAATGCCAATCCTATCTGCTTTAGAGTGTCTTCTGCAACGACTCTTTTTTCCATTCTATGCAACAATGCAAGAAATATAATCCCCTTCGGCGGAAAGGCAAGGATTGCGATCTTCGATGAGCTATGTTTCAGAGTGGGATTGCAAGAAATGCTTCTAAAGCGATATCCCAAAAAAGTGCTTCAAAAATATAAGCCGAGCCTTCTGCCTCTTGTTGACGCAAGGGTAGTTAGAGTCAACCGCGTTCTTATCTCGGCGCTCATTTATACCTTATCGCACACTCAACCTCAAAACGAGGATGTAAATTGCGCGCTCGTTTATAAGGTTGGCCATTTTGCTTTTGGGGTATTTTTGGGACTGATTCAAGAACATGTGCCAAATGATATTTGTCCCGGTTTATCGATGGCATTCCATGTAGGTTTTGCTTAAGGCTATCCTTTGACAATTCTTTCCATGTAAAATAAAACCCAGTCGATAAAGGTGGGGAAAGAGAGGTTTTCTCCGGCAGTATCCCCTTTTAGGTTGGATACAATTTTATCCTGAAGAGAAAAATAGACATTTCCCATTTCCTGTTCAGGATACCAATCGGCATAGAAGCATTGGTAAAACGGCATGCCGAAAGAAATATAAAAAGGGATCAGTTTTTTTGGATTTATGGCTTCCTTATCATAGGTTAAAATGACTTCATCTTCTGAAAAATAGCTTTGAAATTTAGGATACTCTTTTATTACATTTTCAGCTTTAAGGAGCCCGGTTTTATCCGTTGTCTTGAAAAAACCATTATGAATTTGCAAGAATGAAAGGTAGTCCTGTGGAAAAATAATATCCTTGAAAGAATCTTTTAATTGGTTCCCTTGCGTTTCAAGAAGAGGGGGCAGGCCTCTAAAAAAACAGGATGTCTTGGATAAACTGTAAACCATCTGGGCTTCAAAGGGGTGGTCTACCGTTTTTTGCGTTAGAAAGATTCCAATATCATCTACTTCATGAAAAAACTTTGCGAGGAAGTTGCAAAAATCGGGATAGGATTCCATTTTTTTTTCCCAATATTGCTGGACAAGGTCTAGTCTTTCAGCTTTTGTCAATTTTGAGAGCTCAAACCATCCTTTAGGGATAGTAGGCGCTAAGACAGAAATACTTTTCCAATCGAGCTCAGGCTCATCTTGGAGAGCTATTACTTTATGAAATCCGCCATCCCGGTCTTCTGATAATTCGTTAAAAAAAATTTTGAAATGAGAGTCCATATTTCTTAATTAATTCATTTTTTAATCGGTTTTAACACAAAAGAATAATAGATTCAAACAACTCCTGGATAAAGATTTTTTTTGAAAAAATCATCTATCCAGGTCACTGATTATTAGGATTTAAGAAAAAAAATTAAATTTTTATTAGACGATGGAAAATAAATATTTTTTTTGTTAAATTTAAGAAATCTTAACAATGTGAGTCAAAAAAAATTTATGTCCTCGGAAAGTTTAAAAACAGAAGCGGTGCATTTTAATTATTTTGATAATGAAAAGCGGAACAATGAGATTTTTACTCATGTCGTTGTTCTGGAAAAATCAAAGATTGAGGGGACGATTAAAGCTTACCGATTAAAAAACGATGCTCCATTTAAAGAGATTGAGACTCACGATAACGCCCATCTTAAACAGGATGTTTCCCTAATTTTACTTGGAACTGTAGAGTACCTTGATAAACAACAAAAGAAATTAATCCTCTCAGATGACACTATTGTCCGATATGAGTGGCTTATCACTAGCTCCTCTAACGAGGAGGGTCTTTCCCTTTTAAAAGAAGATTTTAATCATGCCCTAGGCAGTTTAATCGATGCAATTCGGGTTTCTAAAAAAGTTCATGTTGAAAGCATCTTTCAACAAGAGAATCAGAATTTAAAAGAATTCTCCTCAAAAAAACTGTCGGAATCAAAATCGATGCCTGTAACTGAGGCTCTTTCTGCAAGAAATTCTTCCGCAAGTTTACCTTTCGGAAGACGTCATTTTGAGCTGGATATTTAAATTGTATTTCTAAGTGCCCTTCTTTAAAGAAATAGCTCACTTTCTAAGATCGCACCCAGCCTTTTTTTATAGCTTGGCGATCCTTTATGGGCTTTGGGGAGCCTTACGTTTGGAACCCCCCTTGCTGATCTCGCTATCTCTTTTCCTGTGCCCTCTTTTTCTCAATAGAAAAGGCCCGAAGCATTTTATTTACGCTTGGATTTCCCTTCTTGCCTTTGTTTTTCTTGTTAGTAAATTTTTAATCGTTATTCCTGATTTTAAAGGCGATGATAGAATTTTAGGGTCGGCTCTTTTTGAAATTTCTGAGGTTAAAACAAGCTCGGGAAAAAAAGTTTATTTCGGCAATCTAAAGAAATTTATTGATCAGGAAGGAACTCTTGTCGCTAAAAACATTCCGGGTTCATTTTTCTCTTTTGAGAAAACAAAAAATTTAAAGCCCGGAAGTTTGATAGAATTCGCCGGTTTTCTTAAAAAACACCCGAAAGTAAAGCATCAAATTCAACTAGAAAATTTAAAAGGAATCGAGTTAAAAGTTATAAAAGAAAATTTCAGTCTAGAACCCTTGCGGGAAGAGTTAAAAAAAAGCTTAGCTTCCTGGATTAAAAATAAGCTCACTTCTATAAAAGCCGCAAGCTTTGTATCCGGCATGGCGATCGGCGAATTCAAAGAAGAAGAGCTTACCTTTTCATTCGGAAGGTTCGGTTTGCAGCATATTTTAGCGATATCAGGTTTTCACTTTAGTCTAATCTCTTTATTTCTGTTAGCCCTTTTAAAAACAGCTTCCCCTTCCCGTTATCGTTTGCCAGCGCTTGCCTTTCTCCTTACTTTTTATTTTTTTTTCCTAGGAATGTCTCCTTCTATTGTCAGAGCCTTTTGCATGGTCTTACTATCTATTTTTGCAAGCATCTCCGGAAGACAATCCAATTCGATTAACGCTCTTGGTTTGGCTTTAACCGCTTGTTTAATTATAGACCCTTTTTCTCTTTTTTCCCTGGGGTTTATCTTTAGTTTTGCGATCACTTTCTCCCTTTTAATTTTCACACCTTTCTTTGAAAGCCTTCTAATAAAAATTTTTACTGAAAGAAAAAAAACTGAATTTTTAGCTTCTTCTTTTAAAGAAAAAGTTGGGCTTTCCCTATTGGGGTTTATGAGAAAAAGCCTCTCTCTTTCCTTGGGGGTTAATGTGGTCGCACTCCCTTTAACTCTTGCTCTGATAGGCTCTTTTCCTCTTTTTGGAACTCTATTCAATTTATACTTCCCCGTCCTGATTAGCTTTTCGCTGATTTTTTTCCTTTTTCTGAGCCTTTTATCACTTTTAACCCCTTTTTCCTGGAATTTTCTTTTTTATATTAACGGGTTATTTATCGATTGGCTTTTAAGCCTATCCCTAAGTATGCCAAAGGCCTTTGATTTTGTTCTTAAGATGCCTTTGAATGGGGAAATAGCAGTCTTTCTTCTTACACTTATCTTCCTTATTGGAATCCCTAATTTTAATTCCCGCAAAAATAAGACTCACGAAAGTTTAATTTTTTAGAAAAAGCGTTGACTAAAAAAATAGAAATAGCGTAAAAATTTAAGCTTCGATGGCGATAGTAGCTCAGCTGGTTAGAGCGCCGGATTGTGGATCCGGAGGTCGAGGGTTCGAGCCCCTTCTATCGCCCCATTTTTTTTAAGCCATGAATGATTCTTTTAGCTTTATACACGCTTTATTTTTAGGAATAGTTCAGGGGCTGACTGAATTCCTCCCCGTTAGTTCCTCCGGCCACCTCGCTTTTTTTCAAACTCTTTTTGGTTTCTCCAAAGAAATAAATTTTGTTTTTTTTAATGTTTTGTGTCATGCAGGGACTCTCTTTGCGATTTTAATTGTCTTAAAAAAAGACATTTTAAAGGCATTGACTTCGAAAAATGAATTTCTTTTACTGACAACCGCTCTCCTTCCCCTCTTTTTCCTGCTTCCGTTTATGAGCGCCATAAAAGAGTTGTTTAAAAAGACGGAGTGGCTTGGTTTATTCTTTATTGGAACTGCCTTAATTTTATATTTAGGCAGTTTTAACTATGGGACGCGTCCTAAAACTTTTAAAAGCGCCCTTTTTATCGGCATCTCACAGAGCTTAGCTCTTTTCCCGGGAATTTCAAGAAGCGGGGCTACTCTCCTTTCCGCAAGAGTTTCAGGCTGGACTTTTGATCAAGCGCTTCGATTTTCCTTTCTTCTATCTATTCCAACGATTTTTGGAGCCTTATTTTTAGAGGCTTTGCACTTAATAAAAGAAGGCGGATCTTCCATTCCTAATTTTTCGATTTCCATTTATTTTGCAGCTTTTACGGCTTCTTTTTTATCAGGCCTCTTTTCACTTAAATGGATTCTAAAACGCTTTCGTCAAAAAGAGCTTCGTCTCTTTTCTCTCTACTGTTTTCTAATGGGGCTTCTATCTCTTTATCTTTTCGCTTTTTAACATAGCTTAAGAATAAAAAAGCCTCTTCTTTCACTTCCTAAACTTGACATTCCTTGAATTCAAAGGCAATATAGAGGGATAATAGCTTAATAGGTAAACATGGGTGTTAAAAAAAATAAAACCAACAAACGGAATGCTAAAAAAAGCGAAAACGGCCTTCAATTTTATGTGAGAGAAGCTAAAGCTCTTTTTCTTTTTACTTTTTCCTTACTTTTATTTATTGCCTTATTCAGTTTTTCTATTCATTCTGAAAACAAACATTTACTTGGTTCAATCGGCTTTTCGATTAGTAAACTTATTCACGGGCTATTTGGAATTTTAAGCTTTCTTATCGCCCTTTTTTTTATCTGGATTTCAATAAGCGAACTTCTTAATTTCAAGAATGAATTCTTGAAAAAACAATCTATTCACTTCACTCTCTTTATTAGCTCGCTTTGCATTCTTCTCTCGGTTATTGAAGAAACAAGTCCGGCTTTAAGCTATTCCCTACGCCATTTCTTTTATCCCGAATCCTCCCTTAAAGGGTTTAATTATCATTTAGGAGGCTCCTTTTTTTATTTTCTTTATCGGGACATTCCAAGAATTAACCTTGCCACCTTATTAAATAGCTCAGGCACATTTATTCTTTTTAGTTTTATCATGCTTTTTGCATTAGCCGAGCTTTTCTCCATCAACCTTTTCTTATTGATATCCAAAGGGTTAGCTTATGGTTTAACAAGGCTTATTGATTTCACTAAAAAATTTAAAATGCCCGATTTTAAAAATTTTAAAATAGAACCTATTCTTGCCAAAGAGTCAGCCTTTAAAAATGAAGAAAGGCACGTCATGCTAAAAACATCGCCCGGGCAAGAAATGGATTCTAGAAAAAACCCTAAAGATTCTTTAGAGACTCTTCTTATACAGCCCGAAAAACATCTGCAAGAAAGACCTTCTTTATCAAGAAAAAGCTTCGGGGAAGAAATTTCTGAAAATCCTTTTAGCAAATTTAATAGCAGAACCGATCAGCAAGACCTCTTCCCTGCCGATTTGGAAAAGCCGGCGTTAGGTCCTCAAATGCCTCAGTATCCTTTAGAAGTTTCAAAAAAGAAAGAAAATGCCGCTATAAAAAAGTCTATCGAGAGCAAGATATCCGAGCTTAAGTCTAAAAACACCTCTCTTGTTAACTATAAGCTTCCTTCAAACTCCTTATTGACTGTTCCCCAAAAAGTAGACCAAAGCCAGCTTAGAAAGGATTTAAAGAAGCAAGCTGAGGTTCTTGAAGAGACGCTTCAAAGTTTTGGCATAGAAGCTAAAGTCGGACAGATTAACTGCGGACCTACCATCAATTCTTTTGAAGTGCATCCCTCAATTGGCGTTAAAGTACAAAGAATTAAAGCATTAGAGAGCGATATTGCTTTAAATATGGAAGCAAAATCCATCCGAATCATAGCTCCGATACCTGGAAAAGCCGCTGTAGGCATAGAAATCCCAAACCCTTTGCCCCAAGAAGTTTCTTTTCGAGAGATGCTTCAAGCGTACCAATCTCAATCCAAAAAATTTGCCATCCCTATTCTTCTTGGCAAATCCGTGAGCGGAGAGTGGGTGATGAGTGATTTAGCTAAAATGCCTCATTGTATCATTGCCGGAGCTACAGGCTCAGGTAAGTCTGTCTGCATAAACACCATTGTAATGTCTATTTTGCTCAATTGTAGACCCGATGAAGTCAAATTGATCATGGTCGATCCTAAAAAAGTTGAACTTACCGCATACTCCCCTCTGCCCCATATGCTAGCTCCTGTGATTAATGAGCCAATTGGTGCTATGGCCGCTTTAAAATGGCTTGTCAAAGAGATGGAAAGCCGCTATGAAATGCTGAAACTTTTAGGCTTAAGAAATATTTTAGCGTTTAATGGCCGTGTCATTGATGAAGAGAAAGAAAAAGAGCTTGGAAAAGAGATTCCAAAGACAATGCCTTATATCGTTGGAATCATTGATGAGCTTGCAGACTTAATGATGGTCGCCTCGCAAGATATAGAAACCCCTATTGCAAGAATTGCCCAAATGGCAAGGGCGGTTGGCATTCACTTGATATTAGCGACTCAAAGACCCTCAAGAGAGGTGATCACAGGCCTTATCAAAGCAAACTTTCCAACCAGGATCTCTTTTAAAGTAGCAAGCCGAGTGAATAGCCAAATCATCCTGGATGAAATTGGAGCGGAATCGCTTCTTGGCAATGGAGACATGCTCTTTTTACCGCCCGGAACATCAAACCTTTTGAGAGCGCAAGGCGCCTATATTCGCGATGAAGACATCAACAAGGTCATCAAATTCATTTCAGAGCAAGCAGCTCCTGAATATGTCATAGAGTCTTTTGATTCCATGCCTTTTGATGATGGTGGAATGGATGAGGAAATCGATGAGCCGGCAGACTCTCTTTACCATGAGGCCAAAGAAATTGTGTTAAAGACCGGAAATGCCTCCACAACTTTCTTGCAGAGAAAATTAAAAATCGGTTATGCAAGAGCCGCAAGTTTAATGGACGCTCTTGAAAAAAATGGAATCGTTGGGCCTCAAGAAGGCAGCAAGCCGCGAAAGATTTTAGCATCGAGCGCCTCTTCTCAACAAGCTTTAGACCCAAATATAGACGACTTGGATGACGATTTTTAAAGGAATCTCCCTAATGAAAAGTATTGATACTGTTTCTGAATGGCAAAAAAAGCAATTAGAACGCTCTAAAAAATTAAGATTCCTCGGCTTTTTTTTAATTGGAGTCTCAATTATAGCTTCGCTTTTTGCGTTTACCTTTGACTGGGAAGCGGTTCAATCCTTTTGGGAGTTCAGCCTATCCTTAAAGGAAAGAGAGGGTTATTACATGATGTCATTTGTATTTGCTGTGATGGGTTTATTCTGCTTAAAAGCCGGCGCAAGAGAATAGCACTATTCGCTCTCATTAGGTTTGAAATCAATGATTTCATGAGATCCTTCAATAGTTTTAATGAACTTGGCATTGAATTCGGAAAACTGTTTTAATTTCTTTTTAATCCTTAAACGAATAGTGTTCCCTTGCGAATTCGCCTCTTCGCTTTTTTCGGCATCCAAATTCACTTTCTTTAATTTTTCAATGAGCTTTATCTCTTTTTCTTGAAGTTTTATTAAATCGCTTAATGAAACATCATGCTCAGAAACTAGGTTCAAAGCTTCAGCATTATTGATTAACTCATCTAAAAGAGCTTCAATCTCATGGAATAAAGAAAGTGTTTGCTTCACGAAAGGGCTCGCATCCTAATAAGAAAAATTCTATATGCCAGCTTTTAACTTTTTAAATCAATAGATTCAAAAAACCTCAATTGGTTTTTGGATTTTAATGAGAGATATGTTAAAACTTCCAAGGCCTAAATATTTAACCTCACCTGATTGAAATGAATGGATTTTGCCCGCTAGCTTCCGGATCTAAAGGAAATTGTCTTTACCTTGGAACCAAAAACACAAAGATATTGATCGATGCCGGAATTAGCACAAGAGCCACGCGTAGAAAACTTTCTGAAATTGGGGTTTCCTTAGATCAAATCGATGCTATTTTAATCACTCATGACCATGGGGATCATATCCAGGGGTTGAAAGTGATGGCTTTTGATTTAGGCATCCCAATCCTTGCTAATGCTGAAACCGCAAAAGGCATTGTAGAAACCTTCCATGGAGAATGCCCCCGTTTTAAAATTTTCACAACAGGGGAATCTTTTCAATTTGGCGATTTTGAAATTCATCCCTTTAGCATTCCTCATGATACTTTGGATCCGGTCGCTTTTACGATCCATTTTGATCTTGAGAAAATCGGAATTTGCGCAGACCTTGGCATGGTGACAGCCGGGATTCGGGAATCTTTAAGAAACTGCACTCTCCTTTATCTTGAGGCCAACCATGAAGTTGATCTTGTCCATGCCTCTTCACGACCGATCGTTTACAAACAAAGGGTGCTAAGCCGGGTCGGCCACCTTTCAAACAAGGATTGCGGACATCTTTTAACAGAGATCTTTCATGAGGGTTTAAAACAGGTTTGGCTTGCGCACCTTTCGTCTGAGTGCAACACACCGATTCATGCGGTAAACACAGTATCCGAGATTTTAAATTCCAAAGGATTGAGTCTACCTTTGGCGATTGCTTATCAGGAAGAGGTTTCAAAAGCTTATCATTTCGAAGAAATCTCACAAAACGAGGAAGCCTCTCAAGTCGAGGAGATCTCTCAAGCTTCAGTTTAAAGGGGCTTCTAATTGCTTAACTAAAAAGCTCTTTTAACTTATCCAAAAAGCCTTTTTGCTTTGGAAGATTTGCCGGTTTTTCAAGCGACGAAAACTCTGTAAGCAGCTCTTTTTGACGAGTATTGAGGTTAGTTGGAGTCTCTACAAATATTTTTACTAAGAGATCGCCTTTTCCATGGCCATGAACATTAGGAAAACCATCGCCTTTTACGCGAAAGATTTTGCCATTTTGAGTACCGGCAGGAATAGTAATACGGCAGGTATGTTGAAAAAGAGAAGGGACATCTTTTTTGCAGCCAAGAGCGGCTTCAGAAAAGCTAATTGGGAGATCGATGATGACATCGTCGCCTTCTCTTTGAAATATTTCGTGATCTTCTACTTGGATAAAGACATATAAGTCTCCGGCTGGGCCTCCGCCTTGTCCGGCATCGCCTTTTCCGCTTAATTTAAGACGCATTCCGGAATCAATTCCGGCAGGAATGGAGACTTTAACATGCTGTTTTTCTTTTACAAGACCTTCGCCATGACACTTAAGGCAAGGTTCGGTAATCGATTTTCCTTCGCCATGACATTTAGGACAAGACATGGACATACTGAAAAATCCGCGCTGTTCATAAACAACGCCCTGTCCGCCGCAGCGATCGCAACGAGTGATGCCTTGCGGGGATTTAGCTCCGCTTCCATGACACTCTTTGCAAGAGACATAATTTGTGATTACAAGTTCTTTTTCTACCCCTTTCGCCGCCTCTTCAAGCGTTAAAGTGATATTAGCTCTTTTAGAAGCGCCTTGACGCCTTGATTGACCGGCAAATCCACCCCTGTCGCCGCCGGCTCCGCCTCCGCCAAAAAAGCTTTCGAAAATTGTTTCACCCCCTCCGAAAGCTCCCATAAATGTACGAAGCGCCTCTTCCATTGAAGAAAAACCTTGCGCGCCGCCTGGGTGTCCGGCGCCCCCCATCACTCCTTCTTTACCATACTGATCGTAAAGGCGTCTTTTATTCTCGTCGCTTAATACTTCATAAGCTTCGGAAATCTCTTTGAATTTTTTTTCAGCTTCTTTATCGCCCGGATTTTTATCAGGGTGGTACTTAAGCGCAAGCTTTCGATACGACTTTTTTATATCGGCAGCGTTGGCATCTTTTGAAACTTCAAGGATTTCGTAATAATCAGACATAGCGGATGAGGCCATATTTCTTCTTTATGTTAAGAGAACTTAGTTATATTAATAATTATATAAAATTTAACGAGTACGTTTATATTTAAGAGCCGCTTTTGATTTTGCGCGCTTTTTAATTGAAGGTTTTGAATAAAAGCGATGAGCCTTTACAGATTTCATCACACCTTCTTTGTCAAGGCGTTTTTTCAAAGTACGGAGCGCTTTATCGAGGGTGTCTCCTGGGCGCACTTTCACTGTCGTCATTAAAATCACAGTCCTTTTAAAGGTTAAAATTATTGCTAAATGCAAGTTTTAATTCCCCTTGGTGGGGAGACAAAATCATACAATAAATCCCCTCTTTTACGCAAGAAAAGGATTAGAAAACATTATAAAATTATTTTTTACCATTTTAAGATTGAAATTTAATTTTAAAAAAGTATATAATATTTTTTAATTTATTTCATTTTATTTTAATTTAAATAAAATATATTATTTTTTCCTGATTATTATATTTATTATTATTTTTAATTATATTTACCCACGAGGTCATATTTATGGAAGGCACAAGCAGAGGATTATTTTTTGGAGGAGGGGCAACTAGCGGATTTGATGACTTTCTTGTATCCCCGCTATTAGCGATGGATGAAGGACAGTCCTCAGAAGAAGCTTCTAGGAGAGATCGATTTACAGCTCCAAGATCACGTTGCGAAAAAAGACCTCCAAGAAGACTTGCTCGTTCGTCTAGATCGACTGAAAAGACATCAGATGCGGCAAATGCGACCTTTAAAAAAGAAGACCCTTTTAACAATTTCAAAAGACCTCAAATTATAAAATCTTATGATGAAGCGGGCCTCCCTGAGAACAAATCAATTCTTATGCTGGGAAACGAGTTTCATGAAATGGAAGAGCTTGGCATGGGAGAGTTTCATAAGGCTTTCCGTCTAGCAGCCTCCGTTACTAAAATTGCAGGCGTTGAACTTAAAACTTCCCAGCCTGTTGTTAAAGTTTTAAGCCCTCTTCTTGACATGTCAAAAGCAAAACTAACTAATAGACTTGATACCAAGGCTTTCGAGTGGTACGTAGAGAAGAAGATTCCAATTCCTGATGTGTACTATAGAAATGTCGAAAATGGAATTTGGGTGATGGAATATATTCCTACTGAGCTAACCTTTGAAGAAGGGTTTAACTTCGCAAAAGAATGGCTAACTAAGTCAGCTCAAGAAACTTTTGAAGAAGACGGACAAGTGCATTATGGGGTGGAAATCATCAATGATCTATCTCTAAAAAATTTAAGAAAAAGAGAAAATGGGGATATTGTGGTGATTGATATTTCCATGCCGCAAGAAGGCCGTATCAACTTTATTTTTAATCTCTTTAAAGCAGTTATGAACTTTACCAAACAAGGTCAAGAGCCTCACTTTGAGAATCTAATTGCAGATTTTCCGGAAGTCACCAAGGAGAGCTTAAGAAAATTACTCGCCGAGCACAAGGAAAGAGGGAATTAATCTTCGTTTCAAAGGAAGAAGTGATTCAAACTTCTTCCTTTCTATTTTCTTCAGCTTGGGTTTTTCGTAAATACAGTAATTCAAGCTCCGAATCCTTAGAAAAGTTTCCCAAATTAAACTCAACATCTCCCCTTTTTACCATAAAGAAAGGGTCCGGCGCTCGTTCATTTAAGAAAATTTCCGGAAATACGGTTAACTTTTCTAATTTTTTTTGAATAGAGAGGTCTGGCGTAATGACTTCTATTCCGGGCTTTATTTTCTCTTCTAACTCGCCTAAGGTTGCAATCCTAGGTTCCGCTTTGTACTCCATCACATCGCCTTTTTTTTCCCCAAAGAGGACATAAAAACCTGAAATCTTAGCATCTAAGACAACCGCAAAATCCCCCTCTTTTGAAGGAGAAAAACAGGCAAGTGTCGATATTCCGATCAAGGGTACCCGGCTTGCAAATGAAAGCGCTTTAGCAGCAGAGGCTCCAATACGGATACCTGTATAAGAGCCCGGGCCAACCCCGCAAAGGATATAGGAGAGATCTTCAAACTCCCATCCGATTTCCTTAATCCCTCTTTCCAGTTCGGGTAGCAAAAATTTGGAATTTTGCAGCCCCTTTTCAATTTTAGCTTGAAATAGAAGTTTGTCTTCCTCAAGGAAAGCCACAACCCCCCATTCTGTTGCCGTTTCGATGCAAAGCCTTTTCATTCGTTTCTCCAAAAACTTAAGGGAAAAGTATAGAGTTGATTCGACTTATTGACAACTGCATCGAAGAAACACTTTAGTTAATTTTATTTACTTTTTTAATAAAAACCATTATAAATATCGCCTGCATAATAATAATTTATTGGTAATAACTATGAGTGAAACATTAACTAATGTAGAAAAAGTATTTAACGTTGCTGAATGCATTCCCGTTGTTGGAATCGTTTCAAGCGCTTTACGATTTGTCCTAGCGAAAATTCAATTAGCGGTCGGAATTATCTTTTTAGCGCTCGGTCTTGTACTCACTTTACTCTCCCAAAATCAACGCCAGCATTCTTGGGTTAAATTAGGTGTTGAGCATATTATGCATGGTATTTTGAATGGAATAAGAGGCTCTCTTGTCTTTGCTCTCGGCATGTACACATTTGGTATTGGAAACATCGTCTGTCTTGTTCCAAATCTTATCATTAAACCGACTTTCTCCCCTGCTTTCAGATACGGCTCGATCGCTTATTAAGCTTTATAAACTCGTTTCAATTGAAACGAGTTTAATATTTAAATCAATCCGCTAAACGTAATATACTTTCTCATTCATTTTTTAAGGATATACGCCATGCTTAAGTTTCTAGCTGCCTTTTTATTAGGTTTATCGTCGATCCCCTTATACTCATCAGAACCGACCGCACCCGCTCAATTTGAAAATATTTCCGAAGAAGAAAAAGAAGAACTTCAATCGTTATATGAAATGCTATCCGATTTGCCTGAAAAAGAAAGAGAGATTGCCATCGCTTTTTATTCATTAGATTGGAAAGACTCCGGAACCCATAAACTTGAGCAATCAAATTCAACGATCTCTTTGCCTGAAGGGTATAGGTTACTAATCGGAGATGAAGCTAAAAAAGGCAGGAAGCTAACTTGCGGGGATTTTGAAAATCCAAACTTGGAAGCGACTGTCTATAACGACGATTTTGAAAATGTCATAATTTTCGAAAATTTGCAAGGCGGCTATGTTTCTATAGATGACTGGGAGGATCTTGATCCGGAAAGCCTTTTAAAAAGCATTAGTGAAAACACTGAAAAAGCGAATGAAGAGCGTAAAAAAAATGGTTTTAATACGTTGCATGTTGTTGGTTGGGTGCAAAAACCTCTTCTTGACAAACTGACAAATACCGTCTATTGGGCGATTGAAGCTGAAAGTGCTGATGAGGGAGCGATTGTTAATTCAGTGGCTCTAAGGCTTGGCCGGGAAGGCTTTGAAAAGATTGTTTGGGTGACTCAGAAAGAATCCTACGTGCCCTTTGGCGGCCATCTTGAAGTTATGCTTCGAGCCCATAGCTTTGACCCGGGATATAGGTATAGCGACTACAAAGAGGGAGATAAGATGGCAAGCTACGGTATTGCAGCTCTTGTTGCCGCAACCATGGGCGGAAAAATTATTAAGGCGTCCGGTTTCTTTGTTATTCTAAAAAAACTAAGCGGAATCCTAATCGCAACCCTTGCTGCTATTTTTTATAAATTAAAAAATATTTTTAAGCACAAAAATGAGGGGTAAAAAAAAATCTACCCGTAAGTGTTGACATTTCGAGCTAACATCTGAACAGCTATGCGAAAAACCCTTTGAAAATGCTTAGTTTTTTAAACAATCCAACTCCTGTATTAAATGAAAAGCAACAAAAAATATGAAACTCAAATTCATAGGTTTGAAGAAAGAATTGTCTTTCTGGAGACCCTGAAAAAGGATAATTAGCGACCCGCAAGGGTTGGCCTCAAAGGTCACTTGATAAGTACTTTAGAGCAAGGCTTTTTCCCGGAAATAGATCTGCAAAAATTTGTTTTAGGATCTCTTTATTAGCTTCGTAGAATTGGAGCGCGACAATCAATCTATCTAGACGCTCTTTAATGATCACCCGCTTTCTCACCATAAGAGCCCTTGCAAAGATAAGACAAATTAAGTGAAGCCTAAACTCTCTAGATTGATCCGATCCTGTAATAATTCCAATTAAAGCAAATAATCTCGAAATGGTTTTAGCGGCTCGATCGATCGCATCCTTGCAACTTGCATTCATGCTTTCAAAAGGAATTTCCAACTTAATTTTTAAGGCCAAAAAATCTTGAAAGAGATCAATAAAAATTTGCCTCTCTTCTTTCTCAAGGTTCGGCTTGTTGCAAAAAGCTCTTTTTAAAATGGCTTCAATGAGCTTTTCAGAAAATTTAGGAAGGTCCGGAATTTCAGTAAAAATATTATCTGAAAAGGCATTACCCGATAGATAGGCAGGTTTTGCAAAAAATTGAGCATGCAGCTCATAGCAAAACTGTTCAGATTCACGCATATCAGAAAATTCATGACCCTGATAATAAAATGGAGAGTTCATAGAGGAGAGAAATAAATAAAGGGTGTCTTTATATTTTTGATTAGCGATATCAAGCAAGGCCTGAATCCTATCTGTTTCAACCTCGCCAACGAATCTATAATTAGCGATCATATTCTGATTCAAAATAAAGAAATGATTTTTTTGGGCAGCCTGAAGCTCCTCAAGGTAAGATAAAAATTCAGGGGTGACTTCAGCATAGCTAATCGTTCCTTGCATGGTTGGGCTTCCCAAGCCCAACACCTTTGAAAAACCCTCTTCCCCTTCTTCTTTTAAATAAAAAAGACAATCAGGAATATTACCTTGCAGCATAGGGTCGAAGCAAAAATTATACCTTCCTTTTAAACTATTAAAAATTCCATGGATAGGCGGTCTTTTAGCTCCAAAGGGAACTCGATTTATGTTTTCATAAATAAGCTCAAGATAGGGAACCGTCGAATCATTATCCAAAATAGCGTCAAAATCAATTGTTTTTTTTCCTTCTTGGGAAAGCAAGTTGTTCCCCCACTCATAGAATTTTCTAATAAAAAGCTCGCTTTCTTTTCTTAAGGAAAGTTCTGAAATTAGCGCTTTGCATAACAAACGTCCCATCTTCACATAGATTGAATTTGTGTTTGATGAAACGAGATTTCTTAGCGAAGGAAGAAACCCCTCGAAATCTCGGCGTAAAGCATTTAGGTATTCTTTATCTTCTTTTAAAGAGCTTCCCTTCTTGTCCCAATTAATTAACGTTTTTATAATACATTGCAGATGCTTTTCTTCTGTCGCATCTAAAAAATCTTCATTTAAAAAATGATCCAGATCTTCATACTTTTCTTTTACGCTTAAATCAAAGTAAAATTCTTTGCACCTTTCCTTAAGAGAAGATAAAACTTTTTTATAGCGTATAATCTTCCAATCAATATCCGAGGCTCTAGAAGATGAATAAATATAATCAAAAAAGACATCAAGCGTGGTTCTTGAATTTACAGGGACCGTTAACCAATCTTTTTTTAACTCTTCCGGGAATAGAGGCAGAATTTCTTTATCGATAAACTCATAAAGCGAATGAAGGTCTTCTTTTGGACTAAATAAACTATAAGCCTCTAAATTTTTTTCAAAAATGGAAAGCGATCTTCTAAAAAGGGTAACTGCTTTTGCAGAATCGGTTAAAGGCTCAGTAAAATGTTTTAATAAAAAATTTTGAGAATAAAGTCTGATAATAATTTTCAATTCCTTTAAAAACTCTTCTAAAAGGTTTTTGACCTGCAAGACAACTTTCCCTTGCATTTCCCCTGTTAAAGCAAACTCATTAAAGCCCCTTAAAAATGATAGATAACCTGAGCTCTTCCACTTCTCTATAGGCTCCAAAATGACCTTCTTATTATTATAACAAGAAAAAATCTTATCCTCATCCAATAAGCTTAATTTTTTTATTTTTTTGGAAAGTTTTAAAAATCGCCTTACAGTGCTTTTTGAAGCTATTTCAGGGTTTAATAAATTTAAAAAAGAGAAAATAAAGGAAAGGCTTGCTTTCCATTCGAAGCGCAAGTTTTTGAAAAGCTGAATTTTCTCTTCATAGTCACTTGAGTTTAGATTATTAATAGTGTAGTTAGTTTCAAAGCTTGCAAAAGAAATAGCTTCATCAAAGTTTTCCTGAAACTCTTCGACAAGCTCCGGCATCAGATGAATCCTAGAAAACATTTGTACCTTTAAGGAATTGAGATCTTCCCCTATTTCAATATCACTGCCGACAAAAAAAGGATTAATTCCGGATTTTTCCTCCCCAAAGGTTCTTTGCAAGACAAGATGCTGCTCATTTAATGGCTTTACAAAGAGAATTTGATTGATCATGGAGGCCATTTGCAGCCATTTCAATATCATAAAGGTTTCAAGCTGCGAGATTGAAAAGTGGCTTTTAGAGGAGAGTTCTTCCAAATTGGTTTTTTCAAATCTCAGAAGCTCTACGCATCTATGATGTAAAAAGGCATCTTCCTTTGAGAAATTTTCTTTTATGAAAGTTTGAATCTGTTTAATGCCAACGGATGTTTTACCATCTGAAAAAGCTTTTTGTATAAAACCATCTGAACTTAAATTTAATTCCTTTGCGAATGCCTCCGGATCTCTTTTAGACATTTCAAGATAAAAATTTCTAAAAGTTTTGACTATTTCAAAAAGCTCATTTTTCCTCTCTTCAATAGTTTCTCCCTTAACTTCCACATCAAAAAGTTTTAGTCTGATGGCTCTCCTTGTGACCACATCTAACACAAAGCTCTTCAAAGCATTCGTTAATGATTTTTCTGCATGTTCTTTTTCGCTGCCATCCCCTTTTGAGAGAGAAGTGTCTAAAAAAGCCTCTCCGAAATTCTTATATTTCGTCTGATAATTTATAGTATTTTCAATGCACTGTCCTTTTAACTCAACGAACTCAAATTGCAATTTCTCATTTGTCTTGAGACTAAAATTCTCGCCATAAATTAAAGAACCGGCAAGCCAGGAAAGGGAATTTGAAATTTTATCGTTAAAAGGAAATCGAAAAATCGCCTCATATTTTGACCTTAAGAGTCCAAGGGCATTTGAAAATTGCATGATGGAACAAATCAGAAGATTATTTTCAGAATCGAAAGAAAGTTTATGAGTTAGAATTTCTTCGCTTGTCCCTAAGCTTTCTTTTAATTTGGGGAGCCCTTTATGGGCTTTTTTGATTTGCTTCCTAATCCTTCGTTCTAGATCTTCAAGAAAGTTTAAGTCAGAAAGGGTTCTTGTTTTCTCTCTTTTTTGTTCTTCAAGTTTTCGTCGCACAATAAAAGCTAAGGAAGAAAGGGATTTAGGATCGTATTCAGTGATGTTTTTCAAAGGCATTGAAGACCCTGTTTCCTCCATTTTAAAAGGAAGCTGATCTTCTAGGCTAGTTAAGTCGCGGCTTAAAAGCTCGAGGCTCTTCTTCATTATAAAGAATTCCTGGCTCATATTTAAATCATCGGGTGGCGACATGGAATAGAATTCACTAAATAAAGCAGAAACTGGGCTTGTTGCTAAATCGACAAGAGACATAAGTAATATTTCCTTAATAACTTTAACTTTATTGGAATGTCTTTACAATTTTTTGTAACAGAAGGCGTCAAGAACATTTTTTAAAGAAAGGAATATTTTTAACAAAGATATTAATAATTTCCAATTTGAAGTTTGCAAAATTTTAAAGATTATTTAACGAAGGAGGAGTTCATAAGCAAACAAAAGGTTCCTCCTGCCCGGGTATTAAATCACCTTCATGCTTAATTTAACCCTATTGCATTTAGGAGTTTAAGGGTAAGGAGGGAATCCTCAAAAAAAACAAAATGTTTTTTTTAGCATTTCAAAAATGGATCTTTAATCCTCAACCCTTTAAAATGCTTTCTATTTGGAAGAGAAAATGAACAAAGTTTCTCGCCTCTTGCAGGGATTTCATAACTTGTCCATAATTCCGTTTAGCAAGAGAGGCGCTCTTTGGGGAGTTAAGTCTAATACTTTTCTCTATGAATGAATCCAAAGATTCACTCCTATTTTGAATTGGCTTAAGATTAAGTTAAAGTCAGTTTTAGAGGTTGTTTTAGGTAAATTTAAAACATGTGTTTTTATTTTTAGCCTTTCGGGTAACTCAGGACATTTATCTCCACTCATTTCAAAAAAAAATTATCAATAAAAGACAGAAAGTAAGATCAACTCCGAGGGCACTTTGAACGAAGAAAAAGAAATAAGTCAAATTGATCAAGAAATGGAAAATGCGATGATAACCTCTCTTGAAGGATCAAGAAAGTCAAACTCGGCTCCGGCAAATCCTCCCAATGAAATAGATATTCTTCCTATCTTGAAACGTCCTTTTTTTCCCGGAATGGCAGCGCCTATTGTCGTAGACCCGGGCCCTTACTATGAATTACTAAAACAAATTGCAAAATCCGACCACAAATGCTTGGGTCTTGTCTTGACCAAAAAAGAAGACGCCGATATCTATTCCGTTAATTTTAAAGACCTATATTCAATCGGTGTTGTGGCAAGGATTCTTCGCATTATCCCTATGGAACAAGGGGGCGCGCAAGTTATCCTAAATATGGAAAAGAGATTTAAAATCTCAAAGCCCAAAGAAGGAAGACCCCTAAGATCAACGGTTAAATATCATGAAGACCCTAAGGTGATCACAAAGGAATTAAAGGCTTATTCCATAAGCATAATTTCGACGATCAAAGAGCTTTTAAAGTTAAATCCCCTCTTTAAAGAAGAACTTCAGATTTTCTTGAGCCATTCCGATTTTACAGAACCCGGGAAATTAGCTGATTTTGCGGTTGCGCTAACTACCGCGTCAAGGGAGGAATTGCAAGAAGTTCTTGAGACTTTTTCAATTGAAGGAAGAGTAGACAAATCTTTGACTTTGCTTAAAAATGAACTCGATTTAAGCATTTTACAAAATAGCATCAATCAGAAAATTGAAGCGACCATAAGCAAAAGCCAAAAAGACTTTTTTCTTAAAGAACAGCTCAAGACCATTAAAAAAGAGCTTGGGATTGAAAGAGATGATAAATCGATCGACCGTGAAAAATTCGAGCAGCGCCTAAAAAATAAAATCGTCCCTCAACATGTTCGGGAAGTGATTCAAGAAGAACTTGAGAAGCTAAGCGTCCTTGAAGTCCAATCCGCTGAATACGCCATATCAAGGGGTTATCTGGATTGGCTAACCATTATTCCCTGGGGCATTCATAGCGAAGAGTGCAATAATCTCAAAGTTGCTAAAAATGTTTTAGCCGAAGATCATTACGGCCTTGAAGATATCAAAGAGCGGATTTTAGAATTTATCGGCGTCGGTAAATTAACTAAAGGCGTTAAAGGGAGCATCATTTGTCTTTCAGGACCTCCGGGAGTGGGTAAAACCAGCATCGGCAGAAGCATTGCAAGAGCCCTGAACCGAAAATTTTATAGATTTTCTGTTGGAGGGATGCGCGATGAAGCTGAAATAAAAGGACACCGAAGAACTTATATCGGAGCCATGCCCGGCAAGCTGATTCAAGCGCTCAAGTATTGCCAAACCATGAATCCTGTCATCATGTTGGATGAGGTGGATAAAATGGGGTCAAGCTATCATGGCGACCCGGCTTCAGCTCTTCTTGAAGTTTTAGACCCTGAACAAAATAAAGAATTTTTAGATCACTATCTTGATGTCCGATGCGATCTTTCAAATGTTCTTTTTATTGTAACCGCCAACGTTTTAGACACCATCCCGGCTCCCCTTCTAGACCGTATGGAAATTTTGAGACTGTCAGGTTATATTTTAGAAGAAAAGCTTGAGATTGCAAAAAGATACCTCATACCAAGAAACCGGAAAGATATGGGCCTCAAAGCTAAGGATGTCAATTTTTCAGAAGACGCCCTTAAGAAAATCATTGATGGCTATGCAAGAGAAGCGGGAGTTCGAAATTTTGAAAATCTCATCAAAAAAACCCTTCGCAAAATAGCCGTCAGAATTGTTCAATCCGAAGAAGAGAAAATCCCACAAAAACCCTCATCAAAAAAGAGGAAAAAGGAAATCCCAAAGCCTCATCATCAGTACCGCGTCACGGCAAACAATTTAAAAGAATATCTTGGGAAACCGTTATTCACCTCCGATAGATTTTATGATACGACGCCAATTGGCGTCGCCACAGGCCTTGCTTGGACCTCTATGGGTGGTGCGACCCTTTATATTGAAGCCATTAAAGTGACGGGTGAAAAAACGGATATGAAACTTACCGGGCAAGCCGGCCAAGTCATGAAAGAATCCTCTGAAATAGCCTGGAGCTACTTACATAGCGCGCTGACTAAATACGCCAAGGAGTTCACTTTCTTTGAAAAAACACAAGTCCATATCCATATTCCGGAAGGCGCGACTCCAAAAGATGGACCGTCTGCCGGAATTACCATGGTCACAGCTTTACTCTCCTTATTGCTTGGAGAACCCGTTCTTGAAGACCTTGGGATGACAGGAGAGCTTACCTTGACAGGAAGGATTCTTCCAATTGGGGGAGTCAAAGAAAAAATTGTGGCAGCCAAGCGTTCAAAATTAAAGACCTTAATTTTTCCGAAGGAAAATCAACGGGATGTCGAGGAATTACCAGAATATATTCGCGAAGGGATTGACATTCATTTTGTCGACCATTATGACGAAGTTGCCAAGATTGCCTTTCCTGAAAGATATCGAGAAGGTATTTTGTTGGTGGATTCTAAAGACTCCTTCTTTTAGATTGAAAAAAGAAGGTTTTAAATCGATTTTGGGGGTTAGGTTTTTATGAGATTAAGCGAAAGCAAAGCTACGAGAGCCTGGAAAGAAGATTGCAGATTTAAATGGATTCCCCCAAAAGAGTTAGAATCTAAGGTTCGGGAGTTAAGAAAAAACGGGAAAACGATCGCCACGCTAAACGGATCATTTGATCTTCTCCATGCCGGTCATTTGCATATTATTTATGAAGCTTCTCAATTGGCGGATGTTCTTATTGTTGCGCTTAATAGTGATTCCTCTATCCATCTTTATAAAGGTAAGCATCTTCCCATTGTCCCTTTGGTTTATAGACTTGAGATGCTGTCAGCTATCGGATTTGTAAGCTATGTGACTTGGTTTGATGAATTGGATCCCTGCTCGCTTCTTGATGAGATAAAACCCGATGTCCATGTGAATGGCATTGAGTATGGGGAAAACTGCATTGAAGCTGAAGTTGTTAAAAGAAATGGCGGCATTTTACATCTCACCGAAAGATTGCCAGGGCTCGCAACAAGTGATCTCATAAAAAAAATTAAGAAAAATCAATAAATTACAATTGGAAGCTTAAGGATTTAAACCGAATGCGGCTTGTTGGAACCTTTCAAAATGAAAATGATTTAAGACGATTTTCCGAGTATTTAAGAAGAAAAAAGATTGATCATTCTTTTGAGCAAGAAAAAGTAACGGATTGGGGCAGCGATGATTATGGAACCCTTAGATGGCGCCTTTGGGTGGACGATGAGGATGCTTTTGAAAACGTTTATTCCATGTATCAGCATTATCAAGTAAATCCCGATGACCCTATTTTTCCAAAAGCTTCTTCGCTAACGCAAGAATTCTTTGCCCAACCTATGGAAAATTCTTCTCGAATGGAAGATCCCTCTTCAAGAAAAACTGAAAATGAGGAATTTCTCGGGAACGCTAGTCCAAATGAAGGCAAGCCCATAACTAAATCTTTTGGAAAGGTGACTCTTTTTTTTCTTTTCCTCTGTTCTTTCATATTCTTTATCAGCGGGATTTTAGAGCCGCCTGCAAAAGATGCGGCAAAAGGCTTTTCCGCTCCGATTTTTTTATCCCCTGTAAATAAAGAGCTTATGTTCGATTACCCTACTGCTTGGGAGATCTATGAAAAGCTCTATCTTAGATATGGCGCTGAAGCTTTAGTTGAACCCTCGCAACTTCCGCCTGAAGGCAGGATTCTTTATCAAAAAGCCAACCTAACACCTTATTGGAAGGGCGCTTACGATATTATCGTTGCCTATATAAGAGATAGGAGCGGAATCCCTGAAGATTTAGGTCCGCTATTTGTTAAAATTAGAGAAGGTGAATTTTGGCGCTTGTTTACCCCGGCCCTTCTTCACTTTGATCTTTTCCACCTTTTCTTTAATATGATTTGGCTTATTGTGTTAGGACGCCAAATAGAAGATAAGATAGGCCCTTTCCGCTATCTAACCCTCATCCTTATTGCAGGTGTTATTTCCAATATCGCTCAATACTTAATGAGCGGGCCGAGTTTCATTGGCTTTTCTGGCGTTATCTGCGCTTTTATCGGTTTTGTTTATGCAAGACAGCAAATTGCTCCCTGGGAAGGCTATCAATTGCAAAGGTCCACTTTTCTTTTTATTTTGATATTTGTATTTGGAATAGCTGCCATTCAGTTTTTTGCCTTTCTTCTAGAAATATTGGCCTTTACGAATTACTCGCCCCCTATTGCAAGTACCGCTCACATTGTCGGTGGAATAGTAGGTTATGCTCTCGGCCGATTAAACTGGTTTTCATGGAAAATCAGCTTTAGTTAAGACACTATTGAATCTCTATTTTTTTTCTGCTATTCTTTTAGCCTTTATTATCGATTGGTTAAAATAATCTTATGAGCGCACGCGACCTTATCATACTTGGAACTTCAAGCCAGCAACCTACCCGCTATAGAAATCACGGGGCCTACTTGTTTCGCTGGAATGAAGAAGGATTACTTTTTGACCCGGGCGAGGGCACTCAGCGCCAGTTCATTTTTGCCAATATCGCACCGCCAACCGTGAACCGGATTTTTGTCTCTCACTTTCATGGCGATCATTGCTTAGGCCTTGGCTCCATGCTGATGCGTTTAAATCTTGATCAAGTGACCCACCCTATTCACTGTTATTATCCCGCAAGCGGAAAGAAGTATTTTGATCGGCTTCGCTATGGAACGATCTATCATGAAAATATACAAGTGATTGAGCACCCCGTCAGCGAAGAAGGGGTGGTTCATGATGATGGCAAATTTTGTATAGAAGCCAAATTCCTAAACCACGGCGTAGATAATATCGGTTGGAGGATCACAGAACCCGACTTAAGAAAGTTTGATGAGGCCAAACTAAAAACTTTCCGCATTGTGGGTACCATGGTCAAAAAACTGATTGAACAAGGCTTTATTGAAGTTGATGGCAAAAAAATTACAATTGAGGAAGTCAGCTGGATTAGAAAGGGTGACAGCATTGCAGTTGTTATCGACACGAGGCCTTGCAAGCAAGCCGTTGAACTTGCAAGAGATGTGGAAATCCTTCTCTCTGAAAGCACCTACCTTGAAGAGCATAAGGATCTTGCCCATAAAAACTTCCACCTGACAGCTAGACAAGCAGCTGAAATTGCGAAAGAAGCAAAGGCAAAAAAACTAGTGTTAACCCACTATTCCGCAAGATATCTGGACCACCGTCTTTTTGAAAAAGAAGCAAGAGAAGTTTTTCCAAATACAGTAGCGGCTTGCGATCTTATGGCCATCCCCTTCCCTAAGAATCCACCTAAGGAATAGATCCTTAACATTCAGTAATTTAAAATCAAAAAGACTCTTGTTAATCTAAATTCAAATTTTATTTATAATATATAATTATGAGGTTCTTTTTGAGGTTTCTCCTATGCGTCTTATGAATATAAATACAGGCGATGAGATCGCCTCTATCCTGGAAAGCGATGAGATTTTAAAGATTAAAGAGCCTAGGTTAAAAAAAGACATCGATGAAAGAGGTATTTTTATACCTAAAGACATGCTCGAAGAATTTGATTACCATGGGTTCATCTCTTCTAAGGATGAAAAGTTTCTAGACGCTTTTAAAGATGTGTACTGGCGCATCTATATGGATCACATAATTTACCGCTGGGTAGAATGATTCTTTGCAAGATTTAAGCTATCTGTTATAACCACTTCCTAAACGTACTTTCCACAACTAAAATTTCTGATCTTTATGTACATCAAAGTTTGCTACGATTTCCTTGCTCATTTAAAAATTATAAAAAATGCTTCCGAACATACTATAAGAAACTATTCCATCGACTTGAATGACTTTAAGGATTTTTGGGAAAATGAAATCTTAAGCTTAAAGGATCCTGAAGAAAAACCATTTAAAATCTGCTACCAAACCTCTTATGAAAAGCGGGTTTCTGAAAAGGATCATCTTTTAGATTTAAAAAATTGCAGCAGGCTAACGCTCCGTAAATACCTTGCTTTCCTAAAAGAAAAAAATGCCAGCTCAAGAACTATTGCAAGACGTTTATCCGCTTTGAGGTCTTTATTCAAGTATGCATCTGTTAAGAAGCACATTGAAGCAAGCCCGGCAGAAGAGATGGAAACCCCTAAAATCGAAAAGAAAATCCCCTGTACATTAAGCTACGATGAGATTTTAAAACTGTTCAATCAGCCGGATACACGAACCCTTCTTGGATTTCGGGATCGGGTTATCATGGAGCTTTTTTATAGCTCTGGATTGCGTGTAAGTGAACTTGTGTCTTTAAATAGAGAAGATTTCGATTACAAAAACTTACTTTTAAAGCTAAAAGGAAAGGGCAAGAAAGAACGGATTGTCCCCATCACAAAAAATGCCGCCGACTGGATTTTAGCCTACCTTAATCATAGTGAACGTTATGAGGAAGTTGACGGGCATCTAAAAGAAAATGACCCTGAGGCTATTTTTTTAAACCGCCTCGGAACAAGATTAACTCCAAGATCGGTTGACAGAAATTTTGACAGATACCTTATGATGAGCTCGCTTGCCGGCAAAGTGACTCCCCACACCATAAGACACACGATTGCCACCCATTGGCTTGAAAATGGGATGGATTTAAAGACCATTCAAGCTCTTCTTGGCCATAGCTGCCTTACGACCACAACCATTTATACTCACGTCAGTATTGATCTTAAAAAAGCCGTGTATGATGAAGCGCATCCTAGAGCTTAACCTGTTTTTTAAAATAATTATTTTATCGCTCCCGGTGGAATGGAATTTCGAAAGAAGTCTATTCTACTAACTTGAATTTTTGATTTACCTTATGGTATACTCTCCGTTTTTCACCCCAAAATTGGTAAAAATATGATCGTCCTTGATAAAATCTCCAAGCGCTACGGCCCGCGTACCCTTTTTGAAGATGCTTCCATTTCATTTACTGAAGGAAACCGCTACGGTTTAACCGGTCCTAACGGATCAGGAAAAACGACCTTAATGCGAATCATTATGGGAGAGGAAGAAGCGACAAGCGGCAACATCACCTTGCCATCAAGGGTCGGCATCCTAAAGCAAAACATCAAAGACTATGAACAAGACCGGGTGCTCGATGTTGTCATTATGGGAAATAGAAAACTTTGGAATACGCTCAAAGAGCGCGACGCCCTTTATGATGTAGAAATGACCGATGAAGTCGGCATGAGGCTTGGGGAGTTAGAAGGCATTATCGCGGAAGAAGATGGGTATTCTGCCGAGTCAGAAGCTGAAGTTCTTCTTAGCGGTATGGGGGTAAAGACTGAATACTTCGAAATGAAAATGCATGAAATACCTACCGACACTCAATTTAGGGTTCTTTTATGCCAAGCTCTTTTTGGACACCCGCAAGCCCTCCTTCTTGATGAGCCGACAAACCACTTGGATATGGAATCCATCGGATGGCTCGAGACCTTTTTATTTAATTATACCGGAGCACTTGTTGTCACAAGCCACGACCGCCATTTTTTAAATTCGGTAACCACCCACATTGCCGATATCGATTACGAGACGATTATTCTATACCCCGGCAACTACGATGATATGGTGGTAGCAAAAACCGCCGTTCGTGATCGTGCAGCCCAAGACGCTAAATCAAAAGAGAAGAAAATCGCTCAGTTAAAAGAGTTTGTCGCCAGGTTTGCTGCCGGAACACGCGCAAGCCAGGTTCAATCAAGAATTCGCGAGATAGATAGATTAAAGCCTCAGGAAACAAAGACAAGTAACATTCAAAGACCTTACATCCGTTTTCAAACCCCTGAAAAGCAACCCGGACAAATCGTTTTAAAAGCGCAAGGTCTAGGAAAATCCTACGAGGATAAAAAGGTCATCAAGAATTTCTCCCTTGAGATTCATAGAGGCGATAAAATCGGGGTCATCGGGAATAACGGCCGTGGAAAAACAACGCTCCTTAAGCTTTTAGCCGGCGCAATTGAAGCCGATCAAGGAAAAGTTGAGCTTGGCCACCAATCGGAAATCTGTTACTTCCCCCAAAACCATAGCGACATTTTAATTAAACAAGAAGGCGTCAACGCCTTTGATTGGTTAAAGCAAAAAAAACCGGACGCTTACGATCAAGACATCAGAAGTGTTATGGGAAAAGTTCTTTTTGGCGGAGATGATGCTTTTAAAAAGATTAAGACCTTATCCGGGGGCGAAACTGCAAGGCTTATTATTGCGGCCATGATGCTTACAAACCATAACGTTGTGATTATGGATGAGCCGAATAACCACCTCGACCTCGAAGCTGTTTCAGCTCTTGGCTGGGGTATAAATGAATACAAAGGGACGGCAATTGTGGCAAGCCACGATAGAAGTTTGCTTGCCGACTTCGCGACCAAAATTATTGCTTTTGAAGATGACGGCATTCACGTTTTTGACGGAAATCTAGAAGAATATCTAAAGAAGAAAGATGAGATACTAGCTAAAGCTAAAAAGAAATAAAATTAGGATCGGATGGCTCATTGCTTTCGTAAAGACACACTTCATTTTCAAGAAGGCAAGTTTCTATCCTTGCCTTCCGAAAGCCAGCATAAAAAATGTGCGGAGTTGCTTCGGTCTGCTTATGAAGCCATGCTAACCCAAGAACCTGTTAAGCATTTTTTTGACAGCTATCAAATTTTAATAGATTGGATGGCTTTAAGTTTAACAACCGAACTTATGGATCTAAAAGATCTTTCCGACCGTTATCACTTTCACTTGAGGGCTGCTTTTCAATCTTTAAAAGAGCATCACCTGCTTCCTCAAGTAACCTCTAGAGACAAGGCAGCGACCCTTAAAAAACTGCCTTTCTTTGTGTACCTTGATAATTTACGGTCTGCCTTTAATGTCGGAAGCGTAATTAGGACTGCGGAAAGTATCGGTTTCCAAAAGGTTTTTTTTTCAGAAAACACCCCTTTTACCGATAACCCTAAGGTTAAGAAATCAGCCAAGGAAGCGGATAGCTGGATCTCAAGCGAAAAAGCCTGTTTAGAAGCACTCCCAAAGCCTCTAATTGCCCTGGAAACTAGCCCTGATGGTATTCCTCTTACGGAATTTATCTTTCCTGAGACTTTTACACTTGCCCTTGGCAATGAAGAGTATGGCTGCTCCAAGGAAGTTTTAAAGGCGGCCGATTTCCTTATTACTATTCCTTTGCAAGGTTATAAAAACTCAATCAATGTGGCAGCGGCCTTTGCCATAGCGGCTTTTAAAGCTGCAAGCGACCATCAAATAAGAACTAAACAGAAGGACCTGTCCCTATGAAAGAAGATGATTTTTTCTATGAGGAAGCCATTCAGACAAGCTTCCCATACCCTAAATCCAAAACAGCCCCCAAGCTTTCCAAACAAGAAAAAATGGATCTTATCGCCTCAAGGTTTCGAGACATCATGATCGCTCTCGGCCTTGATTTAGACCATCCTTCTCTTGCAAGAACTCCAGAGAGAGTCGCTAAAATGTATGTCAATGAAGTTTTTACAGGGCTTGATGACACCACATTCCCTTCCTTAAGCTTTGTCGACAATGAGTTTCGAAATTCAGAAAACGGCAACATTGTTTTTATTAAAGTTAACTTTAATAGCTTTTGCGAACATCACTTTGTTCCCATCTCAGGTAATGCTTATGTCGCTTACATCCCTAAAGATAAAGTGATAGGCTTATCAAAAATTCCTAGGATTGTCAGGTTTTTTGCGCAAAGGCCGCAAATGCAAGAAAGACTAGGAGCTCAAATCTCAGATTCCCTTCAAAAAATACTCGGAACTGAAGATGTAGCTGTCTGCATTGCCGCAAAACACTATTGCATGATTGCAAGAGGTATTGAGGATGCGGTTAGCCATACCATTACCTACGTTTTAAAAGGCGCTTTTGAAAAAGACCTGAAAAGAAGAGAAGAGTTTTATCAAGCGCTAAAAGCTAAGGATCTTGACTAACGAATAGAATCATCCGCAAGGATTAGGCTTCAGGAGGCTCTTCAAAAATTTCACATCAGTCAATCTCGAAGAAGAATTGAGGCTAATTTACAAAGACGGTCAATTGCAGCGAAGTAAAAATATTTCCATTGCAAAATCAATCTGACGACTTAAGAATAAGGGTGAAGCGACTTTTTTATCGACTTCATCCCTTAGAGCAACTTAAACCCCTGATTGCTCCTAATCTCGCCTGAGGATTCATTTTAAAGTTGTAGATGCTTAATTTTCATGACTTAAGCCAAACTCAAGAGTTGGGCGAGTCAGGAAAAATAGCGAGATGCAATTTTAAAATGAATCCTCAAATGACTAATCGATCGGAAAACAACGCCTTATTAAGAAGGTTAAAATAGCAATATTGCTTTGCTTGCAAACCTCTTTTCCGTACGCGCTTTTATATTTTGAGGCATTTTACTCACAAATGCTCGAAAACTGTTTCTATTATACGCCTCTTAGAAGCATGAAGGTAGCTTCGTTAGTCCGGTGTGTGAAAATTTAGGAAAAAAGATGCCCCAGCTATTTTAGAAGGCTAATATTGAAGTAAACAACACTATGTGAAAGTGAATTAATTTAAGAAATTGACTAGAGACTAGGCAAGCCGGTGGAGTGAACCCACTCTTTTAGCAGTTCTTCGTGATCGGGGTAGTGTTCACTTATAAATGAAAACAAGCTTGTAGAAATATCTTGAGTTTGAGGGGGTATTTTTTTAAGAGAGTCTAAACGGTACATAAGAGAAAGGCGATAGTTCCAACTATTGTCAATTGTGTACTCAGGGTCAAAATAAACACTCTTAAAGCTCATTTGATGCATATTCTGTAAATGATTAAAAAAGATCTTTTTTTCGCTCTCGCCCAAAGCGTGTAAATAACTTTTTATAAGTTCTAGATTAGGTTTTATATTTTTAATAAAAATAGAATAAACCTTCCCTTCGTTTTCTTTTAAGTATTGTAGATACGCAGGAGTTAATCGCATCCAAAGAATAAGCGAAAAACAATCATTTTCAGCTGCAAACTTTAAAAGGGATAGAAATAGGTCTCTATCGCAACTCATATTGTTTGAGAATGACTCTTCCAATTCCTTAAAGAGGAAAGCAACTTTCTCAAAATCTTTGATGCGCAAAAGATAGTTCAAGGTAAAGGCGACTTCTTTAGAAGAATGAAGGAAGCTTTCAGTTTTCATGAACGCTATGGATAAGCGATAACGAAGTTTTATGGTTTCTTCCGGATAAGAGGCTCTCCACTCTCTAGAAACCAAGCGGCAAGTTCCCAGTGCTTGTTGTGTAGGCAAAAAATCAAAGATTAATGCCAAAATTTCCTTAGGTATCCTAGGATTCGTAGCCCCCATACCGGGCATATCTACCCATGGGAGGGAAGAATTAATTTGTGGAAAATCGTTCATCGATGTCGATATCAGGAAAAAATCAAAAAAAATTATTTTATTATTTTATGGCAAGAATCTGTAAGAAAAACCTGGGAAGAGAGTAAGCCGGATTCTGTTCATCAAAGTAAAACTTTGACGGCAAATTATTCATCTAGGAGCCTTGTCGCCAAGGCCCTCAAGCGTCTTACTACAGGTAGAGCGGAAGCACTCATTACCTGACTTTGACTTACTCCGGATAGGGTTTGCCGCTTCATCCGGATTACTCCGGATGGGGTCTGTTCCTAAAACAGACATTTCACCCTGTCGGTCTATCTCCCCGAAGGAAGATAAGCCGCGGAATACTTTCTGTTGCACTTTCCGTAGCCTTACGGCCCCCAGCCTTTCGCTGGTATCCTCTCCTATGGAGTCCAGACTTTCCTCCCCTTCTAACAAGTTAGAAAGAGCAATTTGCGCCTCTTCCCAGGAAAATGGTTTTTAAGCAGTTTGTTTGGTGGTACGCCTTCTTCTAACTCTTGTTCCAACTTGCGCGTCAGCTTCGTTAGTTTCAGCCCAATATAAAATTCGGGAACAATGTTCGCAGAAAGTGATGCGTTCAGCTTTCCGAACGAGGTTTTCATCTTGAGGGGTAAGTTGGATATGGCAGCCGCTGCAAGTTCTATTTTCGATAGGCACAATCACACGGTCTTTTTTATTATTTAAAAGACGCTCATAAATACGGAAAACTTCTGGATCGGCTTGCTTAACGAGTTCATCTCGCTGCTCCTTAATCACCTTCCCTTCTTTATTTATAGCAGAAATGCGCTCAAAAATCTCGTTTTCCAATACTTTGCTGCTTTCAGTCGTGGATTCCAAGCTTTCTCTAAAATTTTTAAGGTGATCTTCTTCATTCGTTAATTTGTCGTATAGATCGCTGAGAGATTGTTCTTTTAAAGTGCGCTGTTTATCTGAGGCGGCCATTTCATGGCTTAAAGCGTTGAATTCATCAACTTTTTTGATAGAACTTTGTTTATTCTCAAGATCTTTAATGTGATTTTGAAGTTCGCCTAACTCTTCTTCACTAATCTTGATAATTGTTTTAAGTTCAACAATTTCATCTTCTTTCGCTTTAACTTGATGAGTCAAATCACCTTTAATCGCATTGATATTTTCAAGTTCTCGTTGACGTTCCTTTTTTAATCGCATCAACTGAATCATTTGCATGTCAAGTTCTTGGATTTCAAGGATCGTGGCGAGAATTTCTAAAATGTTGCCTTGAGAAGAATTTTGAAAATTTGGCATAGCTTTCCTTAAAAATTGCGAGCTCTTAATATGAACTACCCAGAGCTTTGGGGTTTATCTTCTTTGATTTTGGAAGATTTCTTGATGAATTTCGCGATTTTTTTCAGGTGAGAACGGCTTCATATACATTCTCAAGAAAAAAAGCGTGAAGATCGCAAGAAAATTTACAGAATTGCTGAAAATAAATACAAAGTTTAGGTCAATAGTAATAACTTAGTCCTTTCATCGTTAATTCTCAAGAAAAATTTCACGAAATCCTCCCCTTTTTTCTGAAAAAAAACCATACTCTGTCAATTTAATCAAAATGAACCCAAGATCAAGGTAATGGACGCGTTATTTTTAGGATTCGATTGCGGAACGCAAAGTTTGAAAACCACAATTATCGACTATCAAAACAAAAAAATAATTTACGAAGATTCGGTTCATTATGATTCTGATTTGCCTCATTATCAGACTAAACATGGAGTCCTCCATGACGGCTTATCAAAAACGACCCCTTCTTTACTTTTTGCTGAAGCCCTGGATATGGCCTTTGAACGTATGATAAGAAAAGGTCTCGACTTAACTTTAATCTCAGCAGTCTCAGGTTCAGCGCAGCAGCACGGCTCGGTTTACCTCAATGAAAGAGGAAAATCCGCTTTTAAAAACTTAAATCCAAACAAGTCGTTAAAGGAAAATTTTGAAAATGGGTTTTCAAAAGACCTCTCACCTATTTGGATGGATGCCAGCACAAGTCAGGAATGTCTTGAAATTGAAAAAGCCGTGGGAGGAAGCCTCTTTGCCTTAAAAGAAACCGGCTCTTCCCTATTTGAAAGATTTACCGGGCCGCAGATTAGAAAATTTTTTAAAGAAGAGCCGGCATCCTACAAAAACACAGGTTTAATATCCCTTATTAGCGGTTTCATGAGCTCGATTTTATCAGGATCTATAAGTCCGATTGATACCGCCGATGGTTCAGGAATGAATTTAATGTCGATTGAAAAGGGCGCTTGGTCTAAGCCTTTTTTAGAGGCCACAGCAGACCATCTTTTAGAAAAATTGCCTCCTCTTTCTCCTTCTTGGAGAATTATTGGCGAAGTCAGCCCTTATTTTACGATCAAATATGGTTTAAATCCAAAAGCATTAGCTATCATCTGGTCGGGAGATAACCCCGATTCTTTACTAGGCCTTGGAATCGCGGAATCTAATGTTTCCGCCATAAGTTTAGGGACAAGTTTTACCTACTTTGGACATATGGACACTTTTCGCTTTGATGAAAAAGGAGAAGGCCATGTCTTCAGAAGTCCTGATGGCCATTTTATGACCCTAAACTGCTTTAAAAACGGGGCTCTTGCCATTGAAAAAATGAGATCGCTTTACTCCCTCGATTTAAAATCTTTTGAAAATGAGGTTTTGAAAGCAAAACCTGGAAATGACGGTAAACTCTTGCTTCCCTTTTTTGAAACAGAGATTGTCCCAAAAGTTTTAGAAGCAGGAGTCCATCGTTTTCATCTAAATGAAGAAGATGTTCCGGGCAACTGTCGAGCGCTTCTTGAAGCAGAGATGCTTTCAATGAAAGTTCATTCTGCTTGGATGGGGAAAGCGCCGACTCTAATTTATGCGACAGGGGGAGCCTCTAAAAATAAGGTGCTTCTTCAAATTATGGCAGATGTTTTTAATGCGAGTGTTATTGAAAGAAAAGTTTCAAATAGCGCCTGCCTTGGCGCTTGTTTAAGGGCAGCCTATGCTTATTTTTCTTTGAATGCAAAACTTACTTTTAAATCCCTTCTCGCAAACTTTTTTGAAAATGGCCAAGAGGAAAAAATTGTGCCGAAAAACCCGGAAGCCTATCATGCTTTAATAAAGCATTATGCAGACTTAGAGGAAAGTTACTTAAATGACTTTGCTTTAAAACGAAGATGATTTTCCTACCAATTTCCTACCAGTTTCTACCAAATTGGTAGTTTCTCTCAATTGAAGAGGTTAATTTGATTCTTTTTGAAATCGAGTAAACAACTTCTTTTAGAATTCAAGGCTTCACTTGTGAAGTGAAGCCTTTGTCCTTTAGATGAGAGCTACATCTTCATGTTCGGCATTGATTCTATTTAAATAAAGCTCAATGTATTCTTGTCTTCCGGAGACCGGTTTCGGATTAATTTTATTTGTTTTAACGTAATTTGAAATCGTTTCAAAGCTCATCTTCCCGCTCATTATTTGTTTTCCAAAATCTGTTTCCCAACCCTGATATCTTTTTCTAACAATTTCTTGAAGATGACCCGTCTCTATAAGGTGTGCTGCGTTTAAAAGAGCTTTGGCTATCGTTTCAATCCCTAAGACATGGCCATAAAAAAGATCTTCAAGATCCAAGCTTTGACGTCTTACCTTTGCATCTAAGTTAAAGCCGCCGCTTTGGAACCCGCCATTTAACAAAATAAGGTAGAGCGTTTGAGTATAGGTATTGATATCACTTGGAAATTGGTCTGTGTCCCAGCCAAGCAAAGGGTCGCCTTGATTGGCATCGATGCTCCCAAATAAGTCATGGGCAATAGCGTAAGCTACTTCATGAGGAAGGGTGTGGCCGGAAAGGGTCGCATGGTTGCATTCGATATTAACCTTATATTCTTTTTCAAGGCCATGTTTCTGTAAAAAAGCATAAACATTGGCCACATCAAAATCATATTGATGCTTTGTAGGCTCGTGGGGTTTCGGCTCGATCAAAAGAGTGCCTTTAAAGCCGATTTTATGTTTATAATCTGCAAGAAGAGATAAAAACCTGCCTAGCTGATTCAACTCTTGGGCCATATCGGTATTTAAATGCGTCTCATACCCTTCTCTTCCTCCCCAAAGCACATAATTATGCCCATTTAGTTGATGAGTGGCATCGAGAGTTTCTTTAACCTGATGGACAGCCGATGCAAAAACATAAGGATCCGGGTTTGTCGCAGCCCCTGCAAGATAGCGGGGATGACCCGTTAAATTGGCGGTTCCCCAAAGAAGCTCGATTTGCCTTTTTTCCATCTCCTCAGCCATTAAGCCAACGACTTCCTCTAAAGGTCCCTCATCCGCTACATCCACATCATGAAAGGTGTAATATTTAAGGCTAAGCTTTTCAATAAATTCAAAACCGGCTCTAATTTTCTCTTCTTTAGTTTTCCATGGCCTTTCAAAAACGGATTTACCGAACATGTCGGTGCCCTGCCAGCAGAAGGTATGCCAAAAACAAACGGAAAGCCGAAGATGCTCTTCCATCGTTTTTCCAAGTACAAGTTGTTTCGGTTTATAAAACTGATATTCGGTAGGTTGTATGTTCTGAAAAAAATTCATTTTTCTTTCCTTAGCTTAATGCTTGTTCAACTGGCTTTTTTAACTCGCGAAAAGGCTTGTTCGCCATCAAATGCTCTTCAATTTTTTCAAGTGTAACCCCTTTTGTTTCAGGGACAAAATAATAGATAAAGAATAAAGAAAAAAGACTTAAGGACAGGTAAAGGGAAAAAGTTCCACTCACCTCTATCCAATCAACGAGACTTAAAAAAGTAGCCGTGACAATTAGATTAGAGCCCCAATTCACACACGTTGCAAGACTTGCCCCTATGCCCCTGATTTTTAACGGGTATATCTCAGAAATTAAAAGCCAAACAACAGGCCCAAGACTTACTGCAAAGCTTGCGATGTAAAGAAGCATGCTGGAAATAGCAAGCCAATGGACGATTTGATTTTTGGGATTTGCAAAAACAAACACTAAAAGGGAAAGTCCAAGACTCATACCTAAAAGCCCCATAAAGAGAAGCGGCTTTCTGCCAAGAGTATCAATCAATCTTAGCGAAAGAAGAGTAAAGAGGACAAAGACAACCCCGATTCCCATAGTAGCAAAAATGGCGGCATTATTTGATTCAAATCCTGAAAGACGAAGGATGGTCGGAGCGTAATAAAGGATGGTGTTGATGCCGGTTATTTGTTGTATGGCAGCTAAGCCAAAGCCTGTATAAATAGCAGGCCTAAGAGTCTTTGAAAAAAGCAGACGCCAGTCTTCCCTATCTTCTTTTAGGGTCATTCGAATTTCACCAAGCTCATTTTCAATAGAAACGTTAGGCCCCCTTATTTTTTGAAGGATCTCTTTAGCTTCACTTTCACGCCCTTTTGAGAAAACCCACCTTGGACTGTCCGGTAAGTAAATCATTCCAATAAGAAGAAAAATGGCCGGCACAACCCCAAGCCCTAACATCCATCGCCATTCATTTTGAGAGAAATAGGAAGCTGCGTAAAAATCTACAATATATGAAATCAAAATTCCAAGACTTATAGCCAATTGATTTAAAGAGACAAGCTGGCCCCTTTTATCAGCCGGAGAAATTTCGGAAATATAAAGAGGGGCTGTATAGGAAGCAATCCCTATCGCGAACCCTATAAATAAGCGCCCTATCGTTAAAGTAGCAATGGAGGGGGAAAAGGCTGTTCCTATTGAGCCCAAAATGAACGCTATAGCAGTTAGGATAAGAAGTTTTTTTCTCCCCAGCGCATCCGCAATCCTGCCGCTAAAAGCAGCTCCTAAAAGCGCCCCGAACAAGACCGCGCCTACGACTATCCCATTCATTGTAGAATCTAGGCCAAATTCTTCTGCTACAAAAAGGATAGCGCCTGACATCACCCCTGTATCATAACCAAACAAAATACCTGCTAATGCTGCCACAAGAGCCACTTTCAAACAATAATCGACCTTCATAAAAGCTCCCGATAACAAGAGTTTTAAAACATAATTTTGCATACATTGGTCTCTTTATCTTTTTTTTTGAACTCTTTTATTAAACTTCTTTCGAAAGAGCATTATTTTCAAAATATTACTTTGCATCCTATTGAGAATGGAAACCGGTTTACTTTTAAACCTTCATCCTTCATCATTGGACTTCTTTTCGAAACTTGGTTTGATTGGAAGAATGGGCTGGTTTTGTGCAATTTTTTGATAAATTTTGAAAACATAGGATGACCTATGTTGAAAAATTTAGGAAAAAGATGCCAAAAAAAGTTATTTTAACAATTGAATGGAGTTTCGAAAGAAGTCTATTAATTCCTCATTCGAGTTAAAGGGTTAAGCATGTCGCATTATTTAAAAAAATATTTTGAAAAAACCAAAGAGAGCGAGCGCTCAACCGCTGCTATTGCCTATCTTGCTTCTTTAGATCATATTGAAAATTCCGAGCCTAAAGTCAGCCAAGCCATTATTCAGGAATTGAAGGATCAAAGGTCCTATCTTAAACTTATTGCTTCGGAAAATTACTCCTCTTTAGCGGTTCAGCTAGCTATGGGCAATTTGTTAACGGACAAATATGCCGAAGGCTACCCGTTTCATAGGTTTTATGCAGGTTGCGAAAACGTCGACACGTTAGAATCCATGGCTCAAGAAGAACTTAAGTCTTTACTCGGCGCAAAGCACGCTTACGTCCAACCCCATTCCGGTGCCGACGCAAACCTGATCGCTTTTTGGGCAGTTCTTACAGAGAGAGTGCAGAATAAAGAAATTCAAGCCCTTGGAAAAGCCACGCTCGATGAATTAACAGAAAGCGAATATGAAACAGTACGACAAGTTCTAAACAAGCAAAAAGTCATGGGCCTCGCCCTCGGTGCGGGAGGCCATTTGACACATGGCTATAGACACAATATCTCTTCGAAAATGATGCAGTCCGTAAGCTATGGCGTTGATCCCAAAACAGGCTTAATTGACTATGAAGCCCTTAAAGCTCAAGTGATTAAAGAAAAGCCGCTTATTTTATTAGCCGGCTACTCCGCTTATCCAAGAAAAATTAATTTCGCTAAAATGCGCGCCATTGCCGATGAAGTGAATGCCGTTTTAATTGTAGATATGGCTCACTTTTCAGGCCTTGTCGCCGGAAAAGTTTTTCAAGGTGAGTTTGATCCGATTCCTTATGCCCATATTGTCACCTCAACCACACATAAAACCTTAAGAGGCCCAAGGGGCGGTATTGTTCTTGCAAACGATGAGTTTAGTGAAGCAGTTAATAAAGGCTGCCCTCTTGTTATGGGAGGCCCGCTTCCCCATGTGATCGCAGCTAAAGCCATCGCTTTTAAAGAAGCCAACACTCAGGCTTTTAGAAACTATGCTTCAAAAGTTGTTGAAAATGCGAGCCTTCTCGCCTCGTTTTTGCAGGAGCTAGGCTTAAAAGTTCTGACTAATGGAACAGAAAACCATCTTTTAATTGTAGACCTAACTCCGCTAAAGATAAATGGAAGACAAGCAGAAACGCTCCTTCGAAAAGCGCATCTTACCGTTAACCGAAATTCCATACCGAACGATCCAAACGGTCCTTGGTATACAAGCGGCATTCGCGTCGGGACACCTGCTCTAACAACACTTGGCATGGGAGAGAAGGAAATGGCTGAAATTGCAAAGATTATCGCGTCAGTCTTAAAGTCAGCTGAACCCGATACCCAAAAAGATGGTCAGAAAAGTAAAGCCAAAGCGATTGTACCTGAAAATATTTTAGAGTCAAGTCAAGAGACAGTTGCAAGACTTCTTAAGGAATACCCGCTCTATCCGGAAATTACAATTGATGAATAAATAGACTTCTTTCTCTATTAAAATGAACTGTTTTTGGACAAAAAGAACTTCAAAAAAAATTGTTTAAAAATAGAATTTCGAAAGTAGTCTAATAGCTCCAAACTCCTTGAAAAAGGATTGAACTCGAAAGTATTGCGAAAATTGATATAAAGTATTGATTAATACGCTTAAATTCGATGAAATAGAAATTTTAAGTTTATGAAAATAAAATAACCCGACCGAGGTAGTCAATGGCAAAAGCTCCAGCTGATAAAGATCTCAGCCCATTCTTGCACCTGGATGATAAAATCGAACAAGATCTTTTAGATAAACGACGTATTTTTCTCTGTGATGATGTTCGTTCTGAAACAGCGTATCAAATTATTCGAAAACTCTGGTACCTTGAATTAAAATCTCAGGGAGAACCCATTTTACTTGTGATTAATAGCCCGGGCGGCGCTGTCGATGCCGGCTTTGCTATCTGGGATCAGGTAAAAATGATTTCTTCTCCTGTTTACACGATGATTACAGGGCTTGCAGCTTCAATGGGTTCTGTTTTAAGCCTTTGTGCTGCAAAAGGTAGAAGGCTTGCAACCCCGCACTCTCGCATTATGATCCACCAACCTCTAATTGGCGGCGTTCTGCAAGGGCAAGCAACCGACTTGGATATTCAAGCCAGGGAAATGATTAAAACAAGAAGCACGCTTGTAAAAATTTACGTAGAAGCCACGGGAAAATCGGCTGAAGAAATTGAAAAAGCCATCGACCGAGACACTTGGATGACAGCTAATGAAGCCAAAGACTTTGGACTTCTCGATCATATCGTCACAAAAAATGAAGATCTTGAAAAATTACTAAAATAAGTTCAAAGTGTATGCCAGTTGAGTCCATGATAGCTTCTTATCCGGCAAATGAGAAAGTGATGAAGTCTGAAAAAGAACTCTCTTTTGCAAAATATTCCGGTGCCGGAAACGATTTCATTTTGATCGACAATAGAAGCCCCCATGAACTTAACTGGCCTCTGATAGCCAAGCAGTTATGCCATAGAAAAGAAGGCATAGGCGCCGATGGTTTAATTCTTTTAGAGCTTTCTGACCGCGCCTCTTTTAGACTTAGATTTTTTAATAGTGATGGTTCGGAAGCTGAAATGTGTGGAAATGGAGCAAGAACCGCCGTTCATTTTGCAGCATCCCTTGGCATCCAGACAAAAAACTTTTACACCCTTCAAACTAAAGAGAGAATTTTAGAAGCGAGGCTTAAAGATCAAGGCATCGAAATCTCTTTAGGAGAAGTTTTAGACATTCAATGGCACGAGGAAATTGAATTAAATGGCCAGCCCTGGCGCTTTGCATACCTTAATACGGGCGTGCCTCATGTCGTCCATTTTGCCTCGGATATTGAAAGCTTTCCCCTTCTTGCTATAGGATCAATGATTCGCCATCACGAAGCTTTTAAACCAAATGGCACAAACTTTAATGTCGTCAAGTTGCATCATACCCATATCGAGGTAAGGACGTTTGAGCGAGGTGTTGAAGATGAAACTTTAGCTTGTGGAACCGGCGTTGCAGCTTCTGCCTTAGCGGCAAGCGTCCTTCATGGCCTCAAATCGCCTATTCAAGTGCATGTCAAGTCAGGAGATATTCTCGAAGTTAATTTTACTCTCCATCATAAAAAACCTCAAAAGCTCACCCTTTTAGGGCCTGTAAAAAGGCTTTTTGACGGTGTTTTTACTTTAAGCGTGTAGGCTTAATTCACACTCAATAAAATTTTAAAAACTGTTTGCATAAATCGAAAAGATCTAATAATTTTTTGCCTTTGTTCATCCGTAAAATTTTAAAAAGGCTTAAATTATTATGAATACATCCCGCGTTGACTATAGAGAAGAGGCCCTTCAAATAGCCATTAATTTAGCAAGCCATGCGATTCCAAAAGAAGAACTTAAAGAAAGCTTAGGGAGATTTATAGCCATTGTTTCAAAAGAAGAACGATCTTCTTCCAAAACATTAAAAAATTCCGAAAAAGTGTCATCTATGATTGAGGATTTTGCAAGTGTTTATTTTGAGACTGAATCAACAGACCTTTTTTCACATAAACTTATGAGAAAAGTTTCAAAACACCCCGAAGTATCTGAGAGTACCTTTAAAGAAACAACAAACGTAGCCCACGCCTTATTTAAATGCAGAGAAGATGGCGATAAGCTTATTTCAAAAGAGCCTGCTTTAAACTGGACAAGCCATTTTCTTTTGACCCTTTTTGATCCGAAAAATATTGATATTCATAAAGAATTCCTAAAAGGCATGTCCGAGGAGGAAAGGCACGAATCCTTTAAAAAAAGAGGGATCATTGGAAGAGATCTAGGAGACGGGAGAAAACAGGGGTTTATCACCAAAGAATTAATTTCAAGCCTGATTGAGTCTATCAAAGGGTGGGATATGGAAGCTGTCTCTTTTAACGAGGCTCCCCTTTTTGAAAAAGAATCTGCGCTTGATTATTTTACAAACTGCTACCAGTCTCTTATTTTAAGTTTTCCCGAAAACAAAGACGGAATGAAAAAAAGCATTGTTTGGGGCTTAGAGCAATATTTAAGCAAGCTTTAGAATTTATTTTGCAACTGAACTGACAAAAGCCTTTCAGTTGCCTTTTATCTTTCGTTGAATCTCTTGTCAAAAGTTGATAAGATCTCGTGCTTTCAAAATTTTTTCGAAAGAGCTTTTTATATGTATGGCCTGCCTTCCTCACCTTTTTACAATGAATTTTTAGTTTTTCAGACGGTCCTTGATTTAGCCGATCGATCTCTTGATAGCGGGGGCTTTGAAGAGCATATTAGCGAGTTTATTAAAGTTGTTTCTTTTAATGGAGGCTGCTTCAGCGAAGGTCTAAAAGATCTAGAGAAAGTCAACTTTTGGATCGAAGATTTTAAGAAGCATTATCTTAATAAAGAGAAAGACCCTTTATCGCATAAGCTTATGAGAAGCCTCATTCAGCATCCTCCTGTCAGTGAACAAACATTTAAAAAAATAGAAAACTTATCTCATGAAATTTTTTCACAGTTCCCGGGCGGCCATAACTTTTTAAAAAGATCGGATAGCTTTGCCGCGCATCTTTTTTTGACTCTATTTAACTCTTCAATAAATGGGGAAGTTTAAATCAGCTTAAGATCCCGATTGCAGGACATAAAACAATTTGTTAACGTCAGTTAAGTCCAAAACATTAGACTTTTTTCGAAACTCGCTTTGATGGCAAGAATGGGTTGGTTTTGTGCAAATTTTTTGATAAATTTTGAAAGCATAGGATAACCTATGTGTGAAAAATTTAGAAAAAAAGAGGCCATAAAAAGCTATTTTAACAATTGAGTGAAAGTTTCGAAAGAAGTCTATTATAAACAAAGTTTTTTTCGCATGAATGGGTTTTCGCATATTCTAGATAAACAATCGGCTCTAAGAATAGCATTTGAGTTGGAAGACCGATCTATTAAAGAAAAGAATTTTAACAGCAATGTCAAACACCTTGTTAAGGCAGTTGCAAAAAGTAACTATTCTTCGTGCAAAAGCTTAAAGGAAAAAGAAAAAGTCAACGCTTTGGTAAAGGATTTCAAGGCCTATTACTTTAGCTCCGAAAGACCCGATATCTTTTCCCATAAGCTTATGAAAAAAGTGATAAAGCACGGCCCTGTAGATGAGTTAAATATAAGCGACACCACAATTATCGCCGAAAGTATCGCTAATCGATTTGAATGTGCTGCTCTAATTAATAGGTCTGATAAGTGGTTGACTCATTTTTTTATCGCCTTAATTGGACCGGCTCAGTTCGATGAACAAAGAGAATTCGGCAAAGAGTTGCCTAAAGAAAAAATGGAAGCTTTATTAATTCAGCAGCAGGCTTTATTCGATGACCTTATAAAAACAGATGCAGCAGACTTTCACGACAAAACGTTAGTATTGCAGCTAATAAGAGCTATCGAAGATTTAAATCTAAATGCCCCTTCATTTTTAGAAGCTCCAAAAGAAAAAACCTTTAACTGTCTTTTGTACCGATTTGAGTGTTTTATTCTCCAATTTATAGAATTTAAGGAAGAGGCAAGAAAAGTCCTTATTTCCACTCTAAACATTTTTTATGAAACTGCAGACCTATACCACTCGGAAGAAGTCTAATAAATGACTCCTGATATTGTGTGAGTGGCTAAAATCTCTTGCATACCTTAAAGCAACTTGCTAAAGTCATTTCTCTTTGTAAACTTTACCGGTGAGCTTTTAAATGAATGAATTGCGTTCTTCAATTTTTGATACCCATTTTTTCCTTTTACAAACCGTGGTAGACCTAGCCAATCGATCTATTGATGAAAAGTGCTTCAGCTCAACTCTTAAGAGATTTATCACGCTTGTTTCCACAAGTAATTTTTCAAGCTCAAAAAGTTTAAAAGATTCAGAAAAAGTGAATCAACTGATAGAAGAATTTAAGAGCACTTACTTTAACCTTGAAAAACCGGATATTTTTTCGCATAAATTGATGCAGAAAATCATCAAGCACCCGAAGATTGACGAAGACTTACTGGATTGCATGAAAATTATGACCTCAGGGATTTTTCGCACTTTCGAGGATTGCAACGCTTTAACCCTTCAAAGACCCGATAATTGGCTAACTCATTTTACTTCAACCTTCTTCGGTGTCCATCAGACTGACAAGGAAAGAAAGCTCCTTAAAAATATGCCAAAAGAAATGTTATTTTATTTTTTTGAAAAAAAATGTGAGTTAATTAAAGAACTGGCAGGCGTAAGTGCAGGAGATTTATATAGCTCAAAATTTATAGCGAACTTAAATGATACCTTAAAAAGCTTAGACCTTCAAAGCAGTTGCAGCTCTTTTAAAGAACCTCCTCATTATACAAACCACTTCCTCTATTTCGTTTATAAATGTGAAAGATTTATTTCAGAATTTACGGACCATGAAGAAAATGTAAGGGAAGCCTTAATGGCCGCGCTGGATGACTTAGCAGGCCAATAAGATAAAATTTTACCTTAAAAGAGTTTGCCATGTTTTCTTCAACCGATCCTTTTTACTATGAAAAACAAGCGATACAGACTGCTATCGATTTAGAAAGTCGTTCCATCAAGGGAAATGATTTTCAATCAAGACTTAAAGGTTTTATCGTCACTGTTTTAAGCCGAAGCCGCTCTCTATCTAAGAGTTTAAAGGATTTAAATAAGCTTAAAGCCTTAATTGCCGACTTCCAAATTCATTACTTTAGCGAAGAAAAGCCCGATGTTTTCTCGCATAAACTCATGAGAAAAGTCACAAGACACGAAACTGTTGAAGATTGTTTTTTCACTTATGCAAAAATTGTAACTTTGCAAATGATAAAACCTCATGGCAGCGAAACTAAACTCTTTGAAAGAGAAGATGACTGGGCGACTCACTTTGTTTTGGCTCTTTTAGACTCTACTAAATTGAGACATCAAATGGATTTTTGTGCGGATCTACCTAAAGAAGAGAGGTTTCTATTTCTACTTAAAAAGTGCGATCTTGCAAAGGAACTTGCAGAACTAAATCGAAGGAAGGTGTTTACAAAAACCGTAGCTAAAGAGTTAAGTGATTTATTAAACAGTTTAAGTTTAGACTCCCCTTACTTTTCGGAAAAGCCTCCTTTGAATGAGGACAGTCCCCTAAACTATCTGCTTTATAGGTATGAAACCTTCATCTTTGACTTTCCGGAACATAAAGAAAAAATTAGAGAAGCTCTAATTTGGAACTTACAATCTCTTCTAAAGTTAGAGCGTTTCTAAGAAGTCAGCCGTTTTTGCATTAATTAAAAAAAATTTTATTGATCACAAGTTAAAATTCTTTTCCATTTCGCTCACTTCTCTAGATTCTTGCTTGAAATCATGGATCAAAGGCTCTAAAATAGGTATAATTTTCTACATAACCGGTGCAAGACATGTCTAAAAAACAATCCTTTCCTAATGCCGAAAACCCCCTTATCTTAAGAGCGAATCGCTTGATGGAAGCTTTTGCCAAATCCGACGATGAAAGAGACTTTTACTTGGATAGAGTAGAAGGATTCATTATCTACGTTGATTTGGACAAGCCGAAAGATGCTCTTGAATCTTTAGAAGAAGAGATAAAAATTAATGCAGAAAGGTATTGTCTCATACCAAAACTTAGCTTCTATGAAAGTAAAAAAATCATGGAAAGTTTTGTTAACGAAAAAGTTTATGATATCGACACTAAAGAAAAGCTTCTTGATATTATTCAATCTAAGGAAGCAAGGGAAAACTTTTTAGATTTTATTTATGATCAGCACACCGAACTTGAAAAGTGGCAGCAATTCTATCAGGAGCGCTCTCGCATACGCATTATTGAATGGCTTAGAAATAATCACTTCCACTTTGTATTTGAAGAAGACCTAGATATCGGCAGCAAAATTGTTGAAAAGGTTAAAGAATCTCTTTTTGAATCCAAAGTCGGAAAAGACATTTTACAAGCAAGGAAAACACTTTTCAGTAAGGCTAAAACCTATTACTCGAATGAAGCTTTAAATCCAAGACCCAAACGTGGACGGCCGCCAAAACAAATCGTTAAGCAAGAATTCGAACCGCAAATTTCACCAGATATTTATACAACCGTCCCCTCTTCTGTTAGGCAATTCCTCTTTACGCCGGATTTAAGCGGCCTATCGGCAGCTTCCTTCTCCTCAAAATACAAGTCCGAGGAAGAGCTTCTAGCTCATCGAGGGATCGCCCATATTGATGAATCAAGCGACATCAATAAAAAATTGGCTTCTCTAAGAGACCTCTCAAAACGCTGGGTGGAAAAGAGCGAAAAAGGAAATGCTTTGGATGCAGCGCATGAAACCCCTCAGACTCAAAAACCGCTGCCTGCCCCCATAAAAAAACCTCTTTCTTCCAAACCTCTTAATGGCGAATCCTCCTCAAAACAACCGGAGAAAAAGCCCATCCTTGTTAAGAAAAGCGACGAGAAGGAAAAAGCCAAAGAAGAGAAAAAGCCTCTTCGATCCATTATGAAATCGCCTGAGGCTTCCCAAAAACCTCAGAAGCCAGCTAAACCCGCCATTAAAGAAAAACCAAAAGACAATGGCAAAAAAAGAATTATCCAAAAAGATGCGGGAAATAATAAAAAGCCTGTAAGAAAAATCATCCCCAATAATCCAAAGAAACTTTCTAAAAAAAAGAATAGCTGATCTATTTAAAATTTTTAAACCACTCACGCACCGGTTTTTCCTTGTGAACCGGTGCGTAAAGCTTTTCACTTATGCCTGAGCTGCCAGAAGTTGAAACCATTGTCGGAGAACTCATTGAAAATCAATTAGTTGGAGACACTATCTCCAAAATGAGTTTTTCTTTTTCTAAAGTTTTGCAAAATATCTCCGAACAGGACCTTCATAAAAAACTAACTCATGCCAAAATTTTAAATATATATAGACGGGGGAAATGGATTGTTTTTGTTTTTAAGGGGTTTATATTAGGCTTTCATTTGCGAATGACCGGAAAATTATGGATTCAAAATCAGATAAAAGACTTCCATAAGCATGAAAGAGCTAAGTTTTTTCTAGGTTCTAAGCGAGTGCTTGTTTTTGAAGATCAAAGAAAATTCGGCCGCATCCATTATTCAGAAGAAAAGGACCCGTTTCCAAAACTTGGGATGGAACCTTTTAGCATGACCTTTAACGCTAAGACACTTAAAGCCTTATTTAGTAAAAGCAAAAGAACTCTAAAGGCTTTTCTCCTGGATCAAACTAAAATTGCGGGTCTTGGAAATATTTATGTTGATGAGGCTCTATTTGCTTCAAAATTACACCCCCAAGAAATCGTAAACCGTCTTACTTTAAAAGAGACGGAAAGACTTGTTTTAGCTATTCAAGAGGTGCTTAAAACAGGAATAGAGAATAACGGCACAACCCTTGGAAATCATAGAAGCAACTACGCTTCAGCAAAGGGAAAAGGTGGCAGCAATCAAAATAGATTGAAAGTATTTCGAAAAGATGGTAAGCCTTGTTTGGTTTGCGGCTCTCTTATTGTTAAAATTAGAGTTGCAACGCGAGGGACACACTTTTGTCCCAATTGCCAAAAGATAAAATAGACTTCATCGAAATTCTTTTTTAATTTAAAACTGAGCTGCCTTTGTACAAATTTTTAGTTTAATTTTGAAAACAAAGAGCTAAGCCATGGATGACCCTGTCATTCTTATTTTTCAGCAAGACTTAAGGATTCGAGATAACCCGGCTCTTATTGAAGCAATAAAAAGAAATAAACCTATTATTCCAATTTATGTTTTAGATGATGCTTCACAAAAAAATTGGAAAATGGGGAGCGCTTCAAGAGTTTGGCTCGAATTTAGCCTAAAATCCCTTCAAGAATCCTTAAAAGAAATCGGTTTAAAACTGATTCTAAGAAAAGGCAAGCTTGATGAAGAATTAAAACAAATTATTAAAGAGACAAGCGCACGCGAAATTTTTTTTAATCGCCATTATGAACCCGACTCATTGTTAAGCGATGATCGGTTAGAAGAAATTTTCAAACGTAGCTCTTTAGATTTTCACTCCTACAAAGCCAACCTCCTTGTCGAACCTTGGGAGGCTAAAACCTCCCAAGGAAGTTTTTTTAAAGTTTTTACAAGGTTTTTGAATTATTGCTTAAAAGATTTTGACTTTAGACTCCCTCTCCCTGCTCCGAAAAAAGCCATAGGATTTGCAAAACCCCTTAAAACAGAAAGCCTTCAAAGCTTCGATCTTCTTCCCGAAAAACCTAACTGGGCCAAAGAAATTATTAACTTTTGGGAACCCGGAGAAAGCGGCGCTCATAAAAGGCTAACTCATTTTATAAAAAGGAACCTCACTGAATATTCGGAAGGAAGAGATTTTCCATCATTGGGGACTACCTCCTATCTTTCCCCTCATTTACATTTTGGAGAAATATCCCCCTATACTATCTTAGAAGCCCTAAAGCAAGAGTTGGAAAAAGAAAGCGACACCTCTCATGACATTGACAAATTCAAAAGCGAACTATTTTGGAGAGAATTTTCCTATCATTTACTTTACCATTTTAAAGAGTTGCCTGAGGAGCCCTTTGTTTCAAGATTCAAGAACTTTCCCTGGGATATCAATGAAAAGCATCTTAAGGATTGGCAAAGAGGTCAAACCGGTTATCCTATCGTAGATGCCGGCATGAGAGAGCTTTGGCAGATAGGTTGGATGCATAATAGAGTAAGAATGATTGTCGCATCCTTTCTGACAAAAGATCTTTTGATCCCCTGGCAAAAGGGAGCTTCTTGGTTTTGGGATACGCTTGTCGATGCAGATCTTGCTAATAACTCAGCAAGTTGGCAGTGGGTGGCAGGCTCCGGAGCTGATGCGGCACCTTATTTTCGTATTTTCAACCCCACGCTGCAGGGACAAAAATTTGACCCTGAAGGTTCATACGTTAGGAAATGGGTGCCGGAATTAAAAAATCTTCCCAATAAATACATTCATGAGCCGTGGAATGCACCTCGAGAAATTTTGGTAAAATCGGGTGTCACTCTTGGAGAAAACTACCCTTACCCGATAGTTGATCATTCCCTTCAAAGAGAAAAGGCTTTAAGCGCTTTTAAGAAATTGCCTAAATAACTAAAAAAGAACGCAATAGCAAGGGTCCGGATGCCAATGGGTGTCGACTTTAGGTCTATTGCACTCTTTTTCTTCTTCTAAAATTTTTTTCATCTCCTGATAAGAATTAAAATAGCGAACTTTAAATATGCAATTGGTAGAAATTTTAAGTGTGGAAATCTTCTCGTTATTCATTGGAAAACGCTGCTTAAAAATTTTCGAAATCTCAGGGTTTTCTGTCGGTACATTAATACTATTTGGAATGCAATTATTTCTCCTGCCCTCGTCTAAAGAAATATGACTTCCTCTCTGAAAAATAACTTTTACGGAATGCCCGTCTAAAAAATACTCGACTTCTTTTTGTTCCGAGCTCTCTTTGGTCCACTTGTAATATTGGGTTTCCAATTGATTCAGAACGAGATCTTGAATTAGTACGCTCATACCTAATGTGTTCTTCTGCATTCAATTAATTTTAGCCATCTAACCTGGAGAGAGGGATGGAAAACAGGGGTTAATTTAGAAAAGTTCACCGGCCATTTTCCTAAATGCTCTGTGTCTATAATAGCTATTTTACCATCTTCGCAAAAAGGGATGTTATCAATGTAAACCGAGTCAAAAAGTCCAAGGTTGTCAATAATCCCAAAGACAGCTTCTAAACGAACTTGCCCAAAGTTTCTTCTCTTCCACTTTAGCTTATTTTTATTAGGAGAAAGGGGTTTAACATCTTTTGCAATCAAAAGATAAGCAACTTGTGTTTCTTCGTCAGCATCCTTGATTTTGTAAAGCCACTTTTCAGGTACTTTAAAAAAATTTCCTAAACCATTTTCTTCAATGTAGCAAGCAATTTCTCTTGCATTATGAACCCTTCTTGCAAAGTGTTCATAACCATTTCCGACATTTTGGGTGTCTACAAATAGTTTAACGACATACCCTCTTAAGGCGGGGTGTCTTGCCACAATCGGGTGTCTATCCCCTGCCCAATGAAGAACATAAAAGTCCGATTCATTTAATTCTTCCATTGAAGCGGTAGCTCTTCTTTTCTTAAAAATTTTATCCAATTTTTTCTTAATCGGATGCTTATCACTTAAAAAAAGATCATCAAGATTGCGAGCGCAATTAAAGGGAAGCTTATTGCAATTTAGGCCTACTTCCGTTCGATTAAACCCAATACCGCCGCAGCATCCCTTTTTATTTCCAATTCCGCAGCCATCATCAACGCGATCAAATCCAAGTGCGCCGCAAGCATTTTTATTTTTATCACTGCAGCAAAGTTTTTTATTTAGGTTACAGCATCCTTTGCCAAAATCGCCGTTGCAAGGGTCAAATCCGCAAGGATTATCCCAGCAAAAATCCTCTCCGCAACCCCATCCGAAATCGAGGCAAGACTCATTAAAACAACAAGGATCTTTAAAACAACAGTCGTTTGCTATATGACAAGAGTTAAAACAAGCTTCCTGACAACACCCATTATAGTTGTTTTTCCTGCAATTCGGTTTTATATCCCCGGAAATTAAGGAACTTTGAAAAATTAAAACACTAAAAAAAATGAGAAAATTTCTTAGCACAAGAGATCCTTTTTGTTTATTGGGAACGCCCTTTTTCATAAACTTGTATTCTAATTTGAGCCCTTAAAATGGCTTGCATAGTACGATGGATATCGATTGTTTCGCTATCAAATTCCAAACGGTGAAGCGCTTTTTTTAAAGCAGCTTCAGCTCTTTCGATATCAATTTCATCAGAACTTTCTAACGTATCGGCAAGAACAAGAGCGTTATTTTCATTAAATTCGAAAATACCTCCTGAAATAGCGTAGAGTACTTCTTCACCTTGCCCATTTCTAACTTGCATCTTGCCGGGTTTTAAAGAAGCGATGATCGGCGAGTGGTCTTTAAGAATCTGCATATACCCGATAGTGCCGGGAACTATTAAAGAACTCGCTTTGCCGTCAAAGTACGTTTTTTTCTTGGTAAGCACCATCAAATGATACATAACGTCACTTTTTTTCTTCTTTTTTCATTCTTTCGGCATTTTTAAAGACATCCTCAATGCCGCCCGCCATATAAAAGGCTTGTTCCGGAATATTATCCATTTCGCCTTTCATAATCATTTCAAAGCCTTTTATGGTATCGGCAAGCTTAACAAACTTACCCGGTTTTCCGGTAAATGTTTCAGCAACAAAGAAAGGTTGCGAGAGGAATTTTTGCGTTTTTCTAGCTCTTGCTACAATGAGTTTGTCTTCTTCTGAAAGCTCATCAATACCTAAGACTGCGATAATATCTTGCAGTTCTTTGTAGCGCTGGAGCACTTTTTGCACTTGTCTTGCCACCCGATAGTGATCTTCTCCAATAATCCAAGGATCCAATATTCTTGAAGTGGAAGCTAACGGATCGACTGCCGGGTAAATTCCAAGTTCTGCAATTTGCCTTGAAAGAGCAATAGCTGCATCCAAATGGCTGAATAAACTTGCAGGAGCCGGGTCTGTGTAGTCATCTGCCGGAACGTAAATGGCTTGAACTGAAGTAATAGAGCCTGAAGTTGTGGAGGCTATGCGCTCTTCTAGAGTGCCGATTTCAGTTGTTAGGGTGGGTTGGTAACCTACAGCTGAGGGCATTCTGCCAAGAAGCGCTGAGACTTCAGAACCTGCTTGAATAAATCTAAAAATATTATCAATAAATAAAAGAACGTCTTGCCTTTCCTTATCTCTAAAAAATTCAGCCATGGTAAGACCGCTTAGAGCCACTCTTAATCGTGCTCCCGGAGGTTCATTCATTTGCCCAAACACAAGACATGTTTTTTCAAGAACCCCTGATTCTTTCATCTCAAGCCATAAGTCATTTCCTTCCCTTGTCCTTTCCCCTACTCCGCAAAAAACAGAATGGCCTCCGTGCTCTGCGATGTTTCGGATAAGCTCCATTACAATAACGGATTTGCCGACGCCGGCTCCCCCGAATAAGCCTACCTTCCCTCCTTTAGGGAAAGGCGCTAAAAGGTCAATGACTTTAATACCTGTTTCAAAGATAGTGCTTTTGGTTTCCTGGCTTTCCAAGGAAGGAGGCTCTCTATGAATGGACATTCTTGGAGTGTTTTTAGGAAGAGGCTCTAAATGATCAATAGGCTCGCCGAGCAAATTAAAAATACGGCCAAGGGTAGCCGGGCCGACAGGAACTTCGATCGGGCTTCCTGTATCAATTGCTTTCATGCCTCTAACAAGGCCGTCTGTCGAAGATAGAGCAATGCAGCGAACCGTGTTATTTCCAAGCTGAATCGCAACTTCAGCCGTTAAATTTATCCCTTTTTGAGGATCTTTAACAACAATTGCGTTTAAAATGTTTGGAATGTGATCTTCCGGAAACTCCACATCAATTGTCGGACCTATTATCTGTTTAACAATTCCTTCAGCCATATATTCTTACCTTCCGCTCATTCCTTCGACACTTGCTGAAATTTCAAGCATTTCTTTTGTAATACTAGCTTGCCTTACTTTATTTCTAATAAGAGTTAATTTATGAATCATATCTTCAGCATTTTTAGTTGCAGAGCCCATGGATACCACCCTTGCAGCAAGCTCTGCGGCATACGATTCATCTAAAGCCGCTTGTATCTTAGCAAGATAAAAACGAGTTATAAGCTCTTGCAATAATTCTTCTACCCTAGGCTCAAAAACAAAATCGACACTTTGTTTATCTTTCTCCCGAGGCGATTTTTTTAAAGGTAAAAACTTTTCAATCACAACTTTCCTATTAAAAATCGAAATATAGCGAGTGGATGCCATCCAAAGTTCATTAAACTCATAAGATAAAAAGGAAGTAAAAAGCAGATCGGAAATTTTCTTTATATCTTTAAACGTGGTTTTTCCTCCCCAGTCAAGCTGAGTTAATGGGATATTCCACTTCCTTCTCTCGTAATGTTCCAGTGCTTTTTTACCAAAAATATAAAGTTTTACTTTTTCTTTATCATATTTCTCTAAGAAACGATCGATGGCTGCAAATAAATTGCTATTATAGGAACCGGATAACCCTCTATCTGCTCCTACAATTAACAAGCCAATGTTATCGTCTTTTCTTTTTTCAAAAAAAGGATGCGTCAATTGTTCGCTGGATTCTAACACATGGTTTAAAACCTCTTCCATTTTTCGTGAAAAAAGGCCTGTTTGTTCAGCTTTTAAAGCAGCTTTATGAAGGCGAGCTGCTGCAACCATTTCCATGGATTTTGTGATTTGCTTAATATTTTCAACAGATTTTATCCGTCTTCTAATTTCACGAAGCGTCGCCATGGAATTTTAAACCTTAGTCTTTTCTTCGTTTTTGTTTAAAATCATTTGTAAACTTTCTAACTGCCTCTTCTAGCAGTTTGGCATTTTCCTCGTTTAAATCTTTTGTTTCAAAAATGGCATCCGGGATAGACCTATAATTTTTTTCTACGAAAGGGTAAAGCTCTTCTTCATAGCTTCTAATATCTTCTATAGGGATATCATCTAAAAATCCTTTGACACCGGCAAAAATTATGATCACTTGTCTTGCCAGGGATAGCGGATCTAATTTTCCTTGCTTTAAGATTTCAACCATCCTCTCTCCCCTATCAAGCTGAGCTTTTGTAGCGTCATCAAGTTCTGAGCCGAATTGAGAAAAAGCGGCAAGCTCCCTAAATTGCGCAAGATCTAGCCTTAAGCTTTGAGCGACTCTTTTCATGGCTTTGCTTTGCGCTTTTCCACCGACCCTTGAAGCCGATAAGCTGACGTTGATGGCAGGCCTTACGCCTGCATAAAAAAGATCCGACTCCAAGAAAATTTGACCGTCTGTAATAGAAATCACATTGGTTGGGATATAAGTTGCGACATCTCCAGCTTGTGTTTCAATCACTGGAATTGCAGTTAAAGAGCCTCCCCCAAGCTCATTATTTAACTTGGCCGCTCTTTCAAGAAGCCTTGAGTGAAGATAGAATATATCTCCAGGGTAAGCTTCTCGGCCGGGTGGTCTTCTTAAAAGAAGAGCAAGCTGGCGATAGCTTTGGGCATGCTTTGACAAGTCATCATAAAAACAGATCGCGTTTTTACCATTGTAAAGATAATACTCCCCCATGGCTGCGCCGGCATAAGGGGCTAAATATTGCAAAGGGGCCGGATCCGCGCTTGTCGCAGCCACAACAGTTGTATATTCCATAGCGCCATGCTGCTCTAATAAAGAGACAATTTGGGAGATTTGAGAAGCTTTTTGTCCAATGGCCACATAGATGCAATGCATGTCCGTATCTTTTTGGTTCAAGATAGTATCAAGGATAATAGTCGTTTTACCCGTCTGTCTATCGCCAATAATAAGCTCTCGTTGACCTCTTCCGATTGGGATCATGGCATCAATTGATTTTACACCCGTCATTAAAGGCTCATTAACCGGGCTTCTTTCGACCACATTTGGCGCCGGGCTTTCAACGGGCCTTATGAATTCCGAATGGATAGGCCCTTTGCCATCAAGGGGTACACCTAAAGGATTCACAACTCTTCCAAGAAGCGCATCACCAACCGGTACCGAAACGACTTTTCCCGTTCTTTTAACGAGGTCATGCTCTTTAATTTCTTGATCACTGCCAAATAATACCACTCCAACGCTTTCAGCTTCCAAATTCAAAACCATTCCCTTAGTTCCATTTGGAAACTCAACAAGCTCGGACATCATAGCTTCATCTAAACCATAAACTTTGGCAATCCCATCACCCACTTGCAAAACATGTCCGACAGAATCTAATGAAATCTTGCCTTCAAATTTTTTTATCTCTTCTTCAATAACCCAAGATACTTCATTGGTATCTATACCCATTTTTTAACCCTTCTCTAAAAATGAAGTGACAAAAGCTTTTGATTTAACTCAACAAGTCTTCCCTTAATGCTGGCATCAATAAATTGGTCGCCGATTTTTAAAATAAACCCTCCTAGTAATTTAGGGTCTACTTTTTCGACGATATCCACTTTTTTGCCATAAGTGGATTCAAGTTTCTCAAGAAGAATTTTCTTTGACTTTTCGTCCATGGGCGAGCTTGAAACCATGTGGACTTCCAAGATATTAAAATGTTCTTTTACAAGTGTGGCATACGAAGAAGCAATACCTTCCAACTGAACTAAAAACTTTTTCTTAAGCAAAAATAAAAGGAATTGATACAGCTCATCATCCATTTTTCCCTTAAAAACTTTTTCTAAAAATTTTTCCTTTTCCTTCTCTTTTATAACCGCCAATGTAAAAAATGAGTTTAGCTTTGGAAATTTTTCGAAAATATGAAGAACCTCTTCTAATTCCTTTTTCCACCTTTTTAGCTTATCATCTTTAGAATCCGCTAAATGAAAGAGAGCTTTGGAATAAGCTTTCGAAATGACTGCGCTCATTTTATAAACTCGATTTTTTCAGCAATTTCCTTGGACAGCTCATCTTTTTTCTTAGCATCTAAGGTTTCAAAAATAATTTTTTCTGTAGATTGAGTGACAAGGTTTACGATATCATTTTTTAATTCTGTTTTACTTTTACTGATTTCTCTTTTGATATCGCTTTCAGCTTTAGCTAGGATCTCTTTAGCTTTAAACCTTGATTCTTCTTCAATCGCTTGAGCTTTTTCACGCCCTTTAGCAAGGGCTTCTTGAAACTTAGCTTTAGCCGTCCCGTCAATCTCATCCAGTTTATCCCGATATGAATTTTTAATTCTTTCGAGTTCTTTTTTTTGGGAATCGATAAATTCAAATTCAGATTGGATCCTTTTTTTCCGCTCCTCAAGCAAAGTAAGAAGAGGCTTCCATGCAAATTTTTTCAAGATGAAGAGCATGATTAAAAAAGCGACCATCTGCGTAAGTATTTGACCGATCTCAATGTCCATTTATATTAACCTGTTCTACCAAGGGTAATAAAGAAGACAATAAGTGCGTAAATGGTTAAGGCTTCAATTAAAGCTGCGCCAATAATCATCGTCGTCAAAATTTTTCCTGATGCTTCTGGTTGTCTTCCTATAGCTTCCATAGCTCCTTTCACGGCAAGACCAAGACCAATCCCTGAGCCAAAAGCGGCAATACCGATAGCTAAGGGGGCTGCCAATGCAAATGCGGTACCTGTGTCCATAAAAAATCCTTTGTTAAATTCTAAAAAAAATAGCTTCTCTAATGCCCATGTTTCTCATCCGGCTTTGAAAGCAAAATGTAAACTGTGCTGAGCAGTGTAAAAACAAGAGCCTGCATAAAACTTGTTAATAATCCCAATAGCATAAAAGGCAGCTGCAAGGGAAGGCCTAAAGGAAAATAGTCATGTATAAAATAAGAAATTCCAGCTAGCGCAAAATAGCCGATCAAAGCTTCCTCTCCCATAACATTGCCAAAAAGTCTTAAAGAGAGGGTGACCGGTCTTGAAATTTGAGAAAGAAGTTCTAAAGGAAATAAAATCGGAGCTAGAAGCCAACCTTGCAAATTTTTTGGAGAGCCTGCCATATGGTGCAAAAAACCAAAAAAACCAAAATTTTTAACATTTAGATACTGAACATAAAAAAACACACAGAGCGCTAACGCGATAGTGATATTTAAACTCGAGGAAGGCGCTTTCATAAGAGGCACAAGCCCCATCAAATTCATGACCAATATGTAAATAAAAAGAGTTCCAAGGAAAGGAATGTATTTTACCCCATCAGGTCCAAGAACTCCCGAAATAATTTTTAATATGCTTTCGACGAAAGTTTCTACGAAATTTTGGGCGCCTTCCGGAATTAACTCTCTTTTTCTTAGGCCAATTTGAAAAAATAATGCCACAAGAAGAGCTGCTATAATTGAAAAAAATATGTTTTCATAGGCGTGCATGAACTGTGCCCAAGGAGTATCTTGGAACAATTGATAAACAAGCGTTAAAATATTCGGCGGCTCTTCAATAACACTTGCAAAATAAGCAATTGAATTAAAGGATGATAAACACATTTAATCTTGTTGGTTTCACGATTTAATAAAAATATGCTTTTGCTTTTGTAATACTAAAAAGGCATTTCCTAACATAGAAATATTAAGGCCTACAATAAGCCCAATAGGTTGTACCACTTCTAACTTCAATAGTTCGTAGCCGATAAAGTAGAGAAAAGGAAACTTGAGCAGGATAAGAAGGGAAAAAGCCATGAGCTTTTGGTTTTTGGAAATCCAGGCTTCGCCAAGCTTCTTTATAAATACCATGTTTATGCTCATAAGAGCTGTGCCTGTTAGAACACTAAAAATGAACTCTTTAATTAAAAACTCATTCCCCATTTCCGAATCTCTTTACCATTTTATAAAATTCAAGAAAGCCGCTTGCAAACCCAAGCGCTATAAAAATGAACATAAAATAAGGATCGGTTCCCATTTTTCTATCAAGAAAGCTTCCAATAAGCCATCCGATCACAGGAGGAACCCCTAGAACAAAGGGAACAGTCATAAAGGTGAACACTTGCTTTAAGCTATTTTTGTCATCATCACTCATTTGTTATCTTTTCCCTTCAGCGTCAAGGTTGGTGTATATCTCCCGATATAAGTTCTTTCCCACCAAGCCTTTGTTTCTTTTTTTTTCTTTTTATCGCTAAAAACATAATCATAGACAACCGCCTTAATGTATTTTGGTGGTTTGTCTTCAAACGGGTTTTTTCGGATTAACTTTAGAACAGACTCCTCCCCCTCAAGAAGACGGGTTAGAAATCTTTGAAACCAATGCTCGCTATCAAAGGTAGAAAAAGGCAAAAACCAAATTTGCCAATCTAATCTTGGTTGATAAGGAGAGACTCTTGTGGGCCTTCTTGTAATTTCTGAAGCCTTATGAAAAAAAAGGTATTCTTTCCAAACGGTGCCATCCTCGCTTCCTTTGACCACAATTTCATAACGTTTCGTCGTCATAACGGCAAAAATGCCATACCGATTGCCAAAGAATAGGGTTCTTAAGGGGTTAAGAATTTTTTGAAAGGTTCTATTTGGAAAAAAGTGATTGGCAAAAGCGACCACCTGGACAAATAAAAGAAAGCTTCCCACAACATAGAGAAAAATACTAAGGTAGAAATTGGTTTCTGCATTGGGGGCCGGGCCAAATAACGGCTCTAAAAAACGATTACTGATTAATACAACTAGAACAGTCAATGTCAGATAGTTAAGATAAGAGAAATTACCCGTCAGCCAAATAAACCATTGAAGAGAGGCTAAAATAAAAAAAGTAATCAATCGTATGGGTTCATTAAAGAAAATCCCGAAGGGCACTATTAATTCTGCTGCAAACATAAAAAGACAGGAGAGTTTCTGAAAAAAAAGAGGCAGTTTATGGGCATACCAAGCTGTGGCATTGGCAATAGGTTGAGTCTGATAATGATAGCTTAGCGCGGTCAAATTTCTCCAGTTTGGATCGCGGCTCTCAAATTTTACAGTGCCTGCTTCAAAATGAAATCGAAAGATTAAAAAATTAAAGCTGATAAATACAAGAGGATTCGGAAGGGTGGTTAAACTTAGGAAGAAAGCATGAGTTGTAATTTCTATTAAAAATAACTCCCAGCCAAATCCTAGAAAATCCTGTCCTGCATAAATAATAGAAATATACACCCCATACAAAATGAGGATCATGAGAGGCTTGGCAAACCCTAAAAATAATAAGAGAGACGCTAAAAGGCCGACTCCGAAAACAGCGCCCATAAAAGCATCCCCCTTCCCAAACCAGAAAAGCATCGGTATTTTTCGATAAGCTTTTTTGCCAATACGGTTGAAAAGAAGTGTTTTAAATTCATCTAAAGGGAGTATTCCCTTTTGCCCGATTAGCCCTCGAAATTGAATGAAGAGCCCGCTAATGGCAATGAAATAAATCAAGCCAAGAAGATGCAAAAAAATTAAGGTTGATAAGGAGTACGATTCTGTTTGCCACATAAGTGGTATCTATAGCGATTTTTGCTATAAATCAAAAAGAAAATTCCAATCAGATCTTGTGAGTTCACCATTAAAATCCTCATCAAGAATAAAGTTAGAAATTTTAGTTTTTTTCTCTTTAAGGAGCATCATTTTTTCTTCGATCGTATTTTTATAGATATAGCGTTTAGCTAAAACCACATTTTTTCTTCCGATTCTATGAGCTCTATCGATGGCTTGACGCTCCTTAGCTTCGTTCCACCAAGGCTCATAGAGAATAACTGTGTCCGCTTCAGGAAGATTTAAACCTACCCCTCCCGCGCTTAAGCTAATTAAAAAGGGACTGATTTCAGGATTCTCTTTAAATTTCTTGATATTGGCCTCCCTTTCTCTAACGTTTTGAGAGCCATCCAATCGGCTGAATTCAATGTGTTCTTCTTTTAAGGCATTTGAAATTAAATCTAAAACTTTGGTGAATTGGGAAAATACAAGCGCTTTGCGGCCTTCGTTTCTAATTTCTTTTAATTCCTCTATCAAACGATTGAATTTGACAGATTCTTTGATTTGCTGCGTTTCATCTAAAAGAGAGCTTACAAGCATGGGGTGGCAAGCGTATTGCCTTAGCCTTAAAATAAGTTCGAAGATTTGCAGGGTCGGGACTTTTTCTTCGCCTTCAAGAAGCTCTCTTAAAAAGTCTTTTTCCTGTTTAAAGAGACGCTCATAACCAAGAGCTTCCTCTTTTTCCATTTCAAGAAAGACCGTCTGTTCTATTTTTTCAGGGAGCTCTTCTGCTACCTCATCTTTCGTTCTTCTTAAAATAAAAGGCTTAAACTTCTTTCTTGTAGAAGACCCCATGCCCTCAAAACTTTCTTCGATAAGATTGGATTTAATTTTTTCTGTCGTAAAAGAAGGCATTAGAAATTCAAAAATGGAAAATAACTCTTCTATTCTGTTTTCAACAGGGGTTCCTGTGATAGCGATTCGAAAGTTGGATCGTAAAGAAAAAATTGCCGAAGCCGTTTTTGTTTTTGCGTTTTTAATGTTTTGAGCTTCATCTAAAATAAGGGAAGAATAGCTGTAATTTTGAAAAAATTCCAAATCCTCTCTTAAAAGGGCGTAGCTTGTTAAAATAATTTCATTTTTATCGGGATCAAGTTCTTCAAGACGATCTTTTCCATTGTGGCAATAAAAGCAAATGTCTCTTAAGAATTTTTCAAGCTCTCTTTGCCAATTAAATAAAAGAGAGGTCGGCACCACAATTAAGTGCTTTCCCTCTTCTTTGATTAGGGAAAGAAGAGCAATGACTTGAACTGTTTTTCCAAGCCCCATATCATCAGCTAGTAGTCCGCCAAGGCCATATTGCTTTAAAAAGAAAAGCCAATTCAAGCCTATTTGCTGATAATGACGCAGGGATCCTTTAAAGGAGGGGCCGGGCTTTGTTTCTGAAATGTTTCCAAAATTTGACAAATTGGCTTTAAGGGTTTTAATTTTGCTATCCATGCCGGTTTCATCAAATGCACTTAGAACCTTTTCATTCAGCATTTGCGTTTTTTCAAGGCGTATGCCTTTTGATCCTGCGTCTTGACCGATCCGGATGGCTTCTTTTAAAGGCTTGTAAGCCTCTTTTGGAAGCAAGCCCACTTTATCCTTAGATAAGGGGATAAAGTAATCATCTTTTTTTAAGGCATGATAGGCCTCTTTTAAATCGGTCTCTTGACCTTGAAAAGACAACGCTCCTTTCAAAAAAAGGCCTTCTTTTTCATAGTTGAGATGAAGATCATTTTTTGAAGACAATAAAACTTCGCGATCCAAATAATCAAAAACCTGCCAACCGCATTCAAGAAGAAAATAAAGAGCGTTTTTTGCTTTTTCTGTGCCGGCTGAAAAAATACCCTCTATGGCGCGATTTTTTTCATAACCCGCTTCCATAAGATCTTTTTCATAATAACTAAGAGTCCCCTTATCTTTCTTTGCCATCTCAGGATAGGATAAAATCTGATCTCCTGCTTTAAATGTTATCTCGACCTCTGTTCCAAAACGATCTTTGAGCTTTAGCCTTGGAAAAGCTTCCTCATCCCCTTCTTTCTCATTAAAATTCAAACGTACTTTTGGAGCAAATCCCTCATCTTCATTAACTTCATCGATAAGATTTTTGAGCTCCTCTTTATTTTCTAAATAAAGCTCCCCTTTTTTAACTTTCTTCACCCATTTTGATTCCAAATCCGTGTGGAATGTTTTTAAAAGCATGCCTTTAATAAACCAATTCGGGTTGCCGGGAAAAATAAAATCACATTCAAGAAGGGGTTGCAGCCCCTCTTCCTTTCCATAAAAAGGGATAATAAAGTATTTTCCTTCTTTTTCTTGTATTTGGAAAAATAAGTTTACCTCTGAGAAAAAGTCCGGCACTAATTTAATTTTGTTAAAGTAAAGACGGCCAAGGGCAGCTATGGTTTTAAGGCACGCAAAAGTTTTAGAAGCCGAAATAAGAATATAATCAGGCTTTTCCTTGCTATTTTGGGTAATAGAAGCTTTAGATAACTCTTGTATGGCTTGCTTTTCTTTGGATCCGGCTATTCTTAAAGCTTCAGCTTCAGTTAGCCTTTTTTGAAAAACTTCATTTTCAAAAAAAGCCAGGGCCAAAGCTCCTTTTTCTTCAGACTCTTTAGGAAGGATAGCGAAATGAATAGGCATAAACTTTAGTGAATTTAATTAATAATCACACTATTGTACTTTTTTTATCTTTTTTATTCTCCACCTATCCGTTTTCTTTTTAAAAAGGATTTTATGACAAAGAAGAGAGAAACTCCCTACATCATTTACGACGCCATCCATCAAGTCATGGAATTTCCAAGCCACTTTAAGGCACTCCTTGTAGATCTTGTAAATCTTCCCGCTATGCAGAGGCTAAGGCGAATTAAACAGCTTGCCTTATCCGATCTCATCTTTCCAACCGCCTCTCATACAAGATTTTGCCATGCGCTTGGAACGAGTTTTTTAGCCTTTAGAATTGTAAGGGAAATTAAAAGGCAAGGTTTCTTAGAAGAATTTGACGAACTCTCGGAGAAAATCCTTCTTTCGGCAGCTCTTCTGCATGATATAGGCCACGGTCCTTTTTCCCATACTTTTGAATCTTTTTTTAAAACGCTTGGAATCTCTGTCCATCATGAAGACTGGACTTCAAAAATTTTAAATTCCGAGGACTTTGTAGAAGTTTTTAGAAAACATGGTCTTGATAATCACATTTCTTTGATCACAGACCTCATCACTAAAAAAGGAAAAAAAAGACAAGATGCCTTAAAAGCATGGAAGCCCCATTGGCTTTTAACATCAGATATCATCGCCTCGCAACTCGATGCGGATCGTCTCGACTATCTACTAAGAGATAGCCACTTTGCCGGTGTCACCTATGGCACTTTTGATCTTAATTGGTTAATTTCTTGTTTTACAGCGGTTGAGACAAATAGTTCCCACAGGCTTGGCCTTACCTCTCAAGGCCTTGGCTCCATAGAACATTTTCTTATAGCAAGACGTCTTATGTATCAGAATATTTATTGTTATCCAAAAATAGTCGCTTTCGAAGCTATGCTCATAGAATTTTTAAAAGAACTCACAAGTTTAACTGTAAAATACGAGTCTTTATTCCTTCCATTAATCGGGCCTTCCCTTAACCGATTTTTAAAGGAAATCTCCCATCGAAAAGATAACGGCTCCATAATAGATGCAGCCTACTCTTCTTACATATTATTATCAGACGATGATATTTGGATCTCTCTTCGAAACCTCTCCTTGAATCTGCCAAAGGAGCCTCCTTTTGAAAAGCTCCTGCATCTCTCGGAAAAATTAAACCGCCACGAAACGCCTAAAATCTTTAAAGTTCAAGATAAGAATTTTACCCTGATCAAGTTGCCCGCCCTTAGAAAAAAGCTTGGTTTAATTAAGGAGGAGAACTTTTGGAAATGCAATTTAATGGAAGTTTCTTTTAATCTTTACTCTACTTTTGAAGATCCTATCTTGGTTTCAGATAAAGAAGGAAAAGCGACTTTGCTTAACTCATGCTCTAAGCTGATTGAAACCCTCGGCGATAAGATTGAACCCTCCTATTATTTAACATTAGACCCAAGTCTTTTTCATCAGTTCCCTAATGAAATTAATCAAATTATCTCTGAAATCACTAATTCGGATCAAAAATAGATGCGATTATTTCAAAAATTTGTTAAAATATTTAAAAAAATTTTTGAGTTATATTATTATGATTCTATCTTTAGCCTATTACGGTTCCAAATGGCTCCGAACAAGAGCCGACCCTGTCACAGTTTTTGATGATAAGCTTAAAGAGCTTATCGATGATATGATAGAAACGATGCATGTCCATAGAGGCATTGGTCTTGCGGCTACGCAAGTCAAGTTGAATAAAAGAATTTTTATAACTTTTGTTCCAAGAGAGACTGAAGAAGAAGATGAAGAATTAGTGCCGCAAGAGCCGAAAGTTTACATTAACCCTAAAATTCTATCTTTTAGTGATGAATTTATTGAGTGGGAAGAAGCTTGTCTGTCTCTTCCGGGTCTTTCCGCTTTCGTCCCAAGACCGCAAAGCATAGATATTGAAGCGTATGATCAAAATGGGGCGCTCTTCAAAGAAACCTTAACCGATTTTTACGCCTGTAACTTTCTTCATGAAAATGACCACTTAAACGGAGTTCTCTATATTGATAGATTGGCTAATAAAGATAAAGAGCGTCTAAAAAAGCCTCTTCACGATTTAAAAGAAAAGTACAAAAAAAGACACTAAAAGCCCCTACCCCCCAAGGGCTCTTATGAGCCTGACGGTGGCTATAAATCGATCACCTTGAGCTCTTTTAAGCTGTCTTGCGACATCTAAAAGAGTTCTCTCGGCATCGACCACTTCCAAATAATTGACAATCCCTTTCAAATACCTTTCTTGAGCTAGATTTCGACTTGTGGTGGCAGAAGCCACCGCTTTTTCAAGGTAAAATTGTCTTTCGCGTAAAAATTTAAGCGTGGCTAGTGCATCTTCCACTTCCTGAAAAGCTACTAAGACTTGATTCCTATAAGCTGAAAAGACAGCCCCATAGCGGGCTTTGGCAGCTTGAATGTTCGATTGTCTTCTTCCGGCATCAAAGACGCTTTGAAAGATAGCCGCGCCATAAGACCAAAGCCTCGACTCCCAATCAAATAAATTACCTCTATCCGCGCTTGCAAAACCTAGTTGTCCATTGACTGTAAGGGAAGGAAAAAGTTCTGCGTAAGCCACCCCGATTTCATCATGGAAAGCACGAATATTACGCTCCGCTTCTTGCAGATCCGGCCTTCTTAAAAGAACTTGGCATGGCAAAACAGTCGATGCAAGAGGAGGATGTCTCTCAAGCACTTCTCGATTAAAACAAAAAGTTGAAGGAAGCTCGCCGACTAAAACCGCTATGGCATTTTCTCTTGCGGCCTTATCTCTTTTTACCGTTTCAACATCAGCTTTAGCAATCATAAGCTCAGTTTCAGCCTTAGCTTGATCATCAAAACTTACGATGCCGGCTTTAAACCTTGCCGTTACAATATCTAATTGTTTTTGCCTGACTTCAATCGCCTCTAAAAGGACTTTCTCTTCGGCATCAAGGGTTAATAAATCAAAATAAGTTTCCGCAATTTCCTCAGTCAGCATCAAAATAGCCACTTTATAAGCCTCTGAAGCAGCTTGCAGCCTTGCGACAGCCGCAAAATATCCGGATCTATACTTACCCCAAAGGTCTATTTCATAAATAAGGTTAAAGGGAACCTGATACTGAGAAATAAGGAGACGCTCAGGAATATCTTGCGCTGCCGGCTGCTGGGGGTTTGGGATGTTTAAGTTAAAACCAAAATCGGTATTGGATCTAGAGCCTTGTCTAAAAAAATTAGGCTCAAAGGAAATTTGAGGGTAATAATTGGCGTATTGAATCCCCGCAAGAGCCCTTGCTTCTCCTATTCTAAATAACGCCTCGTCTAAAGTCGGATTTTGAATGAGGGCAAGGTCAATTAAATAGTTAAGGTCTTCATCATGAAAAATAAGCCACCAATTTTCGTCCGGAAGATCATTGTCTTGAGGCTCTTCCCATTTCCAATAATTGGGAACCTCAACTACCGGAGGATGGTAATGTTTATTAACACTGCATGAAAAAAGGAAAAGGAATAGAAGAAAAGTTATTTTGGAATTTTGAGAAGAAAGTTTACGCCTCATGATTTTTCTCCTCGCTCTCTTCTTGTATATTTAACCTATTAGCTTTGATAAAAACATCCACCTGCTGGCCCGGGTAGACTTGAAAGTCCTTCGGGATATCAAAGGAATAAATCACTTGAAGAACACGAGTGTCTACTCTTTCATCACTTCTCCCTGTCAAAGACCTCTTCGGGATGATGTAGGGTTCAACTCTTTCAAATGTAAGAGGTATTTTTAATTGGCTATTATTTTTTGGAAACGCGTAAGCCGGCTCATCGGGGCTAAAATATGACGCATTTTGCTCATCGATATCCGCTCTTACCTGAAGCCTTTCGACATCGCCAAGAAGGATGGGAGGGTCTCCTTCTGCAACCGAGACATATTCCCCTTCCCGGATATTGCTTTGCAAGATAACACCATCTTTTGGGGCTCGTATGTATTTTCGATCGATAAGCCGCTTTGTTTCTAAAAGAGAAGCTTGAGCTGCTTTTAGCTCAGCTTCAGCAACCATCACTTCACTTCTTTTGGTTTTAGTTTCCTCAACGCTAACAGCCCTTATATCTTCAACAGACTCAAGCCTTTCAAGCTGATCCTTTAATTTGGCTATGTTTGCTTTTGCAACTAATATGTTTGCTTTTTGAACACCTAATTTAGCGAGAAGGTCGCGATCATCTAACTTAAAAAGAAGATCTCCTTTTTTAACGACATCAGAAACCTTTACATAAAGGGCAATAACAAGGCCTGGGTCCGGGCTTCTTAATGAGATATTGCGATCGGTCGCCTCGATAATGCCGCTTGCCGCAATCGAATCGGGATAGGGGTTTGGAGCCGGTTTTTTGGTGAGAATTAAAGGATCTGGTGTAAATGAGGTGACGTAAATAAAGATAAACGAGATTAAAATGCCTATTGCGCTCAAATAAAATGAGGGTTTCTTTAAGATTGTCATGATTCTATTAAATCTTCGTGGTTAGTCACACAATTAATAATGCGTCCATCGTCCATTTGGTAAATACGATCGGCAAATTTAAATATACGGCTATCATGAGTGACAACAATCACCGTTCGCCCGGGCATCTTAGAAATTTTTTTTAAAATTTCTAAAACAGCGATTCCTGTGGCCGCATCAAGGGCTGAGGTTGGTTCATCGCATATGACAAGTTTTGGCTTATGAACGATCGCTCTTGCTATCGCAAGACGCTGCTGCTGACCGCCTGACAGCTGGCTTGGCAAACTCGATTCTCTACCGCCTAAGCCCACCTTTTCCAAGACATCTAATACATCAAATTCTCCATTACTCCAACTGATTTGATTCAAAAGTAAAGGAATTATTACATTTTCTAAAGCGGTCAGCGTTTTGATCAAATGGTATTGCTGAAAAATAAAGCCTATATTTTCACGGCGAAAACAAGTGAGTTCATCATCTGTTAACCCGTTAAGTGATTGATTAAGAACTACAACTTCACCCTCTTCAAATCGAAGCGTGCCGGCTATGACACTTAATAAGGTAGTTTTTCCACAGCCTGAAGGACCAACTATCATTAGAAGCTCATTTTCAAAGGCCGTCATATAAATATCTTTTAGAGCTTGAATTTGTGAAGCGCCAGCCCCATAAGTTTTGGAGACATGCCTTGCGATAATGGATGGTTTCATTTCCTCGTTAGGCACGGAAAACCTCTGCTGCATCCATTTTACTAATTTTTCTAATGGCTATGAAAGCTGAGAAAAAACAGATTAGCAAAACAACAATAAAGGAAAAAAGAGGCACCTGGTAAGGCATATAATAGGGCGGCTGTCCGGTTTTCAAAGTTGAAAAACCAAAAAGAGAAGCAAGCCCAAGCCCTATTCCATAGCCTATAAAACCGGCTACTAGAGCTTGTAAAATGAGCATACGATAGAGAAGACTATTACTCGCCCCTATAGCTTTCAAAGCGCCTAAATTACTTAAATTTTCCAAAATAAAGGTATAAAAAGTTTGTCCTGAAACGGCAAAACCTACAATAAATCCAAGGAAAATGGTAGTTCCGAAGGATATAGGGATCCCTGTATTATTCACATACCACCAGATAGTGCTCCAAAAAAATTGATTATTGGTTAAAGCTTTAAGTCTTGTGGTTTCGGTAATTTTTCTTGCTAGTGCCTCTTGATCCACCCCTTCCCTTGGCTGAACTAAAATAAATGAAAGATTGCTTCTTGTCGGAGGCACTATTTCAAGCGCTCTCTCATAAGTTGTATATACGTAAGGGTTTCCGGAAAAAGATCTTGCTGCAACACAAATACCTACAACTGTGGCCTGATGATCATTAATTTCAAAAGAATCTCCGACGGCTAGCGGTTTTCTTCCCCCGCTTAATTTATAAACCCCGACTTCATCAATGATGACAGCGTCGGCTTGTCTTAAATCATCGAGATTGCCGGCCACCATGTCTCTTGGAACGCCAATTAAAGTTGTGCTATCCACCCCAAAGAGTTGAATCGATTTAAAACGCCCATCATAGAGCCTTGCTTGCTGAATTGAAAAATAAAAGGGAACTGCCCAAGAAACACCCGGTACAGATCTAACTCTTGATAAATCTGTGTCAACAAGCGGCCTTACTTCATTGACTTGCTCAACATTTGTATCCATCACCCATATAGGGACATTGGTATTTTGCAAGGTCGCGGTTGTCCATAGCATTAAACCTGAAAAAACTGAACTTTGCTGCGCCATTAAGAGAGAAGAAAAAGCGATGGCGCTGACAAGCATTAAATATTTCAGCCGATCACCAAAAAGCATTTTCAAAGCGATAGTGTACATTCAAGCCTTCTCAATTCAAGGGGGCCAATTGGAAAAATAGTCAAAAAGTTATCTTATGGATTCTTGAATTTCAGACATAATTAAAAAAAAGAATTATTTCATGAGCCATAGCGGACTCTTCATCTGCATAGATGACAGTGGCTTTGCATGGGGAATTTTTTTTATGGATAGAACGATTTTGACTTTGCTGATTTAATTTTTTATCGATTTGTAAATCTAGATAGGCAAGATTCATCCCAATTTTTTCCCTTAAAAGAGGTACGTTTTCACCAATACCTCCTGTAAAGCAAATGAGATCTATCCCATTCAATAAACTTGCCAATGCCCCTATCTCTTTAAGGGCGCTTAGGGTAAAACAATCAAATGCGAAGGCAGCCCTAGGATGATCTTTTTTCATATCCTGAAGTAATTTTTCCATATCGTTATGCCCATAAAGAGCAAGAAGACCGGAATTTTTATTTAGGCCTTCGTCCAATTCTTTTAATGAAACGCTTTTAGATTGAAGAAGATAAAGAAGAATTCCTGGATCGATAGAGCCGCATCTTGTGCCCATCATAGCGCCTTCAAGGGGGGTAAATCCCATAGTATTAAAAATGGATTTGCCATCTTTAATGGCTGTAAAAGAAACGCCGGACCCTATGTGGCACGTGATCGCTTTAATAGATTTTGGATTTAATTTGAGAAGCTCCATAGCTTTTTCAAAACACCACTTATGGCTAATTCCATGAAATCCAAAACGTTCAATCCCCTTTTTTCTCCAAGCTAAGGGAATGGGATAGGTCTTTAAGGATTTCGGAATGGTTTGATGAAAAGAGGTATCAAAGCAAGCAAACTGATCGATTTTTTTAAAAACGCGTTTTGAAATTTCATATTCTTCCAAGAAGGGGGTGTTATGAAGCGGGGCAATCTTTTTAAGGGCTTCAACTTCTCTGATTACAGCGTTTGAAATTTTTATAGTCTTTGTAAACTTAAGCCCGCCATGAACCACTCTTTGGCCAATTCCTATCAAAGAAATATCCAAATGACAGACTTCTTCTTTTAGCTTTAAAAGAAACTGCTTTATTTGCTCTTTCTTATTATCCGATTTAAAAAAAAAGCTTCTGCCATTCACAATGGCAGAAGCTTTTTTTGTATTAAATTGAAGCTTCGCTCTAAAAATTGGAGAGAGTTTATGTCCCTCTACACTAAAAAGAGCCGCTTTCAGCGTGCTTGAGCCGGCATTTAATATTAAAAGACCGTTCATTAACGATTGTAGTTGGGGTTATAAGCCTTTGGCAAAGCATTTTCGTAAGTATCTTGAACACCTTCAGTCTTATAAAGCTGATTAAAATCAGGTTTTAAACTTTTAGCATATTCATCAAAAGCCTGATTTATAATTTGGGCGGTCTCCCCAACAGTTTTCGGATTTTGTTTTTTTAGCTTTTGAAGAACCCAAACAAGCAAGCCTTGGCTTTCGCCCAATACTTCCCCAAGTTTCGTTCCTTGAACACCGGATTGAATAGAAAAATGCTGTTTATCAATAATGAATAGGACTTTTACTTTTTGAACGTTTGGAAACTCTTGCGGCTCTTCTTCATAAACCACCACACCTTTTTGCAGTTTTCCATCCTGGCCGATGGCCCACTCTTGAACATCCACCCTTACGTTTTTGGGCTGAACGCTTCTTGAATCATGGGCATCAAAAAATTCTTTTATTTCTTCTTTTGAGGGCGGGTTGTCTATAATTAAATTTCCCGGAAAAGGTAAAGTGCCTTGTCTTGCAGTTTGACTGACATGAAGGACCAAAGGATACCCCTCGAATTCAGAATTAGCTTTGAAATTTTCAGTCGGATTATTGGTGTTATTAAAGAAAAGCGATCCATTTAGAAAATGATTGGCATCTTCAATTTGCGCTTGAAGATCGACCTTGTTTAATTGATCTTTCGCTGTATCGAGAGCATTAAACTGAAAGTTTATTCTTCTATTATCTTTAAAAATGGCGTCAGGAGAAAAATAATCGCTCTCTTGATTGACATTCGGTTCTTGGATCAAGGTTTCATCTGCAAATGAGTGATATGAAAGTATTGAGAAAAAGAAAATGACCCCTATTTTAAGGACATTTTTTTTCATACATTCCTCCAAATTAAAATTTTTACGCTTTAAGCTCATTCTACATAAAATGACTATTTCTCCTAATAAATCTATTCTTTTAAAAATATAATTTATGTGTTAACATATTTTTCTAACAAATAATTAACTAAATAAAAAGGAAAGTTACTATGAATTCACAAATAAACGATTTTCCTGATGAATTATTAATAAATATTTTTTCTCACTTAAATCCTAATGAACTTGCTAACGCCGGCTTAGCTTCAAAAAAATGGCACAATTTATCTTGCGATGATTTTCTTTGGAAAGAACTCTTTAGAGACATTCCTGTAGATTATGACGATAACGGGTTTAGAAACGCTCTTTTTCAAATGAAAAAGATAACTGATTATCAACAGGTTATAGAAGATTTTGAAGCCTTTTCTGACGCTGTCGAAGAAAATCAGAAAGCTGATTATGAGTGCTTATTTTTAAAAAATCCCGGTTGTTTTTTAAATATCAAGTTCGGCGTCGTTAGAAACCCTAACGATAAGACAAGCATCAAAAGGCAAGTCCTATTTATTAAAGAGTTACCGTTTAACGGCTCGATGATTTATGGAATGGGCAGGGAAAAAAGGATTCAAGCAAGGCTACCCTCTTCTCTCTCTGAAAAAATGATTAATAAATCAGGGGATCAAGAGATTATTCGTGTTATGAGTGCTTTATATGGACAAGTCGCTAGAACAGACTATGCCCTGGATATCGGGAGAAGGACACTATCTCAAATCCAAACTATTCAAACAGCGATCTCAACTGGAGTTGTCGTGGCTTTTATTTTTGGTTTGGCATACTACAATATTGCTTTCTAATAAGATAAGGAGCCTATAGCCTGAGCCCCTATATGAAGCGGGTAATGGGTATAGGTATCCCAAACTTCATCAATTTCCTTATCCTTTTTAAAGGCTTTTTTCCTAAGTTTGGAAACTGCAGCTTTTGTCCAAGTTTCTCCCATTACAAGGCGGCAACCCGTTTCCACCTGATCGAAAATCGAAATTTGAATCCCTGACTGCGACCAAATCCACCCCTGAATTTTTTAAATTGTACCTCAGGAGAAAATCACTTTCTCTTTAACCATTTAAATCCTTGAACACCGGCAGCTCTATCGGAAGAGATGCAAAAATAAGCTGAAAAAAAGGAGAAGATTGGGGTGTTTTATAG